>JBGQAL010000124.1:0-8255 GCA_041494285.1 Methanotrichaceae archaeon
AGAATAGAGATCAATGAGGGAAGAAAAAGATGGACGCAGCGAACTCCGGCAATGGCTGAAGGTCTAACTGATCACGTATGGAGCCTGAAGGAATTGTTGAATTTCAGAGTGCCAATTCAATAAATGACATACACGACCTAATATTGTAACTCCGAAGATCAACAATCCAGCATTACGAATATCATGCACGTTGCCATCCGCATTACCCTATCCTACAGCCCTCTAATTCGATAAAGATCCTTTCTTATATAACATAACACTAGATCCGACCCTAAATTCGATTTTACAGGCTTTGCCTTATGTAGACTAATAATCGTAGATCGGATTAGGAATAAATAAGGTTAAAGTTTAGTCACTACCGTTGTAGAGTGCTTCTATCTTTATAGGTTCGCGAACCTTGCATCACTGGTCCCCTGGTATTGTGGTAGTATCCCTGAATGAATGAATAAATAGAAGAAATAAAAGAAAAACTGACCCAAAAAAGTGGTGCATGGAATTAATTTCATCCAATCCCATCATTTGTGAGTGCACGTCTTTCTAATACGGCTGATTGCTTGGTTGATTGGCTGATACATCGATCACTACGGTACTGCTGACCTGATCACCTATCGCGAAGAGCAAAATGTGCTGTCCTATGGTGTCAGCATAGAAGTTTATCTGATTGGAACCGGGGAAGAAGTTGTAATAGTTCTTTGTTAGCTGACCATCAGGAGTTATTTCGTAAAGGTATCCATTGCCACCTGTGGATGTAGTTGCTAGAAGGGACACGCCCGCACCTTGAGGAATGGTTGCATATTGAGACCAGCTTGTTGACCCCTGAATCCACAGCGAATTGCCACTAGTGTATGCAGGATATGTCTGGTATTGTGAATATGGTACAGCTTGCATTTGATAGCTGAAGTAAACAGTAGTTGGGAACTTATTTATGTCATATTTTGTTGGAGCTTCGATATGCGTTCTATGGTCATTTCCTTTAGACAAGCTGAAGAATTGAGAATATTTAGAGAACATATCTCCTGATATACCCGTTGATATCCCTTGATCTCCTTGGAAACCAGGCGGGTTGCCTCCAATCCACGGCTGACCTATGCCTTGATTGAATAGATGCTCAAATGCGGTTTCACCTGGACGCATATCTGTCCCACTTTGTCCGTCTAAAGCTGCTACACACCCCATCAGGGATATGATGAGGACTAAGATTGCTAAAATCTTGTTCATTTTTTTCCACTCGTGGTCTATATTTGTCATCAATGGTATAAAGTCCTTTGGCAGACACTTGTTTTCACTTTGGATAATGTTTGAGATGCGAACATCGATGGATTGGCAAGAATCACTGCAAATGCTCTATTAATATATATAGAGGAAATGCAGTGGTTTTTTGGGTCTTCATTTTTTATCTATAAGAATAGATGATGATATATCCTACAGCGTGAGGCATTTACTATACCATTCACGAGCAACTTTTTCGCTAACATGGGCGTATCTCAGAGTCGTTCTTATATCACTATGTCTCAATAATTTTTGCACAATATTGAGAGGAACACCCCTGGAAATCATCAGAGTAGCGGTTGTATGTCGTGAGAAAACATGACTGCCTCCTGGCTTATCCACTCCTGCCTTTCTTTTATAGATCGTGAACATTCGATTGACGCTTGTATGTTCCCACGTTCTATTAAAATCGGTGCAGAATAGAGGTTGATGCTTCCATTGGCGTGGGGGCGAACTTCAAGATACTGCTCAAGGGTACATGCACACTCTTCTGAGATTAGGGCTATACCATCTTTGCCACCTTTCCCTTCGCGTATGCGGATTGTGTGATTTTTCAGGTCCAAGTCCCTGTCTTCAAGATGGCATAATTCTGAGGCACGCAGACATCCAAAGAATAAAGTCTGGAGCATGGCATAATGTTTCAAGTTACGACATGCCGCAAAGATGCGATTCACATCATCTTCATCAAAATAGAATGGCAGGTGTACATTGTTTTTTAACAAGGGAAGTTTCATCTCGTTACCTACCATCTGGTGATATTGCATAATGGTGCAATAATAGTTGTTTATGGATGATCGCGATAAATGCCTGTCAAATAAGAAAGCTTCTTTGAATTCATCAAAATTTTTCAGCGTTGGCTTATCTGTTCCAACGAACTCAAGGTACCGTGCTATATTGGATGAGTAACTCTCCACTGTGCTTTCCCTGTATCCTTTTTCTTGAAGAAACCTCTTGTAACGCTTTAGGTTGAGATCATATCCACTCTCATCCATAATCTTCCAGTTGGTACGCATTTTTTTACATCCTGGAGGTGCAACACGGTTACATTCCCGTATCCTATGAACGCTTAGACCAATCTATTTCTACCCCTGGGGCATTTCGCTTAGCATGGAGATTCGCGATTCAGAGTTCAGATCCTGCATCCGTAAATACAACAATGTTCTATACCTGTGTCATCGAAATGCCGATCCCGATGCCATAGGAAGCGGTTTTGCCCTCCAGCAGGCCTTCGGCGGATCTCTGGGTGCCGCTGAAGACTTGAGCAGGGCTGGTAGCACTCTCTCCAAGGCCATAGGTGCGGAGATCATACTGAACCCTAGGGTCGAGGACTACGATTTCGTGGTCGTCGTCGACGCCTCTGTCCGGCTACAGCTAGGAGCCGTCCGGCTGAAGAGCTATGCAGTAGTCGATCACCACCTGGATGACGGACTACTGGCAGGCGCAGAGTTCTACATTCAGAGGCCATCCAGCTCGACCGCAGAGATCGTTTGGAGCATCATAAGAGAGAGCAAGATTGTGTCTACCAGGGAGATGGTCTTGGGCCTGCTGGTGGGGATGATCTCAGACTCAGGAAGGTTCAGAAGGGCAACGCCCCAGTCTTTCAGGACTGCGGCGGAGCTTCTTGAGACAGGTCTTACCGAGTACGATGAAGCTGTGGCCGTGCTGTCCAGGATGCCTACTGAGATATCTCAGAGGATTGCAGTTCTGAAGGCTGCGTCCAGGGCAGAGGTGGTACGTCAGGACGACTGGCTGATTGTCACAACGGAGATAAATGCCTTCGAGGGCTCGGCTGCCATGGGCCTTGTGGACATCGGGGCCGATGTGGCTCTGGCCGCAGGAAAGCATGGCAGCTCCTCACGGGTAAGCGGTAGAGCTAGCCGAGAGGTTGCCAGGGCCGGTCTCGACCTGGCTGGCGTGATGCGTAGGGTAGCCAAGGCCTATGGTGGCGAAGGAGGAGGTCACCGTGCTGCTGCTGCTATGGATGCCTCTGGAGAGCCTGCTGAACTTCTGGCCGAGTGCAGAAAAAAGGTAGCTGAGATCCTCCAGCCAAAACAAGCTTAAGCTTTTCTATACCTTTCAGCAGCCTTCTTCAGGGCCTCGATACCGGGCAGCGGATCGCCCGACAGGTATGTGATGCTGGCTCCGCCGCCAATGCTCACGTGGGAGAACTTGGGCTCAAGGCCAAGCTTCTCAATGGCAGCTACAGTGTGACCTCCGCCTGCTATGGAGTAGTCCGACTCTGTGGCAGCCTTGAGTAGTTCAGTAGTGCCAAGCTTGAACAACTCGTTCTCGAAGATGCCGGTGGGCCCGTTCAGTACTGCAACCTTGGACTCTCTTAGCGCCTTGGAGAACTCGACAATGGTTTCTAGACCGATATCCGCTATAGGCAGGTCTGGTGGAATCTTGTTTACGCTGACCTCGACCCTCTCACCGTTCTTGTTCAGAGCTACATCCTTTGGAAGAGCAATCTTGTCTGGGTACTCTTTCAGAAGTTTGGCAGCAATGGGGATCTGATCCAGATACTCCTGGTCTTCGACGAACTTTCGGTTTGCTTCGCCTACGTCCAGTCCAGAAGCCATCATGAAGACTGTGGCAACAACCCCCGAGGTCAGAACTCTGTCTGCCCCGCCTCGGCTCAGGACGTTCTGAGTGACCTTGATGGAGTCATCCGCCTTTGTGCCTCCTAAAGCGAAGACCGTCGGATGCTCGTGACCCTTGAGACCCTTATCGAGCGCTGTGATTTCCTTGTCCATCAGAATGCCAGCAACGCTCGGGAGCAATTCTGTAAAGCCTACAACAGACAGATGAGACCTGTGGGAAACGGCAAAAGCATCGTTGATGAACAGGTCGAAGAGGGGTGCCAACCGCTTTACCATGATGCTCTTCGAGTGGTCGGCTGGAGATCTGTTCATGTTCTCTTCGGCATAGAACCGGGTGTTCTCCAGGAGGAGAACCCCTCCCGGCTCCAGCGATTTGATCATGTCGAGCGCATGGGAGCCGAAGATGTCATCAACATAGGTTACTTCCCTGTGGAGGAGCTTTGTGGCCAGCTTCGCATGGGCCTCCATAGTAGTGAAGTCCTTCTTGCCCGCCCTGCTCTGGTGAGCCATGAGGACCACCCGGCAATCCTCTAAGGCCCGCAGAGTCTCCAGGTGACTCTTTACCCGCTTGTCATCTAGAATGTTTCCGGCTGGGTCCATTGGTGAGTTGAAGTCAACCCTCACCAGGACCCTTTTATTATCGAGTATGATATCATCCATTACGAGATAATCCTTCAACTCGCGTTTCCCTCCAGGTATCGGTATAGTAAGGGTTGACACAAGGGCTATATAGGCATTGTTAATTGGCGAGAAGATAATGTCAAATTAGGTTTAGTCTTGTTGGTTGCTTAGGGTATTCTGAGACGCGTCCCACGTTGTCTTAATCAACAAATAATATCTCATAAATGCAAATCACGGCAAATGTCGAGAAAACTCCTTATACTGGGTCGCAAAATCTGCTCGATGGATAATAGTTTGCATAATAAAGAATGCTCGATCGAATAGAGGTAGGATGTCAAGGCTAATTCTGATATTGGTGGCGGCGCTGCTTTTTGAAGGGGCTGCCAGTGGGGCTGATTGGGGGAAGGAGCGGCCTGTAGCCATAGTCGTCGGGTCCGCCCAGGAGCAGCCAGCGATCGACGGCCACATCGTGACCTGGGCCGACAACCGCAGCGGTAACTACGACATATTCATGTACGACCTAGAGACCGGCCTAGAGAGATGGGTCTGCGTTAATCCCTTCATTCAGGTGCATCCTTCGGTCTCCGGAGAACGCATAGTCTGGCAGGACATGCGTTCAGGAAAGGCTGACATTTACATGTATGATGCGGTTAGCAGGACGGAGAGCATAGTTGCCAACGGGAAGGGCAACAAAACCCAGCCTTCTATTAGCGGCGACCGGGTGGCTTGGGCTGACGACCGGAATGGTAACTCCAACATCTACATGTATGATCTGGCGATCAAGAAGGAGACGCGCGTCTCCTCAGGGCCAAAGGATCAGCTAGCACCAAGGATAAGCGGAGACAAAATCGTCTGGATGGACCAGCGGTCAGGACGCTGGAACATCTACATGTACGATGCTTCCAGCGGCACAGAGACGCCATTATCAGCTAGCCCGACAGACCAGTCTTTCCCATCTATCAATGGCAACACCGTTGCCTGGTCCGACAACAGCACCGGGCATCCTAATATCGCCATCTACAACATCTCTACCAATAGCCTCAACCACCTGACCAAGCCAGGCGCCCAGACAACGCCAATGGTCTACGGAGACTATGTGGCTTACCAGAACAACGGCACCGAAGTATGGCTTTATGACATCAAGAACAATAAAGACTTCCAACTAGTCCAAGGGTCCATAAAGATGGAACCAGCCATAGGCGAACGAGGTTTGGTGTGGACTGACTTCAGAAGAGGGCCCAAGGATCCTGACATCTACATGTACGACTTCAAGATACTATCGGATGCACAGATAACCTCTGGACCCTACAACCACACCAACCCGTCCATCTCCGAGGACAGCATAGTCTGGACAGACAACCGGAAAGGGCATTACAACGTCTACCTTTACAACACAACAACCCTCAAAGAGAGGAACATAACCAACGACAACATAGACCACAGCAGTCCAGACGTGAGCGGTAACAAAGTTATCTACACAGATAAGCGGAACGGCAATCTGGACACCTTCCTCTACGATCTGTCTACCGGAAAGGAGAAGCAGATATCCAAAGACAAGTCTGACCAGAGGTACTCCATGATCGATGGCAACCATGTGGTCTGGATCGACAGTCGGACTGGAGATGACCAAGTCTATCTTTACGACATAAACAAAGGTTCCGAGAGGCAGATAACTGCCCAGAAAGGTGGGAAGCTCTCCCCAGTGATTAGCGGAAACATCATCGTCTGGGCGGACAAAAGATCAGGAAAATGGGACATATACGGATTTAACTTGACCTCAAACACGGAGATACCCATTTGCATCGACCCAGCCAATCAGATCCAGCCATGGATCTACAAGGACACTGTGGTCTGGGCCGATGGCAGGAACGTCGATAGGAACGATAAGAATGCTCGCAACTGGGATATTTATTCGTACAACCTGACAACAAAGAAAGAGCGGCCGGTGGTTACCGATGCTGCAAACCAGGGTGCTCCATGTGTCTATGGAAAGTACGTTGCATGGCTAGACGAGCGGGGAGGAGATCCTGACATCTATCTTTACGATTTAGACAAAGCGAAAGAGGTGCCTGTGGCCACCCGACCGCTAGTCCAGACTCCAAACGATGGGAAGGGAGACCCCTTCACGACAAAGCCTACTTCGTCCTCCAAGATCCTGAGCAAGGACAAGGTAGTCTGGATGGACAGCAGCCAGGGCTACCCTCAGATAATGATGAGATACATCATCGCAGATCCGCTGCTGCTCTTGCAAACAGATTTCCCCAGCACCAACGGAAGTCTGATGGTGTGGAGCGACAACCGCCGTGGCAACTGGAACATCTACGGCTTCGACTTCTTCACAAGATCAGAGAAACCCATCAGCCGTTCGGATGCGGATCAGCTATACCCAAAGACATCAGGCGACAGGGTCGTGTGGTCCGATTATCGGAGTGGCCATGCTGAGATCTACATGAAGGACTTGACCACAGGCAAGGAGTCGGCGTTATCTTCGAGCAAGGGAGACCAATTGTGGCCGTCCATATCCGGAAGCAGAGTGGTCTGGATGGACAACTCCTCCGGGAAATGGCAGATTAGTCTGTATGGCCTTAACCAGAATTCATCCAGGCCTTTGAAGGAGGGATCTGGCCAGCAGATGTATCCAGTCATAAGCGGCAATCTCGTGGTCTGGCAGGACAATCGCAACGGCGACTGGGACATCTATGCCTACGATCTCAAGAACAGCTCGGAGACAAAGCTGACAGGTCCTGGTGATCAGGTTTACCCGGATGTATCCGGGAACATCATAGCCTGGGAAGACAGGAAGACCGGAGACATCTCCTATTACATGTGGGATAAGAAGTGGGGGAGGACCTATCCCCGGCCGGGAGTTCAGACGAACCCCGTAGTCTCAGGCAAATACATAGCCTACGTGGAAAACTCCGCACAAGGCTCGTCCATACGAAAGCTGGACACAAGCACATGGAAGGACACGCTGGTGGCCGACGGGCCGGGCCAGGTTAAGCCCAGCATGGACAAGAAGCTGGTGTGGCTAGACGCTCTAACCAGCAGGCTCAGGTCTCAGCCCCTGGAATCTGGCCAGATAAGCATAATCTGTAAGGCTCCGGGCGACCAGAGCCATCCCTCCGTTGGAGGCAACGACCAGGTGGGCTACTACGTGACCTGGATGGACAACCGCAGCGGCAAACCCGACGTTTATGTCTACAGCATAGGCAGCATCAGCCTAGGCCAGGAGATCGAGCTGCCTTTGGCTTCAGGGCCGTATTACAACATGTACCCTGTCATCTCTGGCACGGTCATAGCCTGGATGGCTGAGAAACCGGACAAAGCTGATCCTTCCAAGAAAGGCTGGGCCATAAGAACCTTCGACACCTCCAATGACAACCGTTCAGAGCTGGTATCGGCGCTGAACTCGCCGTCCGCACCATCAATTAGCGACACGTACTTGACTTGGGCTGATACTTTCGCTGACTTCGGATGGTCGGTATACAAGAAGCTCCTATTCGGCGTGGAGACCAGGGAGGTCATACCTCCGGCTGGAGTCAACCCCCGGGCAGGGAAGAATAAAGTGGTCTTCCAGGAAAAGGACAAGACCAGCGGAAACTGGAATGTGTTTATGTGGAACGGTCAGGAGAGGACCCAGCTCACCCAAGGCTCGGGAGACCATATCAACCCAGCCACAGACGGCAACACTGTGGTCTGGCAGGATAAGCGCAACGGCAACTGGGACATCTACGCCTACGATCTTAACACCAGCAAGGAGATGCG
>JBGQAL010000126.1:0-8069 GCA_041494285.1 Methanotrichaceae archaeon
GACTAGACCTATCAAAAGAACTCTCTGATCTGAAAGAGGAGAACGCCAAACTTCGCAATGAGTTGCGAATCAAGGAATTAATCTTACAGAAATACGAAAGCGAGTTATATAAACTCCGCCACGAGCCTTTTTCGAATCCAGATCAACAAGGACCAAGGGAGTATGATGAAAAGCTTGTTGTCGCCCTCAGACGTGGAAGAACATTGGGCGAGCGAGAAATTTATTCTGAGTTAGGAATTGATCCTAGGGACGCTGAGGCCGTAAAGTTGGTTTCGAATCAACTCAAGGGACTACTGAGATATGGTTTGATTGAAGAAACGTCTAGAGGCTGGCGGTGGATCAAATGAATTCGGATTTACTAGAAGGATTCTGCCGAGATTGCAGGATGAGGAATATCAAGAGTATTCAACCCTATGAAGTTTATATTAAACAATATCTGGAACTACTAGCTTCAAGATCAAAAGATGCAAATAGCGCAGATAAAGGCGATCTAATGGACTTTCTCTCAAGTCTGCGCCAGCGGGGATTGAAACAGGCTTCAATAGAGAAGGCTTTCACAGCTCTGTCTAGCTTTTATACGTACATGGTTGATGAGGAACTGATATCAAATAACCCTATAACCTCGTTCAAGAGGAGGTACCTAAGGAAGTATAAAGACGAAAATACCTCTGAGGATAGACAGATCATCAGTGTGGAACAGGCATCTCTTCTTGTTAATTCGACCCTGAATAGTCGCGATAAGGCAGTCCTCGTTATTCTACTAAAGACAGGAATGCGTCGAAGCGAACTATGCAGTCTTGACGTGGCTGACATCGACTTTAAGAACACGGCCTTGAAGTTGAAATCCACAGCAAAACGATCCAACAGGGTACTATTTTTCGATAGTGAAGCTGAATATGTCCTCCGGGCATGGTTGCAGTTCAGAAACAGTAAGGACAAAAGGGGAACCCCAGCCTTGTTTCTAGGTCGATTTGGTGGCAGGATAAGCTCAAGGGAAATAAGCCACATCGTGACAAAGCACGTCTCTAGGGTAGGGCTACATAATCCTGAATCAAATCGCTTGGAGGATCGTTTTACCCCACACTGCTGCCGTCACTGGTTCACAACTCATCTGATGCGAGCAGGCATGTCCAGGGATTTCGTTAAAGAACTTCGAGGGGATGTCAGACATGAGGCCATAGACATCTACAATCATATCGACAAAAAGGAGCTGAGGGAGAGCTACTTGGCGCATATACCGCAGTTAGGGATCTGAAACCGCCCGTTTTCAGTTGATCACATTCCCGGATCAGCCTAATTTCTCCTATATTCTTTCCATCTTTTCGATGGATTTTCTAGCACAATCACGAACACGCTCGATGGGATCTCCGCATGCTTTTCGTAATGCCTGGATAGATTGCCTATCTCCGAAATTTCCGAGAGCTACTGCGGCCGCACATCTTGCGGACTCATTTTCGCAATCTAGCATCAGAATGAGAGAGTCTACGGCCATAGAATCTCCAATCTCCCCAAGAGCATTAGCTGCTGCACATTGAACATCGATATCCGAATCATGAAGTACTTCTGCAAGCTGCTCGACTGCACGTATATCCCTTATTTTTCCCAGGACGTTAGCAACATTCCGGCGAACGCTGGATTCGCTATCATTGAGTGCCAGAGTCAGTTCCTGACGATATCCAAAATGCTCAAGACTCGAAACTGCGACAGACCGAACGCCACTGTATTTGTCGCAAATCATTGCCTTGATAAGCGACTCGATGGCTCTGGTATCACCCAAGCGGCCAAGCGAACTAGCAGTATACTGTCGAGCGTACTTGCTTGCATCGCTTGACAACACTTGGATCAGCTCGTCATACGCTGCTTGCTCTCCCTTTAATGCCCGTTCTTCGAGGGCGTGGACTCGGGCATCGTCTTGTCGGGAATCGATTATCAATGCACGCAGTGAATGCTGTAACTCATTCTGATCTGCCAGGAGTTTCATCAATCCAGTGTTCGTTAATTCAATCTCCTTTTTTGGATGCCTTCCCCATCGGCGTGTTTTTGTGACGCCCTCACAATCAACGGCATACCCACCATATTTTATCCCTTGATTCGATGTGAGACTTTTTAGCAAACGGTTGGTATTGCGTGCCCCGATTTTTTGTTCGACCAAATTTATAATTTCTTGGGGAGAAAGCAATATCGTCTCTCTATATTTGAGTCCCTCCTTTTCATGCTCCTTTTTCACAACCAGTGGGAGAATTCTAATTCGCCCTCTCCCCTTCAGTCCATGGATATTTGGCACGAAGGACGTTTGTTCGGGTGTTACCAAAGCAAAAATTTTCTCAAAAGCAAAGTTACTCAGTTTCCACATCTTGATGGGTCGTCCTCTACCGATATTAGATTGTTTTTCGTCAACGTAACTATTGCCGTTTAAAGAATCCATTGGGATGGATAGCTCCTTAATGGATTCATATAATGCTGATTTTCCAAATTTTTTGCCTTTTCCTGAAGTCAAGCTATACAAGTCATGGATCGTAAGCCATCTATCGCGGCATCGGGCAAAAGCAAGGGCGGTTTCGATTAAGCAACGTTTTTCTTTACGTCCTTTTTCAGGTAACAAATGTTTCACACGTTGCTCTTGTGAAGCCATGCAAGTCGATTTTCAGTTTTTCCACTATTAGTATTTAAAGGTGGTTAAATCTGGATCCGCTTAAGAACTCATTCGATTGTGTATCTTATGAAGCAAGTGACTCTGCCAACGCGCCTGGCAATATGGCTTGCTTCATAGCGACGCGCAGTGGAGCTGCCTGCGGAGCAGGAAAGATGAACTTCCGTGAAGCAGGGAGCTGCTCGACAGGGAATCCAACTTAGGGGGAATAGAATGTCAAAAAATCGTAGAATCAGCGGGCCAAGCGGTAAAGTTGTCCAGACCGAACCGCGAGGCCACGAACACACGTGTGTTGAACGGTGTCTTATATGAATTTGACTTGCTGTGAATATAAACCTTCTGTGGACACCATGCCTCATGGACTTGAGGAATTCAATGAGGGAGTCGGTGTTTTGCTCAAGGTCGAAGAACAGGAAGGCTTCTGCGTGGCATCCTTCTCATGGGGCGCAATATCACTACCTTTAGAACTCGCGACAAAGCTCCGAGAGATGCTAGACAAGAAAATCGCTATTCTTCGACTTGACGGATACCATATGGCCGAACTGACATGAGGACTATGGAGGGTATGCTTTGAGCGCTGAAGAGATTAGACGGACCCTGGACATTTTCGTCGAACCGGGGAGCGTCTGCGAGCTTCGGGTGCTAGGCGGTCAAGTCAGGCCTAACGGCGGGTTCTTCGATGACCTCGACAAGATGGCTGAGGTCGCCCACATGTTCGACAAGGGCGGACGGCAGGACGGCTTATTCTTTACCATTAATCCAGTTCATCACGATCTTCTCGCTCGGGCGAATAATAAGATGTGCCAGGGCAAGCCTGAGCTAACAAAGGGCGCTGATATTCTAAAGCGTCGATGGCTCTATGTCGACATCGATGTAAAAGGCAAGCTCTCGGGCATATCGTCTAGGGATTCAGAGCATGACGAAGCCCTGAAGGCGGCGCTCGATCTTAGGGACCGGATGGTCTCTAAGGCTGGCTGGCCTCTGCCCGTCTACGCAGACTCGGGCAACGGTGCCCATCTTCAGTACAGAATCGATCTGCTTAATGATAAGGAAAGCACAGAGCTGGTTAAACGGACGCTTCAATGCCTGGACAGGATGTTGGATCATCCGGCTTTAGAAGTAGACGCAGGCACACACGACCCAAACCGGATAGCGAAGCTTTACGGTACGATGGTCAAAAAGGGCGAAGAAATCGAAGATCGGCACCATCGACGGTCGCATATAATCGAGGTTCCTGATCAGCTTATCGCGATCAGCAAAGAGCAACTAATCGAATTTGTCTCGATATATGAGCCTGGGGTGGATCCTGAGCCCGTCTACAGAGGCGGGGTTAGTCAGATCGAAGATATGCCAGCCTGGCTTAAGACGCATAATCTACCCTGGAAAAGCACGAAACCGGCCGACGGTGGTGGTACGTGGTACATCTTGGACGAATGCCCTGGATGCCATAATAGCGATGGGAACGCCTGCGCTGTGGCGAAATACCCACCACCCCGAGACGGCCAAGAAGCTAAATGTTATCATAAATCGTGTAGTATAAAGGATTGGGAAAGCTTCATAGCGGTCGTAGATCCTGAATACGCGGCAGCGAGACGCCAATCGAGGCAGGAAAGGGACCAGAACAGGCGCGAACGCGAAGAAATGCTGGAGCTGGACATTGAAGACCTCTGCAATGAACACACCGTAAACGAGGGAAAGAGCAATGAGAGAACTGATTATAAGTTCTCACCGGAAAAAGCGGCAGATGCTATCATTCAGCGATATGACATCGTGACCACCGCGGACGACAAGATCTGGGTTTATCGCAGTGGGTATTATTCGACCGAGTGGTGGAAAGGCATTGTGGATCTAGTCAACAATGTCGCAGGTGATCATTTCCCTACCAAGATGAAAAAGGAGCTAGAATCAAAGGTACAATCCAAAACGCGGGCAAAAGAAGAGCTGTTCTACAGAAATCCATATCTGTTGTGCTGCAAAAACGTAACGATCGATATGTTGACCGGGAAGGTCTTAGAACACTCGCCTGAGCATTATCTGAACTCGCCTTCCGCGTTTGTCTACACCCCCGCGGCGTGGCCGGATGCTTTTATTCAATTGCTTGACGAGTCGTGCAGCAATGATATCGACAGGCTGACATTGATCGATTGGATAGTTGCGACTTGCTGCCTGGTCGAATTTGAGTTTATATTGTTCATGACGGGCAACGGTAGCAATGGAAAGAGGATGTATGAGGATGTCCTGAAAGCAATCTTTCCCGGATTCACTGAACATATAGGGCTTGAAGAGATGAACAAAAGCAGATTCGCCAAGGCTCAGTTAAAGGTCGCTCGGACGAACGTATTCAATGAGACCAACGTCGATAAAGCGGGCACTGAAACGATAAAATCGTTGTCAGGCGGGGATGAGCAAAGCGGTGACGTCAAGAACCAGAAAGAGCGGTCGAAGTGGCGATCATTCACTCAATTGATCTTCGATACAAATGGTATGCCTCGGTTTAATGATACTTCGTATGGGTTCAAGCGAAGGTTCACAAGGGTCAAAATGATGTTCACCTTCGTCGATAACCCGGACCCAAAGAACACCTTCGAAAAGAAAGCAGACCCAACGTTAGGCGCAAGGCTGGTATCGGAAAATAACCTCAGTGGCATACTTAATCTGGTCATTGTCAGGGCCAAAGAGATCGCCGAGGACAGGAAGATTTGCCGGAGGGACGACGATTTCGACGAATATGAGGAAGATACGCACAGTTTTAACAACTTCGCAGAGAGGTTTATTACTTTCGATGCGCTCAACCGGAACGATCCTGAATTTAGGATAGCGTCTTCTGATTTATTCGGGCGTTTCGAAACTTTCACCAACTACGGCGGAAGGAAGATGAGTCAGTTCAGCTTTTCTAAAAGGATCGGAGAACTGAACAGGCAACCGAGCAAGACGATCGAAGGGTCTCAGGGTTGTCCTGCGTACCGAGGGTTCAAAGGGCTGTTCTTTGATAAAGCAAAATTCGATCAATATATTAAAGTTAAGATGAACGACATCGCTAATAGTAACACTTCTAACGACTCTCTAACGAGTAATAAACGAGTAAAAGAGGATACAGTAACGAGTATAACGGGATATAATAGGATTGCAACTAAGGCAAGAATTAATAAAGAGGGTTGTATTGTAGGAGAGAAGAGTAAAACCATACTCGTTGTCGAACCCGTTACTGATAGCGATTCGCTTACCCCGAAATCGGTATCATCAGACCCATTTTCAAGGGTCGTTAAAGAACCCGTTGGGTCAATCAAGGCTGAATTAGAAAAGGCAGATGCAGCGACTCAGGCTAAAGAAGAACATTTCGCTCAAATCGCAAAGCCTAAGCTCATTCAGGCTACGATTACAATGGACTGCGAGTTCAACGGGGTCAAGTACAAAGTCGGGGATTTGATTTGCGATACAAAGGAGAATATACGCAAACTGCCAGCTATGATAAAAGAAAAGATCGATAAATGCTCGATGTGTGGCGAACACGTTAAGCTTTCTGCTAGAAATGGTAGGGACGGAGTGTGCCAAAGCTGTTTCAAGAAGCTGTGCCCTCAGATGCATGGCTATATGGCTACAAGTCAGATGAAAGAAACCACATGCAAGTTCTGTGGTCGAAAGATACTCAGAAGGGAGCTGATATCGAAAATCGGTGAGTGCGAGGCCTGTTACTACAAGAACCTTGGAATCGAGAAATCGGAAGCGTTGAAGTTCGGGGGCGAGGCAGGGCTCTAGAATGCCTCCCAGAAGCCGTCTTACCCGGTATATGTGACATAAAACCTTTTGGTAGATCATTGCTACCAGCCTGAAAGAAGGCGTCCTAAAATCGAATTTAACGAAGACTCATATAAAATATTAGGCAACAAAATGCTACTCTCGATCCAGAGTGGAACGACTCCATAATTGTCTGACTGTGCTGCAGTCTCCCAAAAAGCAACTTTCAATCACGCCTTCTTTACATTGTTACACGCGATTACATTTCATGCGCATTAAGCCTTATTGACCCATTACATCGTGTTTCTAGCTGTAAACGTGCTCATGTGATAACTTAGGCTTAGCTTTGATATTTATCGATGACTCGCTCTTTTATTCTCTGTTGGCTTTTTCCATAGGCTCTTAATTTCTCTATATCCTCAATCTTCTGACTTAGCATCTTTTCCAGCTTCGTTTTATCGCTAAAGGCTGGCATACATGCAGAGATTACATGTATTCCTGTCTCTTTGCACTTCTGGAAGGCTTTTACTGGATACTGCCAATATTCAGCCTTCGCACCTGTCACAACCTCAAAGACCTCTGGATTATGGCCCTTAAAGCTGATTCTAACAGTCATGTAGTTGCCTGTTAGAACATCTAAAAGCTCAGGCTTATAGCCCAACATTAGGCCATTGGTCTCGAGGATGAAATTGCAGCACTCTTCATACTTGTCGATTGAAATATCATCGCAGGCGTCCATGATGGCCTTAAAATGCCTTGCGCTGCGCTCTCCAAGGATGGGCTCACAGCCTGACACCCTGACATACCATTGATCATTTTTGACGCATAGATTCACGATCTTTTGGGCAACTTCGTGAGGGCTGATGTATTTTCCTTTTGGAATCTGGGTATTTCTGTCATAATTCCAGCATTGGGCACACATAAAATTGCAGCCAACAGCATCACAAGTGATTATACCACTATAGAAATCTGCAAACCTGAAGCGATAGTACATGCGTTTATCGTCATGCATAACTGTCTGCTCGACTTCATGAGATCGCTGGATGGGATCGAAAGGCAAAGTCATTTATGATCATTCATTCACGACGAGTTATTTAATCGTGGATCTAATTCTATTTATAATCTGCTAAAGAGAAATTATATCCATGTAATAATCCTATTTTGCGGAAAGAATGATTTGATCAATCACTGATATCATGATCCATCGGAGCCTGCAAAACAACTGTCGTGAAAGCTGCCGCTAATTGGCGATGGGACCCGAAATTTGAAAGGCAGATGGAAATGAGTTGACAGAAAATCAGAGACTAAGGCGAAGAAAAAAGGGCAAAAGATGAAAACGATACCTTCCACCCATCCATAATAGGTGCATTTCTTTTTCTAATGATAACTTAGGACCGTGTGGGTTCTTTCAACTGGTGCATATAACTACATACTTCAGTTTCGTTCCTGCTTGTTAGAGATAGGGCTCTAAATCATTTCGGGCAAACTGGCCATTCCATACCTTGTGGAATGATTTATCGACAATTGCCAGCTATC
Source organism: Methanotrichaceae archaeon (assembly GCA_041494285.1). GTDB lineage: Archaea > Halobacteriota > Methanosarcinia > Methanotrichales > Methanotrichaceae > Fen-7. Next base: position 7,922 of record JBGQAL010000126.1, read on the forward strand.
GATTAACCGTACTTGCTCAATATTACGTTGAATTCCCCAATCGAGTGAGTGCATGGACCAAAAATTATTAATACATATATCTAAAATATTTTGTTTGTGCCAGATATTATACACGAGGCTGTAATCAACCTCGATGTAGACAAGATCA
>JBGQAL010000130.1:0-7808 GCA_041494285.1 Methanotrichaceae archaeon
CGCTTGTGACCGCCCATAAGAGAAGGATCAGGGACGAGGTTATACCTCAATTAAGAAAGACCAAAAGGGAATGGTACGAAACGTCTCGCCAAAACAAGCTGAGCATCCAGGAGAGATGGAATTCTCAGAAGGCGAAGGTCCAGGGCCTGCAGAGGGGCCAACAGATTAAACACAAAAATGCGATAGCCGCCCATAAAAGAAGGATCAAAGCAGAGCTTGCCAAGCGGAGGTAAGCTTTACTTCAGAGAAGAAATCGCTTCCTGAAGGCTTGGAGAAATATAAGCCAAAATAAGTGTTCTAAATCCACCAGCGAAACTATGATGGGATTAGTATGATGGGATTAGCGCCAAACAAAACAAGCAACCTGGCTGATGTTGTGGAGCGGATACTGGACAAAGGCCTGGTGATCAACGCGGACATAGCAGTGTCGATAGCCGGCACTGAGCTGCTAGGAATTAAGATACGAGCAACTCTGGCTTCCTTCGAGACAGCAGCAAAGTATGGGATGGACCTCCCTTCAGGAACAAACCTCAACGCACCAGGCTGGAAGGAGGCATCCATAACCAAGGCGGCATGCCCTGAGTGCGGGCATCGAAGAGACGAGAAGCTGCTTATTCAAGTGGGGTGCCCCGTCTGCGGTTGGTCCAGCCCGATGCAGAGCTTGCCCCTAATAAGGCCGCCTTCTGATAGCTATGATTGACTTTCGATGAGGTGAGCAGTCGTGAAAAAGGCACCAAAGGATAAAGATGAGGCCAAGGAACAGTACGAGGAAAGGATAAAGCAGCTCGAGAAGAGAATAGGAGACCTGGAAAAGAAAGAGCCTGGGAAACTGAGCGAGCCAGGAATGCAGGTCGAAAAAGAGTCTGGAGGAGACATCTGCGTGGAAGGTTTGATGGGGGGCATCGTTGGCCAGTTCGTTCCAGGCCTGGGAGGGATCATCAAGGCTCTGGAGAAGTCCTCGCCGGAGTTTCGAAATAGGATTGCAGATACGGATGCCGAGATAAAGCACAGGATCGATGTGGGCTGGTCGAGCAAGCCCGTAGTAGATTACCACATATCCACTAGGCCTCTTTCCAGCGGACCGAGGAGAAGGACTGCTCCGAGAGAGGTAAGCGTGATGATGCCAGAAAAGGGGCCTGTGAGGGAACCCATAGTCGATGTGCTCGACGGGAAAGATTACATCATAGTGATCGCCGAGCTGCCCGGAATCATCGAGGAGGACCTAAAAGTCCAGCTGAAAGGGGAGTCCTTGGAAATAAACGCCGGCCAGTTGAGCAAGACGGTAGCCCTGCCTTGCACTCCCAAGTCCATAATGGAGAGGACCTACAAGAACGGCATACTTCAGCTCAAGATAGAGCGGTCGTGAAATGGCCATAAACATCGATGAGGAGAACTTAAAGGAAGGGCTGCTTGGCCTAGTGGTTGCCCTGGTCGAGATCATCGAAGAAGTACTCGAGCGACAGGCGATCAGAAGAATGGAAGGCGGAAGGCTGAGCGATGAGGAGATGGAGCGGCTGGGAGATTCGCTCTTCGAGCTGGACGAGGCTCTAAAGAAGATTAAAGTTGATAACGGCATTGAAGACGCTGTGAAGTCTGTACGGGATGGGCTTGACAACGTAGCGGAAAACATAGTCGATCAGTTCATCGATCCAGAGAAATGGACTGCGGAGCAGGGAAGCTAGACTATGAGCGATGAATCTAGGTATCTTTATTGCATAGCCAGGAGCCGCGAAGATCTCCAGCTCGGCGGCATTGGGATAGAAGAAAAGTTGGTCTACACAGTCCATCACCGGGGCATAGCGGCAATTGTACACTCTTGTTCGCCTGCGCCGTACGACACTAAGGACAATGCCCTAGCGGAAGGTTGGGTGCTTGAGCACAGCTACGTCATCGATCATGCCATGAAGAAGTTTGGAACAGTCCTTCCCTTCTCTTTTGATGTGATAATCAGGGGAGACGACGAGGTAATTCGAGGATGGCTGGACCGGAACTACGAAAGGCTTCAAAAAGATCTGGAGAGGCTCGCGGACAGAGCGGAATACTCTGTCCAGATCTTCTATGATTACGATAGATATGCGTCCGAAGAGCTGAGCAGCAACTGTGATCTTCTGTCCCTAAAGGAAAAAATCGATGCGCAAAGCCGGGGGAAGGCCTACCTGCTACAGCGGAACCTAGATCTGAAGCTAAAGGATGCTGTTTCTTCATATGTCAAAAAAATGGCTGAGAAGTTCGGCCTGGAGATAGTGTCCATCGCCGATGAGGTCCAGGCTGAAGAGCGGCACTCTTCCGTTCCCGAGAAGTATAAGGACATGAAGTTGATGGCCGCCTTCTCCTGTCTGGTCTACAGGGACAAGGTTGACTTGCTTGGCTTGGCTTTGGAGAAGATAAACTGTCTCGATGGCCTGGCCGTCAGGTTTACCGGCCCCTGGGCTCCTTTCAGTTTCGTGGACACCGGAGGTGCCTGATCTTGGAGCCGGAACGCGATAGCTGTCTGGTGGAGGTACTGGATAGGCTGCTAAACAAAGGCGTTGTGCTTAACGCGGATCTGATCATATCAGTGGCGGGCATCCCCATGATCGGAGTGAACCTGAGAGCTGTCCTGGCCAGCATGGAGACCATGCTCGATTACGGCATGATGGAAGACTGTGATAAGGCCACCAGGGAGTGGTATGCTCGCCAAAAGTGTATGGTTCCTTCGATGAACAGATGATTGGACTTCTTGATCATTTGGCTAATACCAGGCAAACTTCATCCATTTCTTTCCTAAGAGTGTTTATCAACTATTTCTTTAATTGGCGTATTTTAAAATATTTTATTTGACAAATTATAGTTATAAATTGTATTTGATGAACTATTTAAAATGGATACATTTAATAATGTGCCTTTTAATTAATCTAGGCTCTTAACCTCGATGTTCTTTGCTATCTTCGGGATCACGTCGTGAGACGCCCCAATGAAAAGCAGGCCGGTTTCGCCGTCCTTGAGTGTCGAGCTGATGGTTTGGGCTATGAAAGCATCCCGATCTTCCATGAGGCGCTCCTTAATCTTGTCGTACCTTGCTCCTGCTTCAGTTCTCTCTTTGTCTGTTTTGGCCTCCAAGATGGCCTTAATATGACTGTACTCCTGCCTGAGAAGCTCGGGACTCTCCGTTGCTTCAATCCTTGCTCCCCGATCCATTAGCTTGCTGAGTATCTGGTAGTTCTTGCTTCCTTTCTCTGCCGTCTCACGCACGATTCTCTCACCCAGCTCCCCTGCGCACGGCAGGCCGTCCTGGTATATCCTGACCTTATCAAGCTTCAGCCCTAGACGATCCACCTCCTGGTCCACCTCTTCCCAGAACTTCTCGATTCTCCTCTGGTTGTCCTCCCACCTTTGCCTCCCCATCTTGGACACGCCCTCTTTCTCCAGACCGTCCTTCATTGAACCCATGTCTGATGGAGTATGAACGATCCTTATCACCAACAGCTTTCTCAAAGCATCCCTCCAGAGCATCGAACCGTAACCTTACCTTGAATTTGAATCCTGGCAGGTCAACCTTCAATGAACCTCATGCGCATTTCGTATACTCCTTCCTCGTGCCTCTTTTCTATTTCGAACCCCATCTTCTCGAAGAGTCGGAGCATCGCTTTGTTCTCCACCAGAACCTCAGCCGTGAAACCGAGCAGGCCCTGCCTCCTGGCAAGGTGTGTGAGATAAGAGAGCAGCTCAGAGCCCACACCCTGGTTCTGGCACTGGTCCTTTACCACCAAGGCAGCCTCTGCAGTGTGCATGTCCCTGTTCAGCTCGTACTGGCCCAGGCCGATTATAGTCTCTTTCTCCTTCCCTTGAATTATCGCGAGGATCTCCGTCTTCTTGGTGTAGTCCACAGCGACAAAATCCTGTAGCCTCTTGTGAGGCATGTCCTTTCTTTGAGAGAAGAATCGCAGGTACATGCTGTCCTCAGAAAGGGCGTAGAAGAAGTCCTTCAGCATCTGTTCATCTGTGATCTTCACAGGCCGAAGAAGGATATCAAGACCTTGCTTAGTAGTCCTGTAGGTTTCGAGCTCCTCAGGGTACACTCCTTTCTCGCCGGGAACAAACGCCTGATCCCTGTAGACCAGAGTTCGTTTCTTGGCCTCCTCCAACAGCCAGGGCCTGAACGTGGGGTGGGCGATGGATATCAAGTCCATGGCCCTCTCCCGGATGTTCTTGCCATGTAGATAGGCTATGCCGTACTCAGTGACTACGTAGTGCACATCTCCTCTCGTGAGGTCACTCCTGCTCCTCCCTGTAGGACGGGGACAATCCTCGATACCGTATCGTTCAGAGCGGTTGAGGGCAGGGCCAAAATTGTCCTGCCGCCAGGCGCGAGCACGGCACCACGCATGAAGTCTGCCTGGCCTCCAATACCGCTGTAGAAAGTCCCTCCTAGTGACTCAGCAGTGGCCTGTCCTGTCAGGTCTACCTCCATGGCGCTGTTGATGGCGGTCATTAGGTGGTTCCGGGCGATGATCAGGGGGTTGTTGGTGTAATCGATCCTCTTGAACTCCACAGTCTGATTCTCATCGAGAAAATCGTAAGTTTCTTTGCTGCCCATGCAGAAAGAGGCTATGGTCTTGCCCGGATTGTGGCTCTTCTTGGAGTTGTTGACTACACCCTTCCTCATGAGGTTAACTATGCCGTCGCTCAGAAGCTCCGTGTGAACGCCTAGGTCCTTCTTTCCGCCTAAGTTCGAAACAACAGCATCGGGTATGATACCGTATCCAACCTGAATGGTAGAGCCGTCTTCGATTATGCGGGCGACGTAGCTGCCTATTCTCTTGACTATGTCGCTTGGCGCTTCCACAGCGTACTCCAGCATCGGCTCATCATGTGGCAGAAGAAAGTCGATGTCTTCTATGTTTATGAACCCGTCACCGTGCGTCCTGGGCATGTTGGAGTTGACCTGAGCAATGACCAAGGTTGCCTTTTCCGTAGCAGCCTTGACTATATCTATGCTTATCCCGAGGCTCACATAGCCGTGCTTGTCCGGCAATGAGGTTTGTACCATGGCAACATCGATCGGTATTATTTTCCTCCGGAACAGATCGGGAACTGCTGAGAGAAAAATGGGGGTGTAGTCAGCAGCACCACGGTTTACTGAGTTCCTGGTGCTGTCGCCAACGAAAAAAGAGTCGAGGCGAAAGTTCTCCTGGAGCTTCTCATCCGTATAAGGTGCAACGCCCAAAGTCCAGACATGGATAAGCTCAGTGTCGAAGAAGGCCTTTGGATTGCTTCTGACGTAGTTCACAAGGGCCTGAACGAGGTACTGGGGCTCACCGCAGCCGGTACCTATGAATATTCGATCACCAGCATGGATGTGTCGAAACAGCTCCCCCTCTGAGGCGAACTTGTCCGGCCAGGTCGTTTTCATCTTCTCCAGGTTTCTCAAACCCTCGGTGTCCATCGCGTTTTCTCCCTTATAGCGCACCACTGCATAGTCATTCAAGTCAGTTTAATCCGCGCAATTGTATCGTTGATGTAACTAGTCTTCAAGGATATCTTCTGAGACCTCATCGTCTTTAACTCTATCGATATCGGCATAATGTGAAGCGAAGAAGGACTTTGAACATAAGTGCATCAACCTGCACTTCCTACGTATTGAAGCTCAACATCATGAGTCTCAACGTCATGAGTCTTACATTAATATCTGTCTTCTTGATCTGAGAAGGTACAAATACGATTAGAAGCAAGATAAAGGTGTTATCGACGTGTCCAAAATAGTGAGAAGATATTTAACACTCCATTAGAAACATCTGCACCTTAGATCCACTGAAAATATGGGGGCGAATTATACTTGTCGGATATAACTCCCGACGCTGACCTGGACTGCATCGGGCTTTTCTGTCCCATGCCAATTGCCAGAACCAAGGAGGAGATAGAGAACATCGAGGTTGGTCAGGTTCTCAAAGTGGAGGCCGACGACCCAGCCGCAGAGGAGGACATCGCTCGCTGGGCTAAGCGGGTAGGTCACCAGGTTCTCAAGTTCGAAAAGTCCGGAAACATAATCATCTTCTTCATAAAAAGAATGAAGTAGAAACGGGGGAAAGTATAGTGTAGTCGAGACGTGGAGTAGAGATTAGATTGGGGATTAGGATTTGGAAGAGGTGAGGATAATATGAGCACCATACTTTATGTGCAGACCAGCGGCGTAGACACGCCTGAGAGAACCTACGCTCCCTTCATCCTGGGGATGACTGCCAGGGCAATGGATGTCGAGGCAGAGATATTTTTCATGATCAAGGGCATAACCATCCTCAAGAAGGGCGAGGCAGAGAAGGTGAAGTTGGGAAGCTTCCCCAGCCTCAAGGAGGTCATCGATCAGGCAGTAAAGGCCGGGGTCAAGCTGTACATCTGCGAGCAGAGCACCCAGCTTTTCGGCATGGCAAGGGGCGACTTCATCCCTGAAGCTAAGGTCGCAGGAGCGGGAACCCTGAACGACCTGGCCCTTGACGCCGACTCTGTTATAACCTTCTAGAGAGAATAAAATAGGACTTAAAAGAACGTAGAGGGAAGGGCAAATGTGCGGAATATATCTGGACTATCAATCAGCTATGCCAGTGGACTCTAGGGTGCTAGAGTTTGCGGAGAGGTATCTTAGCGAAGAGTTCGGAAATCCATCGGCCCTTCACTCCGTTGGCCTGGCTGCCAAATCGGTTGTGGAGGAGGCCAGAGCGAAAGTAGCAGAGCTTATCAACGCCCCAGACCCCTCCAACATAATCTTCACCGGCAGCGCCACCGAGGCCAACAACTTGGCCATCAGGGGAACGGCCCAAAGAAACTCGGCTAAAGGGAAGAAGGTCCTGGCCAGCGCCATCGAACATATATCCGTTCTCAACGCCATGAAGGATTTGCAGAAAGGGGGCTACCAGCTAACATTGGCCCCCGTCGATTCCACGGGCATTGTCGATCTGGCGGTCCTTGAGAACCAGCTTTCTAAAGACACGACCGTAACCTCTGTAATGTACGCCAACAGCGAGATCGGCACCGTCGAGCCTATAAAAGAGATAAGCCAAATGATCCACGAAAAGGGCATGTTCATGCACGTGGATGCCGTGGCCGCTCAAGGGCGAATCCCCATCGACGTCCAGAGCGACGGCATTGACTTGCTGACCATTTCGTCCAACGACATTTACGGACCTCAGGGCGCGGGTGCTCTTTACGTAAACCCCGGGGTGAAGCTACAGCCTGCCCTGGTGGGCGGCGGCCAGGAGCGGGGCCTGCGGCCGGGTACGGAGAACCTCTTCGCCATCGTTGGCATGGGTGAGGCTGCCCGCCTAGCGAAGCTGGAGATGAGCCGGGAGAGCGATAGGCTGCGGCCCATAAGAGATGGCTTGATCAAAGAGCTCCTGAAGATCGAAGAGGCTTACCTGACAGGTCATCCAACCAAAAGACTGCCGAACCATGCAAGCTTCAGGTTCAGCCGCATAGAGGGCGAGAGCATCCTTCTGACCATGGACGCCATGTTCAACATCCAGGTCTCCACCGGATCGGCCTGCTCCTCCAGAACCCTGGAGCCTAGCCACGTCCTTCTGGCCATCGGCCTCAAGCACGAGCAGGCTCACGGCTCGATGGTGATGACCCTGGGAAAGTATAACAGCCCGGACCAGATACCCGTGATAGTAAAGGCGGTGAATCAGACGGTGCAGAGGTTGAGGGCACTGTCTCCGTTATAGATATATGATTGATCTAAATCGAATTGAAGTCGATAATCTAAACCCGAGTCAAGGTGACTAACGAATGGCACAAGTAGGTTACAGCAAGAAGGTTATGGAGCACTTCATGAACCC
>JBGQAL010000182.1:0-4811 GCA_041494285.1 Methanotrichaceae archaeon
AAGTGTCTGCAGCGCCTCAGGAAGACTCTATGGCTAAACTCAAGCAGCTCAAAGACATGCTAGATGCTGGCTTAATCAGTCAATCAGAGTACGACTCCAAGAAAACGGATATTCTATCCAGAATGTGACGTAATTCGAAACCTTTTTCGTTGGATATATAAAATCGGAAATTGCTGGTCTGTATTCGTCCTGCCGATGAAAGAATCAGTTGGCTTGTTTTACCTGTATTAACATCCCCGCATGAGTGAGCGTAGAATCTTCGTAACAGGTCTTATGAGCTAGAGGCTTTCACGACGCGATATTCAGGACAACGAAACCCAAAGGCGACATAAACTCTGCCGGTCTTCATAACGGTAATTAATATTAGCAAAAAAAATCACAAGCACCGTGTATGAGCACCTCTTAAAGATAATAGGACGCAATGGGATATACATTTCATTTACGTCAGAAATAATAATTCCTTCCTTATTATTAACAGAAAAAGTGGCGTTTATATGCTTGCCCGAACCTGATCCGAGCAAGTTGAAAACATGTCTGAAGATAACGAATAAGGAAATAATAGATGCTCTCCAGAAATATGTTAGAATATGGACCGATAAGGGCGAAAAGCTATCCAATAATGACGATTTAGAATTAACATTTTCTAAATCAATAGAGAAAGTATGATAGATAATCTTGTGAGCATCTTTGAAGGGCTTAGATACCTTGCAAGCTTACTGGTAATCTCCGGGCTATGCCAGCCATGACATGGCCATAGACGTGGGTTCTGCATCTGCGATTACGTTCGGGGAATGAGAAACCCGCACATAATGCACGCAAGCAAGTCACGCAAAGTACTATGGTATCCTCAATGCGAATCCTTAAACAGATCTTTCAAGAACTATAATTAATCCTCAATCCGTCAGAATATAAGAAAAGGAGATCCTGGCTTGCGCCGGTCCACCAGATCAAATACACTGCCATATATTTTCATTATCAAAATATTTATAATATGGCTATTATCGCTAAGCCTAGGGCGACAATCGAGGATATATCACCTATAAGCCCTACAGTCTCTCTCTTCTTTGGTACCTTTAGACTCTGAACTTCTTTTAGAATTTCCTCTATATCCTCTCTGCTAGGATAACGTGCTACAAAAGACTCAATGGTCTTGATCAAGTCGCCTTTGAGATTTTCCAATCGCTCAAACTCCGTGCTGTCTCTCTCTTCCAGCAAGGAGCCTAATTCTTCCAGGCTTTTGCCCTGAGATTGGAGCGTCCTGTCAAGGTTATTAACATCGGCTTGCACTGAAGTGAGTGCCTGTCTTAACTCCATGGAACTTAAGCTCTGCCTTTTAGCGAAGCTGAATTCTATGTTTTTGAGGATCTCAAGGATTGTCCGATATTCTTCTGCACTTCGATCATCGTTCTCTCCCTGTATTAGGGCAGCTTCGAGAATATCTCTCACCAGCTCATATCTCCCTTTCAGGGTAGCGTTATTCGCAGACTGAAATTTGTTTGTGAAGTAGGCTTGTGACTGTCTGGGTAGCCTATTGATATGGGCTACAAGTAGCGGAGCAAGCTCATCGAAATATAGCTCGGCATCTATCGGCGACTCAACTTGCTTCAGGCCCCTAGTCTTATCGTAAGTGGATCTATCGAGCTCTTCCTGAGAAGTCCCTCTTGATCTCTTGCAAAGCCACTCTGCAGCTTCGGCTACTTCTCGGAATAGAGACTTTATCCTGTCATCAATAATAGGTATGCCTTTTTCAACCGCTATGACATTTACTATCTTAAACGCATTGGGGGCTTTTGTTTTAACTTCATTCAAGCAATCAGCTGTTTGTATGCAATATCTTGTGTAAGCTTTGCTTCGCTGGATAATCATCTCTAAAGTGTATGATCTGGCCTCTTGAAGAGCTTTTGAGAGGTTCTCCACCGCGTCTAAGAGACCCTCTTTAATTTCTGATTCTCGCACTGCTTTTCTGGCCTCGTTGAGATATCTCTGGATTTCCTCCTCCCCAGATCTATCCATAAAAAGGATCCCTTGAAGAGATCTATAAAAAGGCAAGCAGAAAGAGGCAGGATTTATATATTCTATATCCGTGAGTGAGTTTATCTCCGATCGTATCTTCGTGGACGATTCTACCTCCATGGACGATTTATCGAAGTACTCGATGGCAATTTCTAACCACTCCTTGAATTTATAGGAATCAATTGCCCGAGTGGCCTCAAAAATTGACCCCCGACCGAGAGCATAATATGCGTAGCATCGCACGAGACGGTCCTCATCTTGAGTTAGCCTGATGAGATCCTGCCAGGCCTGATCTTTGTTTGTGACTTGACTGAAAGCTGTTACAAGAGCTTCTGCAGCTTCCCATCGTACGTCTCTGTTCCCATCTTGAGTTAGCCTGATGAGATCCTGCCAAGCTTGATCTTTGTTTGTGACTTGACTGAAGGCTAATCTCAGAGATACTGCAGCTCCAACTCGCACGTAACTATCCACTTCTTGAGTTAACCTGATAAGAAACTTGATGAGATCCTGCCAGGCCTGATCTTTGTTTGTGACTTGACTGAAAGCTGTTACAAGAGCTTCTGCTGCTCTCATTCGCACGTCTCTGTCCTCATCTTGAGTTAGCCTGATGAGATCCTGCCAAGCTTGATCTTTGTTTGTGACTTGACTGAAAGCTGTTACAAGAGCTCCTACAGCTTCCCATCGCACTTCACAGTTTCTATCTTGTGTTAGCCTGTGTAGATCCTGCCAAGCTTGATCTTTGTTAGTGACTTGACTGAAAGCGAGTCCAAGAGACCTCACAGCTCTCAGTTTCCTGTAGTAATCTCCCACTAGAGTTAGCCCGATGAGATCTTGCCAAGCAATGTCTGGGTTCTTAATAGTTTAAGAGCCTCCCAACGGTCTTCAATCCTTTCCCCAATACTTTCACGCTCTACAAAGAACTTATTTCCGTTATGCGTCATTAATTTATCCTATCCCTGTTTGAGAGCTGGAAAGATTAGAGCCGGAAAGCCAATTAGTGCGTGTAACCTGTAATCAATTCTCTCTTTTTTCGATGCACGCTAAATGGCAAGATATTATTATAAGGATACTTTTCGAGTCAAACTCCCCGCCTTTGCGGTATAGATTCCATATCATCAGAATCACTATGCTTTGCCACAATAGACCAATAACAGGCGAGCTGGTCGATTTGTGCTTAAAGTCTGTGGAATAACAGGTTGGCCAGAAGAGCATTTAGGCCGATTTTGCTGGTTGTATAATCAACTGTGGACAGATGTTGGATTTGGTACGTGCACCGACCTTATGTCTGGATGCCTGCTCTTTTGTATCGATCAAGTGCAAAGCAAAAAGGCAGGAGCGAGCGAAGTAAATATGTACTTACAGCCCTTACAACGTTACCATGCGTAAAATTACGGCTAACGTTGAAGCCAGGCGCGTCATAGCACCTGAAAGTGTGATTACAACCAATAGTGCAAACAAGGCTGAACGCATGAGACGTATAACAGTACCTAAAGGAAAGCAAGTGGCCGCAGCAACAAGCCGAATCCCCGTATCGAGAGCTGTTTGGGCTGAACTGTCCAGTTTGAGAAAACCAGGACAAACTTACGACCATTTGTTAGAGGAAATGATCGAAAGGGAGAAGAAACAGAGGTTATTCGAGGACATGGATCGGATCGAAAAGAGAGGTAAATTCGTGGCGATGAAATGGTGAACTTCGAGGTGTTTATAGACGAAGATGCACAGAAGTTCCTCGATAATTTGCCGGAAAAGACCCAAGAGAATGTAAGAAGCAAGCTCAGGCTCCTTGAGGAAGACCCATTTCCTGGCACTGGCGGTAACAAAGAGCTGCTTAATCCCAAGCATAAAGGACTTTACCGAATGCATATTTCCAGAACCTATACCGCGTTTTATCATATCTTTTCCGAAGAAAAAACGGTGAGAATCTTATGGCTGGGCCCCATCGGTCAAGCGCATAACTTGTATGGCCGATTTAAAAAATAGGCATAAATTGTGTCCTAGCTCCATTACTAGTGCATAGCTTCCCACTGAAGTTATCCTGGCCTGATGGTTGCTTTCCTCATTTCCAGAGAGGAGTTGCACACTTCCTTCGCGAGGATTGGTTCTCAACAGATTGAAGATCTGCTATTTTCATTAAAGCTTTAGAAAAATTAATTTTTAAAACGCCATGGAATCGAGGATCTTAGTCTCATCAATAAAATGAATACACGGCCCGATCTACTATGGTCTCCAATGGATTTAAATATATCATAATGAATTGTTTATATATAGGAGGGATCATGAACCACGAGATGGTCCTGGCCGCACTTCCTAATCGTGAGGAGGAGGCCAAATCTATGAAAGAAATAGCTCAGGAAATGGGCCTGGAAGTCTCTTCATACACAGATCAGATCAGGATACGGCGCAGGCTTGCTAGATCACTAAGAGCACTGATCAAATGGGGCTGGGTGACTTGCGACCGCAGGCAAAGAGAAAAGGGTCATAAATTCTGGTATAATGCCTACTGGAAAACGGAATTAGCGAGGCTGTCGGAAGACAACATCCCGCCATCCTAGAACTTCAGGCAGGACAAGCAAGCCTGTAAATTCGATTTTAAGGCCGGATCTCGTGGGCAGTTTATCTATGACATCATTGATTGAATTTCGATATCGAGAGAGAGGGGCAGTGTAACGAATTTTCTGTAATTTGATAATAAGGATGACTATGGCCCTGTATCCAATCCAATCTTGGGAAAAGGAGGACACAGGACCATGATACCAATAGAATTCTTGGAAGATTACCTTATCGATCAAGAGGGTGGA
>JBGQAL010000162.1:0-5980 GCA_041494285.1 Methanotrichaceae archaeon
CCAAAATTCCTCCACACCTACATTTTTGCCAGGCATGGCTTGGAGGTTCTACTTGCCGACAGGTTTTGCATCTGGCCACATGGTAGATCACACTGCCAGTGGTGTCCGGGAATGTCTCCACTCCTCGGAGCATGTGCATTAGAACGCTTTTTCCCGAGCCACTCTTGCCCAGAAAACCAATCGACTCGCCCTCCTCTATGTCCAGATTGATATTATGGAGGGCTTTCATATCACCAAAGCGAACTGTCAGATTTCGGATTTCAATGAAGGGTGCCAAACTATCATACCTCATGGATTGAGTGTGAAGCAGTATTCTTTGGGCTATCTCTTGGAATGCTAAGCGGGATTTGGCTGTTGTTTTCTGTAATCAGGGTAGTCATGCCTGGCCCGGCCTCGACCTGAGCCGCCTGTATTCCCGCTCCGCCCGAGGACCTGGCGCTGGATTTGTAGATTGATTTTGCAGTCGTCTCAACAACTAGGAAAAATGGGTACAGACCAAGCCTGGTATTAACAGGTGCATCTAGGTCGGATGCCCCCGCAGTAAAGCATGTCTTCATTGAACGCCTCTCTGTTCTTTGAGAACAATTATGTCAAAATGCGACGTTATATTTTAAGTTAACTCGACTCTGAATCCATCACTCCTGTTTGTTGGTAGGTCATTTTTCCCGTGCCTAGGAGACCATATTCGTCCCTCCAGCATTTCTTCCCTGCTATCTATTTTATCAGTTCATACAATATTTTCATGCCCTTGGTAAATGGAGGCATTCCGGACGTTAGAAGAACCACTCTTAAAACATCTACTATTTCGTCTTTGGTGATATTGAACTCCTTCATCGCGCTCATCATCTGTTTTTTGGTTGCCCTATCATCGGAAGCTGCTGCATTAATGCCCAGTGCAATTAATTTCTGGGTTCTGTAGTCAATAACTTTCCCCGTGTAGGTAGCTTCGTTTAATCCTACAATCGCTTTGTAAATGTCGGGATATTCCTTCTTTACATTAGCCATTCCTTCGCCAAAGGGTCGTGCATCCGTTCCACTGAAAACCGTGATTTGTTGCTCTAACGTTAGAACTATGAGATTTCGTTCACCAAATATAGGTTTTGAATCGAGCTTTCAGTTAATTAGGTGCACGACCCGCCAAAGAACACTTCTTCTTTCATTTTATTCCACCTGCTACTATTTCTTTTTCCTTATATTTTATAGCTGTTTATGTTTAGCTTTTTCTATAGTTGATTTAACTGCATGTTTTACAATTGCCACCAATTATCTTTTAATATACTTGGCACTAGATGGTCAGTGTGGTGGAACTAGATGAAGAAATTAGCAATAATACCAATAATTCCGCTATTTGCAGGAATTGGATTGACTCTTGGACAAACGGGGCACGGTACAAGAAACTGTAACCACCCTTCTGGCACGGCATGTTCTCATTCGGTATGCTCGACGAACACCTCGCCTTCGTGTCCTTCCTCAGCCCTTGCCTCTTCCGGCTTTATCTTCCCCGTTTTTACCCAATAGTTATTGATGGCCGCATGCAGCGCATCCGCGCCCAGGTTGGAGCAATGCATCTTCTGGGGAGGAAGACCTTCCAGCGCGTCGGCCACATCCGTCCTAGTGATCTTCATGGCCTCTTCAAGCGGCTTGCCCTTGGCCATCTCCGTGATCATGCTGCTCACGGCTATGGCTGCACTGCAGCCAAAGGTCCTGAACTTTATGTCATCGATCTTGTCATCCTTGATCGTGATAAAGATCTCCACAAGATCGCCGCAGACCGGGTTGCCCACTTTCCCATAGCAATCTGGGTTCTCGATCACCCCTACGTTCCTGGGGTTCATGAAGTGCTCCATAACCATCTTGCTGTAACCTAATTGTGCCATTCAATAATCACCTTGACACGATTTAAATTAATCTTCATATCTACAACGAAGACGGAGCTTTCAATCTCTGCACCGTCTGGCTGACTACCTTATAACGTGTATTTGGTCGGGGCGGTTATGCTTTCGTAAAGTCATTACCATCGAACAGGCCCATAGATTCGATGGTAATGACTTCTATGGGCCTGCTCGTGCTTGAGGTGGATGGCCAGTTGCGATGCCACACCTTAGCAGATGCACTTTTGACCTGATGACGCTCAAAGGGGTCGATTGATCAACACCTCTGGTGTATGCTTTTTCTAATGTCTATGGTCTTTGCATGCGTTATCAGAGCTGGCTTTTGTCAGGAGCCCTTCTCTCCAGTCCTCTATGGCATCCTTGACCGTGCCTGTCGCTCCGACGAAAACCTCTACGCACTGCTCAGCAAAGTTCTGGATCGCCTTGGGCCCCAGGCCGCCCACGATCATGACCTGAAATCCCTGGTCTTTGAGCTGATCAGTTGGCAGGCCGCTTCCGCCCACGTGCTCGCTTATGTTGGTCAGGACCTGGATCGTTCCCGTATCCAGATCTACCACGGTAAAGGTAGGAGCCTGACCGAAGTGCTGGCATATGGCTTCGTCCATGCCACTGTTGCCCATGGTGGGCATACAGACCTTCATTGTCCTCGACCTCCTCTGCTCCCCCCAACTCCTGCACCTCTTCCTGCCCCCTGGCCACCACCTCTGCCAGCTCCCTGGCCTCCGCTTGATCTCTGGTCCTGCCCGGTTCCAGGACCACCACGGCCTCTGCCGCCACCTCTTCCAAGGCCTTGACCCATGCCTGCGTGGGGTGGTGCTGATGGGGAGGTGATCTTCTGTAGCCCACCTCGCTTGAATTGCTCTGCAGCCTCTCTGACACTGCCTCCAAGTTGCTGGTAAACGTCAATGCCTGCGGCAGAAAGTGTCTGAAGCGCATTGGGACCTACGTTTCCTGTGATCAAGATAGTCACGCCCAGCTTGGCAACTGCCTGAGCAGCCTGTATCCCTGCACCCCCAGAAGCCCCGGCGCTGGAGTTGGGTACTGAGTTCTCATTCATGCTGTCCAAATCAACAACCACGAAAAAGGGACATCGTCCGAACCTGGGATCTACGGGAGCATCAAGGCCTGATGCTCCTGCTGTAACACATATCTTCATCAAAAGCCTCACTATTTTCTGACTTCATACACTCTATCTTCTGTTCTCTTCACCAGCACTCTTTGCCTGCTCTTCTGTTTGTCGGCCTTATTCTCCACTGCTGTGACCGTTGAATGCTGCAATTACCCACTTGAGAATAATTACGCCATTATGCGATATAGTATTTAAACATTCTGAAGACTCACAAAAGGACTTGACCTGTGAGCATCCAGATGATAAGTCCTATCAGAAAAAATCTAACGCTTTCCGGATGTGACAGGGATATTTTCGGTGGCAACCGACAGTCACATTTAAGCTCCGGCCAGCCTATAAGAAGATCATGATAAAGGGATTGAAGATCAGAGTGGTAGTGGAGGACTCTGACTCCCAGGTCGATGCCCGGCTCTGGTCCCAGCATGGCCTCTCTTTCTTCCTGGAGGTTGATCTTGGGCCGGAGAAGATGAGGATTCTCATGGACACGGGCGCTTCCCCGGAGGTTACACTGCATAACTTCGCTCTCCTTAAGATCGATCCGGCTGATCTGGACGTGATCTATCCTCAGCCACGGCCACTACGACCACACCGGCGGTCTGGTGGGCGTTCTTGGGGATGCGCACCGAAGGATTCCCGTCCTAGCTCACCCACAGATCTTCGCTCCCAAGCTAAAGATCAGTCCCTTCCTGAAATACATAGGCCTGCCCTTCTCCCAGGCGAAGGCAGAAGCTGCGGGAGCCGTCCTTCTCCTTTCCCGAAGCCCTACGCTCCTGGCGGAGGGCCTGACCACAACGGGTGAGGTGAAACGCGATGAGCCGCTGGAGACTGTGGAAGGATTCTGGACAGTCCGGAATGGCCAGTATTGCCAGGACAGTATTCTTGACGACCAGTCCCTGGTAGCCCACGTCGAAGGCAAGGGATTGGTTGTGATCTCGGGCTGCGCTCATGCCGGGATAATCAACACCATCCTGCGGGCACAACGGATTACCGGGATAAAAGAGGTCTACGCAGTAATTGGCGGATTTCATCTCTCCAGCGCAATCCCTGAGCGGGTAGAGGCCACGGCAAAGTCCCTACAGAGGTTCGATCCTAAGGTCGTCCGGCCAGGACACTGCACCGGACAGAGAGCCGTCTCCCGCTTGCAGGAGGTTCTGGGCGATAGATGCCAGCCGCTTGCTTGTGGAGATGCCATCGATCTGTGAGAATAGTGATAAAAATGATAGCTTTCGGACCCGTACCTTCCAGGCGGCTGGGGCGCAGCCTGGGGATAAACAACATAACTCCCAAGGTATGCACTTATTCCTGCGCCTACTGTCAGGTGGGCAGGACAACGCAGATGGAGGTCGAACGCCGTCCCTTTTATCGGCCGGAGGAGATCTTAAAGGAGGTCAAGGAAAAGCTGGAGACGGCTGCGAAGATGGGAAAGGCCGTGGACTACATCACCTTCGTGCCCGACGGCGAGCCCTCCTTGGATGTAAATCTAGGCCTGGAGATGGATATGCTAAAGCCTCTGGGGATCAAGGTCGCGGTCATAAGCAACGCCTCTCTGATCTGGGATGAAGGGGTCAGGGAAGAGCTGAGTAAGGCGGATTGGGTCTCTCTGAAAGTGGACGCAGTTGAGGAGCTTGCCTGGCGCAGGATCAACCGGCCACACCGCTCCCTGAGGCTTGGGTCAATCCTCGAGGGCATTCTCGACTTCTCTCGGAACTACAAGGGCGTGCTGGCCACTGAGACCATGCTGGTTAGAGATGTAAATGATGGCGAAAGATCCCTGGAGATGATCGCAGACTTTCTGGCTCAAGTCCGTCCGGCGAAGGCGTACATCTCCGTGCCCACCAGGCCGCCCGCCGAGAATTGGGTGATGCCTCCCTCGGAAGAGAGCATCAACCGGGCTTATCAGATATTCAGCAGGAAAAAGGAGCACGTGGAGCTTCTCTTGGGATACGAGGGCGACATCTTCGATTTTACGAGCGATGTAGAACAAGACCTTCTGGGCATCACTGCCGTGCATCCCATGAGGGAAGAGGCAGTTAGAAAATTTTTGCAGCAGGCCGGGAGGAGCTGGGATGTCATTCAGAGGATGATAGACGCGGGCCAGCTTGTGGAGACTGAATACGGCGGCAACAGGTTCTATTTGAGGCGGCCTGAAATCACACTATCATAAGAGCAGGCCTGCTCAGTCATGCCCATGACCCTATCCAGGTCGTGCTCTCCTGAGGTTGTGGGCTCAGTGACCACCAGAGGCAGGTCCACCCCAGAGATGGAAGCGATCACAGGACACCCTATGCTGGAGAGCCATCGATCAGCACCAGCCCCGAGAGCATCGCAATGGAATCCAAGATAAAAGTGGCCACAACAGTCATCACTGCCGTCAGCCAGAAGTAGCCTCTCAAGAGTCCCCAGGCGAAAAGCTCGAAATTATGACCACGCTTCAGCGGCTGTGTGCTGAAGAAGACGGTCAGCCCATGCTGGCCCAACTTGGAGATGACGTTATTCAGGAACCTTGCAGTCACAACATCAAACCCTGTGGTCGGCTTGTCAAGGAAGTGGAGGCAGGGACTCATGCACCAAGCCGCGGCTACGGTCAGGGCCTGTTTCATGCCATGTAGAATGTGCCGAACAGTTTGTCCCGTCGTTTGTAGAGGCCGAAAGGCCTTCAAGAGACAGTTAGCCTTTTGCTCGCCTACTCCCTCTTCTTCAGTAAATCGATATTTTTAGAGCAGATCGACATTCCCGAAATGGCATGCCAAAATAGAATTAAGTATAAGTATCCTAAACTCCGCCATCTTTATTAACCAAAGGCGCACTAAGAATAGTTGATTCCCCAAATCAGCCCCAATTAAGGGTCCGATAGGTAATAGGTCATGGTTAAGAGTAGTAACCATGCCGATTTATAAGCTTGATTTTCTTATCGATGTCTGAAGACATTATAGTTTCGTATAGTTATTAATTGCCCCGG
>JBGQAL010000223.1:0-3261 GCA_041494285.1 Methanotrichaceae archaeon
CCAAAATTCCTCCACACCTACATTTTTGCCAGGCATGGCTTGGAGGTTCTACTTGCCGACAGGTTTTGCATCTGGCCACATGGTAGATCACACTGCCAGTGGTGTCCGGGAATGTCTCCACTCCTCGGAGCATGTGCATTAAAACGCTTTTTCCCGAGCCACTCTTGCCCAGAAAACCAACCGACTCGCCCTCCTCTATGTCCAGATTGATATTATGGAGGGCTTTCATATCACCAAACCGAACTGTCAGATCCCGGATCTCGATAAAAGGTGCCAAACTATCATACCTCATGGATTGAGCTTAATGCACATTTCGGATTCATTGACCGACTCTCTGTCTTTGAGAACAATTATGTCGTATGCGACGTTATATTTGAATTTAACTCAATCCTGGATTCAATATAATGACTCTTGAATATGGTTTTGGTTAAGATTCAGTAGAACTTGCCCGTGCCTTTTTTCCACTAGCAGACCCTCGTTTGACTCGCAGAGACGTTAACCTTTACGAGTAATAGTAACTTATGAGATTATATATCTAAAATTTTCTATAAGCTAAGGTTAAATACAACTTAATCAAGATGATATTTATGTGTCATTGCAGGGGTAGACGCCGTGGAAGACGCTGGAT
The DNA here is from genome assembly GCA_041494285.1 of Methanotrichaceae archaeon. Lineage (GTDB taxonomy): Archaea > Halobacteriota > Methanosarcinia > Methanotrichales > Methanotrichaceae > Fen-7. The sequence goes on from JBGQAL010000223.1 coordinate 629, forward strand.
TTCGGAGCTACCGCAGGTCAGATGCTTTTTGCCCGAAGGCTGCCCCAGGACGGAGGCAGTCCGCTTGAGCCTGGAGGAGCTGGAGGCCGTCCGCCTGGTAGATCTCCTTGAGCTGGAACAGGAGGAGGCGGCTTCTTACATGGGCATCTCCCGGAAGGCCTTCTGGAATGATCTGTCAAGTGCAAGGAAGAAGATATCAACCGCACTTGTCTACGGGATGGGCATTCTCATCGAGGGCGGGAGCTACATACTGAGAGAACAAGAGGATACTGCGACCACTACAGAGCCATCAAGGCAAGCGGCAGGTGAAGTGGAGATGGCCCTGATGGAGAGGGAACTGCACCTCCTTGGGACCAGGCTGGATTACCTCATCGCCAAGATGAACTCTTTGAAAGGAGCCGCCGGTGACGTGAAGAGCGAAACTGCAGAAGAAGGTCTCCATAGGGCCGACAAGGCATGAACATCTGCCGCTAAGAGAACCTCCCCGCGCAATTTTATGTTTCAGCTTTATTTTATTATTGAGAAAGCTTAAATATATGATCTCATCAGCTACTTTTAACACGCAATGTGATGTTGCCTACTATTCCTTATTACGGTGATATGCTATGAGCGACTCTGCTAAAGGAAGCTGCGATGGAAGCTGTGAATCCTGCGGCGAGCGCAGCACATGCGCCGATCCCAGGGCGCAAGACGAGACGTCGATCCGCATGGAGAAGATAAAGCACAAGATCGTTGTGGGAAGCGGGAAGGGTGGCGTGGGCAAGAGCACAGTGACCGTCAACCTGGCCGTTGCTCTGAAGCGCAGAGGCTATAGCGTTGGCATCTTGGACGCCGACATCACCGGCCCCAACATACCCAAGCTCCTGGGCGTAGAGGACAAAAAGGTTCGGCCTGGGGAGGAAGGCATCGAGCCCGTTGAAGCCGATGGTGTGAAGGTTATGTCCATGGCCCTCTTGCTAGAGAGCAGAGACTCTGCTGTAGTGTGGCGCGGCCCCATGAAGATGGCGGCCTTGAAGCAGTTCCTCTCCGAGGTGAACTGGGGCGATCTGGACTTTCTGCTGGTGGATCTTCCTCCAGGAACCAGCGACGAACCTATCAGTGCAGTACAATTGATACCGGACTTGGACGGGGCCATTATTGTAACCACTCCTCAGGAGGTGGCGCTGCTGGACTCCAGAAAAGCAGTCAACATGTTCCTCATGATGAAAGTTCCAGTCCTTGGCATAGTAGAGAACATGAGTGGCCTTATCTGCCCTCATTGCGGTGAGCAGATAAATGTGTTTAAAACAGGAGGCGGTGAGAAAGCCGCAAAAGATCTTAACGTGTCCTTCCTGGGAGCTATACCTTTGGATGCGGAGATCGGGAGATTAGGCGACCTGGGCCAAGCCTTCACGGGAAGAGATACCTCGGCTGCCAAAGCCTTCGACCAGATAGTTGAAGCCATCCTGCAGAGGCTTTAGCGACGTTTCGGTGTTCTCCGCGTCTAAGCCAGCAGTGCACTCATCTCTTCGTTCTATTCTGGCTGCACCAGGGGGACAGAAGCAAGCTGACGGGGGTGCTCCGCACGACGGCCGGGAGCACGGAATCTTCGCCACGCACTCCCCTAGCAGACCCAATCCTATTGCCCTGGACTTCGTAGAGCTCTTGGAAGCCAAGGGCAATAGGCTAAAGGTGAAGGGCATGGACGCTCTGGACGGCTCCATCCTGCTGGACATCAAACCGTACTCGGCTGAAATGGACTGCATTTCCGAGGCCCGGATCGCCTGGCAAAGCAAAGAAAGGAGGATTAATAGGTGCAAATCAGTAAGGAGAGCGCTACCAGCAAATGAGAATAGAGCGATACGTCAGGGGAAGCATTCTTGCAAGCCTCATTCCCCATTTCATAGCGTACTGATGTATGCACTTTCGAGAGAGGGATTTCAGAGATGCAGAGGCGATTAGATATGGAAGGAGAAAAACCAAGAACGGATAGATTTGCGGAAGCCCTAGGCGAGGAAGTGGACTCTGCCTTCAACAGGCTGGCGTTCGGGATCCTTAAAGAGGGAACTCTCTCTGTGAAGGACAAGGCTCTCATCGCCCTGGCCTGCTCTGTAGCTGTCAGATGTGAGCACTGCGTCGAGAGGCACAAGGAGACTGCCCGTAACGCCGGTGCCAGTCGGCAGGAGATGTTGGAAGCAGCAGCTGTGGCCGGCCTGGTGCGCATGGGCTCGAGGTTCAACACCGCCGCGGTCCTGCTGGACGATTAACGATGCAAAGGTGCATCAGAGTGGAGCCGCCATTTTATCATGGTTGAGGCCACCCGTTGAGCCACGGGATAATGCCACAATAATTCGCCTGATCCCATTATACACCTTTTTCAATTAGGAAGTGTGCACCTAATCTTCAATGGTGATCGTTATAGGCTCAGCATTGCGTATGATATCTAAAGCAGGGGATGTTCTCTGGACATGTTTGAGGAGCTCTTCGAGCTTATCCCGTGATGCATCGCTCTTTACTTTACACGCTATTTTGATGTTCTGATAACCTGGCCTAACGTTGTCGGATATGCCCAGGAAGCCCTGGAGGTCTAAGTTACCTTCCAATGAGATATCTAGCGATTCTAAGTTAATTCCTCTGGCTGCAGCATTATATGC
>JBGQAL010000004.1:0-45817 GCA_041494285.1 Methanotrichaceae archaeon
ATGCAGTCTTTGATGTCCATGCAAATTCCTCACTATCAGATTATTATGCTAATTTACGGTATTGATTCTGTTCTTGTTATTCTTGTGGTTATCTACCATCATATGAGGTTGCGATCACTTCAACAATTCCCCTTCTCCTCGAAGATAGCCACAAGATCCTTACTCTATTATTTCTCCCGCGATCTTATAGATCTTCGCCTGGGCTGGACAGAAAGTTCACCTCCCAGATCTTTTCCCCGTTGTCTCCTCTCAATGCATCCACAAGTGGCTATAGACTCTCCAAGTGTAAACAGCTCCTGCATCATGACTTCTTCAATCATTTTCTCAAGAATTGCCTTAACACACTCATTAGGATATCCTCAGCATCATAAAATTCAAAATCGTTCTATACATCGACTTGTAATCCTGAAGAATAGAACCAAGAAGTTATATCACCGAGAGCTACATCAGCCTCAATCATCTTGTCTTCTATGAATCGCAGGACTAGTTGCAACCATCACATTTAAGAGCGAGGGAAAGACAGGTTGGATTATGAAATTGGGCTACGACAATGAGATTCGATATCTCTTTATCGCGTTTTTTATTCTATTAGCCCTAATTCCGCCTCTTTATTACATTCATAGTTTTCTCTCTCCGGACGAAAGCGGTTTCATGTTTATAGGGGATAGCATAAATCACGGTTCGATCCCTTATAAGGATTTGATCGACATTAAACCTCCTGGCATTTTTTATCTTAACGCACTTATATTCGCAGTCTTTGGCAAATCATTTTATGCATCGAGAATAGTACTTTATATTGTCAATGCATTATCTGCCTTAATTATATATTTCTTGGGGAAGGACCTGTGGGATGAACATATTGGGCAACTATCTAGTATTCTCTTCTTGATCGGTGTCTATAATCCCTTGATCGAAGGATACTTTGTGTTAACTGAACAGTACATGGTATTTTTCGGTTTATTTGGTATTTTAGTATTCTTTAAATTCCACGATTGGAGATATTTGGTCCCAGTAGGCTTCTTTTTCGGTATAGCTACGCTGTTTAAGCAACCTGGGATTTTATTTTTTGTACTTATACTCATATATTATTTTTCAGGATTACTGAATAAGGAAAATAGGTCCAAAGTTTTTATTTATAAATTAATTAAATCTTCGTTATTGATTTCGATTGGATTTTTAATACCTATATTTATCACAGCCGTATTCTTTTACCGAGAAGGAGTTTTGTATGACTTCGCCTATTGGTCTTTCTTATATTTCATTAGTGGTAAATACGGGACCGTATTTGATATTACGTCATTATTTCAACCAATCAATTCTTTAGTGATAATATGGATTCCTGCACTTATTTCCGTCGCAATCATAATTTATAATTTGTTGATGAAAAAGGTGCAGTATAATAATTTAATGGCAGTATGGTGGCTTTTATTATTTGGCTATACACTGGCAACACGACAATACGGGCATTATTTCATACAAATATTACCACCTGCGTGTATTCTTGCCTCTGCCACTTTAACAAAAGTACCAAATTTTAAAAATATGAAAGAATTTTTCTCTAAAAAAGGAGCTGCAAAAATTCTTATTTTTATTTTTGTCATATTATTGATTTCGCATACTATCCTCTGGAGTATATTTTATGATCAGTTAGTTGGATCAGATAGAAATCTAGTACTAGAAAACCAAATTGAGACATCAAATTTTATAATTTCGCACACAGAACCAAACCAGAGAATATTTTCTGTTCCGTTCGATCCATCCGTATATTTGTTATCCGATAGATACCCACCAATTAAATACCTAGACTTAGGAATTCAGCGTACACCAGGCAATGAGCAAGATGATATCATTAGTCAATTAAATAAAAACAATGTTCCATACATTATCGTCAACACAAAATTTAAAGATTGGCTCACCCAAAATCATTATGAATTTATCATAAAAAATTATGTAAATGAGAAAACAATAGGCATTTATGATATTTATAAAAGAGTTTGACATAAAAGACTGAATTGTGCTGAACAAGAACGCAAGAGCGACGGCGCATATGCAACGGGTTTCGGTACTTGAGTCAACATTTTGACCAGGTGATTAGCTCTTGGTTATCATGAAACACCCTGCAATAATCACCACAATCCCAGCCCAACGCAAGAGCGTGACGTTCTCGCCAATGAAAACAAACGCTAAGATAGCTGTTACGATGTATCCAAGGCTCAGAAGAGGATACATGAAACTAACATCGAGCGTAGACATTGCGCCTAACCAGAGGAAGACCGATATTGCATATAAGATTATGCCTAATATGATAAATTTATTTGTAAATATATCCAACATGGTCTTTACCTGCAAGAGGTCTCCCACCCCGTTTATCCTGCCCATGCTGGACATGCCCTCTTTCCAGAAAATCTGGCCAGCGGCACCAGCGAGTACGCAGATCAGAACCAGCATCAACGCGAACATAGCTTTTTCGTCCTTCATCTATTCACCAAAGCTATCTTCTCTAAACTTATGAAACCTTATTTTGATCAGAGAGGAGAACATGTTACAAGAATTGGATAACTTGAACTTGGATCCTTCGGAATGACTCCAGGTGATTGGATATTCCACGATCCTGTGGCCCTTATTTTTCAATCTCCAGAGGATCTCCACATCGATCTCGAAGCCTCTAGTCTCCAGCTCGTCGATGATATCGCAAATCGCACTTCTCGTAAACACCTTAGCACCGCATTGTGTATCCTTAAACGGCAGACCGAAGAGGGTCCTGACCAACATATTGAAGCCTCTACTGGCCAATCTTCGTTTAAACGGTTGCTTTATAATGATCTTAGATTCGGCCAGCCTTCGAGAGGCTATGACTACATCCACCTCTCGAAGTGTTTCGAACATGCCCTTCAGGTCTTTAGTAGAAACCGCCTCGTCCGCATCAATAAATCCTATCCAGTCTTCCCGATCGGCTTTGAAGCCTTCGATTATCGCCCCGCCCTTTCCCAGCCTCCTACGAAATGTCAAAAGCCTGATATCTGGGCATCCCTTCGCCACTTCCTCGACGATGTCTGGCGTGTTGTCCTGGCCATCGAATACCACAATTATCTCCTGTCCAGAGAGTTCTGCAGCATAGCTCATTAAAACGCTTTTGATTCTATCCGCCTCGTTGTACGCAGGGATGATGATCGAATACATGATGCTCGTCGGGTTCCTTGGTAAGCCGATGATTTGTCCTGAATGTTTTACTCTTATATATTCCCCATCTAAGACCAGGTAGCGTTATCAGTACAGCGAAAGCGTCTATGACCGAGCGATGGAGGAAGTGGAAGATAGCGCTCTTAGAGAACTTAACTTGATGGCTCGACCGCTTGGGAAGCATTAAGGGAAGGTTAAAACGTAGCTGGTCCGCGGAAGAGTTATATCGCCCTCGGTCAAACTTCCCGGCATGACCGATGTCCCTGAGATACCTCTCGATCAGATCCAGCAGCGTGTAGTGGCCATGTGGATGGGGAGCTTCTACGGAAGCAGCGGCTACATCGCCCGCAGGCTGGGAAAGAAGGGCCTCCGGGAGTTCCAGGAGCTTGGAGCCCGCCAGATGGCAGCGATCTTCAAGAGAATAGGACTCGCCTCACCCTTGGACATCGCCCTCGCTATAGCCACCAACGAGAAGAACCTCTTTGGAAGCATCGTGGAGGTAACGGATGGCGTTGGCTATGCAGAGATAAGGCGCAGCAGATGCGCCATTCTGGATGGTGCCAGTGCCTTCTCAAGGCTAGGCGCAACTCTGATCGCCAAGGAACACTGCAAGACGTGCCGTGAGAGCCACTGGCGAAAGGTATTCTCTGAGCTGGGATTGACCATGAAGTCGGAAGAAATCGACGGCGGATGCGTGATGAAGATATTTAAACAATAGGCTTGCAAGAATAGGCTTGCAAACTGCCCACGGCTTTTATTGATGAGAAAGTTTAAATCCTCTGCTGATACGAAACTGATACCATGATAAAGATAAAATACCTAATCACAATCGCCATTCTCTGTGCAATTGCAACGACGGTTAGCGGAACCATGTGGGAGAACCAGATGCCTGATTTTCTGCAGATAGGGTCCCAGTACCAATTTACTGCTCCGATCTTCAAGCCCACAGAGCTGTCTCCCTTTGAGATAATTAACGCTCCGTACTTCCCGCTTCTCGGTGAGGGGTTCTACACTAGCGCTGCCCCATTGCAGCCAACAACCAAGAATCCGACTGTAACGGTCAATAGCACTGGGAAAGTAGATGCCATTCCGCCCTTGATGGATTTCAGTGGAAACTTCGAGAACAACCTGAAGTACGCGGAGTCCAAGTCGTCTCTTAGGATCGGTCAAGGCAGCAGCTCGGCCACACTGAACACTCCCTGGATGGTCAAATAAGATAACTTTGGTTCCTCAGGATACGAATATGAGGTCTAATCGGGACTGAAACTGTAAGGACCATAAGAAACCCTATCTGTTCTCATTCAACAAAAAAGAGATCCGGACAATCCGGACCTTCTGCTTTTATCTACCGCTCCTGATCCTCTGAGCATGTCTGAACATGACTGAGATGGCATCGGCACACTGCTCAGGGGTTGAGTACACGGGTATGCCTGCCTTTTCCATCTTTATCACGTCCTCCATGGCAAACTCTTTTCCTGCCACGCAGGCCATTATCGGTTTGCCCTTGTAGTCTATGCTCTTCAACGGATCGACGTAGGATCCCAGGATCTCAGCCTGGAGGACTACGATGAAGCTGCCTACATCAGCGCTCTCCACACCTATCTCGATGGTCTTCTTGACGGTCTCTCCGTCCATGCTGAAGGTGTAGTCTACAGGGTTTAATCCACCCACGTACTCCGGCAACAGGCCCCTCAGCCTCTCCTTCAGTGCAGGCTCAAGGTCAGACAACCTCATCCCGTTGTCGGTTACAGCATCTGCCGAAATGACTCCAAGGGAGCCTGCGTAGGTGATGATGAACACTCCATCCCGTTCGGGCAGAGGCTGCTTGGAAACAGCCTTGGCCAGGTTGAACATGTGCTCGTAGTCACTGGCCCTGATTATCCCGCCCTGCCGAAATACTCCTGAAAAGACCTGATCGTTCCCCGCCAGCGAGGCCGTGTGGGAGGTAACAGCCTTCTTTCCTGCATCGGTGCGTCCTGACTTCAGGACGATCACAGGCTTGGTCATTGAGACCTGTTTGGCCACGTCTACGAAGCGTCTCCCGCCCTTGACCGACTCCAGGTACATGCAGATGACGTTTATGTTCTTGTCCTGGCTTACCTCGCTCAGCATGTCCGTCTCGTTGATGTCCAGCTTGTTCCCGATGGTTGCAACTATTCCGAAGTCCATGATCTGGCGAAGCCCCCACAGCATCCCTGCTGCGCACACTCCTGCCTGGGAGACGAGGCCTATGCTGCCCTTGCTTAGAGCGTCAACGATCCCAATGGATTGGACCATGCTACAGTGAGTGTTGATGATACCCGAGCAGTTGGGGCCCAGGAGGCGTACACCGTAGCTGTCGGCAATGAGTTTCATCTCCTGCTCCAGTCTTCTGCCCTCTTCGCCCATCTCAGCGAAACCCGCTGACTCAACGACTATGTACTTTATCCCGCAGTCACAGCACTCTTTCACAACATCAGGGGTAACGCTTGCCGAGACTAGAATTATGGCCACGTCCACCGGTTCGGGGACATCGCTTATCCTTGGGTAAGCCTTGATTCCGTGGATCTTCTCTGCCTTGGGGTTTATCGGGTAGAGCTTTCCTTCGAAGTTGTGACAGACCAGATTTGTGAAGACGTTCCAGCCCAGTTTTCCCCGGGTTCCTGAAGCTCCTATCACGGCGATGGACTTTGGGTAGAAGAGGTCGTGGAGGTCTTGCTTTGGCAGAGACAGGCCAGCCTTAACCCTTGGCTCCCCAAGGATGATCCTCGCGTCCACCACCTTATAGCCCTGAGGATAAATAAAGACCGGGTTTAGGTCCATCTCTTTTATCTCCGGGTTTTCCATGACCAGATCGGATAGCTTCACCAAGAGGTCTCTCAGAGCCGGAACATCGGCTGTGGGGCCACGGTACCCCTTTAGGAGAGCGTAGCCTTTGATCTCTTCGATCATATCCTCTGCATCGTACTCAGACAAGGGGATCGATCTGAAGGAGACATCTTTTAGAACCTCGACGAAAATCCCGCCCAAGCCGAACATCATCACCGGTCCGAAGGTGGGGTCCAAGGTGACGCCGATGATCACTTCTACCCCTGGCTTTGCCATCTCCTGGACAGAGATTCCGGTCACCGTCTTGCCCCTAAAGGAATCCATGATCTGGCGGTACGCTTCCCGAACCTCCTGCTCAGTATCAAGGCTCAGCTTAACCCCACCGGTATCCGATTTGTGGATCACGTCAGGAGATAGGATCTTCAAGGCCACTGGAGAGCCAATAGATCGGAAGAGCTTCACAGCCTCGTCGTCTGACCTCGCGACCAGAGATCCGGTAGTCGAAATACCTTGACCTTCAAGGATAGCTTTGACCTCGTGCTCCATTAGGTAAACTCTGCCTTCCTGTTTAGCCTGATCCACCATTTGTCTAAATGAATTTGTCATCTTAATCCCAATTATATTTCAATTACTGCTTACTTAATCCTGATCCGACTTTGGTATCTATGTCTCACAGCCAGTTTGCGCCAATTGCTCGATGGTCCGCTCTGACCTTCTTCCGGGAACAGGAGATAATTTCCTACGACCAATCTCATCGAACAAGATCAGCGTTCAATGGGCCTAATATTAAACTTTACGAACAGGATAATGGGCGGATAAAGGGCGGTTTGCTTAAAATATTTTGCCCGAGAGCGATGCACTTATCTCTGGAAAAGCCCTATAACTTCTTATGGATCAAGACAATGTTCAGGTCATCCTGGAGAACGAGCCGACAGTAAAGAACCCTGTCCTCATCGAGGGCTTTCCCGGAATAGGCCTCGTGGGCAATATAGCCAGCCAGTACATTGTAAACGAGCTGAACATGACCTACCTTGGGGCCATGAGCTCAAAGTTCTTTCCACCGCTGGCAGTCCTTCTTGGCGGAATTGTGAACATGCCTGTGAGGATTTACGAGCAGGCTGAAAAGCAGCTTGTGGTTATAACTGCAGACATACCGATACATCCCCTGGCCTCCTACGACATAGGAAAAGAAATAGTCTCTTGGGCCGAGTCCATAAAGGTAAAGGAGATGGTCTGTCTGGCCGGCATAACAGTGATGAGCGAACAGCACAGGGTTTTTGGGGCCGTAAGCACCAAGGACCTGCTGGACCGGATAAAGGAAAAGGTGGAGATTTTCGAGCTGGGAACGATAACGGGCATAACCGGAAGCATAATGAACGAGTGCCGGATTAGAAAGATGCCAGCCATTTGCCTGCTGGGAGAGACGGCATCCGTTGAGCCGGATCCCAGGGCGGCCATTGCCGCAGTGGAGACGCTGAACAAGATCTACGACCTTGGTGTGAGCACAGCCAAGCTGGCAGAGCAGGCCGACCAGATCGAGGTCCAGATGCACCAGCTCGCTCAGCAGCTCAAGGCAGCATCCCCTGAGGAGCAGCAGTTGCCCAAAGAATTCCCCATGTACGGGTGATGCAAATGATCTACGTCGCGCTAACGGGAATTGCCAGGCACGTGATGAAGGAGCTCCTGGCCGCCAGGGTCAGAACGGTTGAGATAAGAAGCCCCAACAACTTCGTAGTTCTGCTCAACGCCAAGCCTGGGGACAAGATATTCTTAACCGAGTCCAGCGCCCCTGACATTCTCCTGGGCACCAATGGTCTGATAGCCAGCGTAATGGGAATCCAGATGATAACTCACAGGGTGATCCAGTCCAGCGAAGACTACTACGAGGAGAGAGAAGCTCAGGCTGCCCGTGTCCAGCTCCAGTTTGCTGGAGTGGGTAGGGTCAGAAGGGTGACATCCTTCGAGGTGGGAGAGCCACTTACGCTGGAGGTTGATCAGGTGAAGTACTGCGATGCCGGATGAGGATTGCAGCACCATTCACTTTTTAGAGATCTGCTTCAAAACAGGACTGCAAGGCGAGGGGACATTACGCTTTTCTTTAGACATGAATGAAGATGATGAACCGATCTTAAAGAGGTCAGTGTTCTTAATCCTCGGTGAAATTCATTGCTTTAAATAGCCTTAGAAACGTTTATTTTTGAGGATGAGTAATTCGCAGCTTGCAAGAGAAAAAGGTCTCATGTCAAATTTGAATCTCGTCCTGTGGAATATGGAGTGGCTGAACGATCTTTTTGTTGTGGAACACCAAATCCGCACAATTTCGACCCGATAATGAGTTGACAAAGCACTCCCTTTGGTAGCACCGTAGAACAGCGCCGCGATGATTTATCAGGTGTTCTTCGCGAATTGATACCTGATGTCGTCATTGTTGTTGAAGGACCAACAGGCCAGAGGAATTGCAGCTCTTCTTCGATAGTATAGGTCAAGGTACTTGGGCGACCGATTTGCAGGTCTCTCCTGGGCAATCGCAGAACATTGGAATAGCATTACGTGTTGACTCGGCGAAATTCAAGCAACCTTTTCCATGGCGTTGGGACACAAAAGACGATAAACGTTTGACCCGTTCCTTATCGACATTGGTAGTGACGATATCAAAGAGCAGCATCACTTTGAAAGACGACCGCTTTAGTAGAGATCAACCCCCGCTCAAGGAGCGCCCTTCCGTGTTCTTGGCCTCCATTTTTGAAGAGTAAAGCATATTCAGTGCCTATGAATTGAGCAAGTGGTGGGATGTAGCTGACGCGAATAGTAAGAAAATTCTCGCGGAAGCATCGCATGTCAGTGACACGTTCATCGACACTTATTTGGCCGAAGCTCAAACGAAACAAATCCCACTAATTGTATGCGGCGACATCAACGAAAACCTGGACTTGATGCCAGTGAGAGACGATTATTTGGCAGCGGAATAGAGCGCTTAATGGGCAACATTTGGCAGCCAGGCTTTTGCCTCGGAAATGCGTCTTCGATGCATTAAAACCTAAGGATCAAGAGGACCTCAACTTTTCATCCATCTACACAGCTAGCTATCGTGATTCGATTTTCAACAACACCTATCAAAAAGATTGGATTGACCACATACTTTATTCAAGGAATCGCCTGCAAATGGGTGAAGAATGCCTAAGGTTCATCATGACATGCCAGATAAGACGCCTATATGGAAGAATTACAAACATGCCTCAGATCATATCCCAGTTTCCGTAGGTTGTCACCGCCTGATGTTCCAATCGAGCAATTGTCGTAAGTGATACGATTGATCCTTAAGTGAAGCGACGAGCGATTATGACCCCGCTCGGCACTTAAATGTTTAGTTATGTGGTAATATAAAACCAAGACAAGCACCATGAAGCATGGAACAGCACAGGCATCAGAGTTGATAGACCAAAGGAGTGGTTTTCCTCATGGACTGCAGCGAAAGGGCTATGCAGAAGGTTGAAAGATTCTGATCGTCTTCCCCCTGAACTAACCGAAAATAACCTCAACTCATAATTTTACATTGTCATATATTATCATCATCATACTATACAGAAAACAATTGACCTTTAGTGATGCGATTATCTACTTGAAGTAGCTCTTCTTTTCTTTGATTATCTCAAGTATTTCTAGATCAACGATATTCCATTTAGGCATCATGACATCGAAACACTCTTTAAGGATCCTACAGATTCATCATCTTAGCATTTGTTCCCAATCGAGTTGCATCATCAGGACGTTGATATGCGAGAATCCGACTTAATTCTATACAATAGCTATTAGACGGCTAAATCAAGCATAAAATTTAAATTCTTGAAGGAATAACATGAAAGATATATTCCATTAATGTTGGTGTAGTAATGTCAGAAAATAAAGGCCTTTTGGAACTCAATATAGACATGGAGCCGGGAGAGTATCCGAATGAATTGTTTAATGATACCAAACAACTGCGTTCAGAACTTAACAAACTAAATGTTCAAGAAGTTGATCTGGTTAAAATGAAGGGAAGTCCAGATGACAAGGCTATTGAGACAATTGTTTTGGGGAGCCTGGTTGTTAAACTTGCTCCAGTTGTCCTGCAAGCACTGGTTGGGGCTCTGAATTCATGGCTAAACCGTCATAATGACCGCACATTGAAGCTCACTTTGGATAAGGAAACTCTAGAGATGCGAAGTGTCTCGTCAAAGGAACAAGAGGCGGTTCTTCAAGAATTTATTAGGCGTCATCAAGCTGACGTCGTCGATAGGTGAAACTTTAATGACTGGAAAGCGCGCTGCAATGCTCATAGCGATAGATCAATTTGAGAAGCTTCCTAAATTGTCGGCACCAGTAAACGATGCCGAGAGCCTAAAAAAGTTACTAAGCGACCAGGATATAGGCGCCTATGATGTAGAGTTGATAATCAACAAAGATCGTAAGGAAGTAATAGAAAGGCTTGACGAATTCCTAAAAAAAGATAGAATGCCTGATGATCTGTTGCTGATCTATTATTCTGGCCATGGAATTACAGATGATCAGAATCGACTCTACCTCACTAGTACCGATACAGAGGAAAATAAGCTAGATACAACGGCGATATCCGCCGACATCATCAAGGATTATTTAGGGAATTGCCGTGCTCAAAGCAAAATATTGATACTTGATTGCTGCTTCAGTGGGGCCATCTCCTCTGGAAGGGCCCTGAATGTAGAAAGATACTTCCCGATAGACTTTAAGGGTGAAAGTGGGTTGTTCATTCTAACGGCATCCAGTGAAATAGAGCCCGCCAAAGAAATAGAGACGGATGGTTCAGGAAAGAGGAGCCTCTTTACCGATATGATGATACAGGGATTAATCTTGGGCGAGGCTGACCTCAATGATGATTATAAAATAACCGCAGAAGAAATATATTCATATATTAATGAAAGGATAAAGAAAAAGGAATCACTGGAGAAAATGCATTTTCAAGAGCCAATGAGAAGTATTTTGGGGGCTAAAGGGGAAATTATTTTTGCGTATAGACCAAAAGCCTGCAGCAATGTCGCCCTACCCGATCCAATTCTCGATGCAAGGATCAAAGCCTTGGAAAGTGCAATCAGGGGTATTGCGACAAGTGATCTAAAATGGAAGGATTACTTTAACTTTAAATTCGAAGTTCACGAGAATTTATGGGCTGGACTGGATACTGCAAGAAATAGAATGGCAAAAGAAGAAAAAGAGGAAATCCAAAAAATCTGCAATAGACTCAAGGGAATGCAACCAACTAAAATAAACGCAGATATATTAAAACTCGCATGGTCGGACTATCTCAGAGTCTATTCTGATACCAGGAGGATATTCAACGAATATTTAGAGTTCATTGGGGCTCTAACCTTCAGGGATATAGGTTTCCAGAACGATATTTCTTCATGGGCAGACGAGTTGATATTAGATAGCCTTCAGTCAAGCTTTGTTGGAGTAACACAGCCCCCATCTCCCTCAGTACTGGTCAAACCAGAGACTATGATAAAGGTAGTTGCCCGCATAATAGGCTTACACTTTGCAGAATGGAACCTCTGGACATTACCCTTGGCGGCACATGAGCTTGGGCATGTACTGACAGAACATGATAAAGATATTGGAGAATTTTTAGAAAAACTGTCGGGTTTTAGTAAATCCGATGTTTACGAGTTCTTCTCCGACGCCTTCGCTACATATACAATGGGTCCTGCCTATGCTTATGCATCCATTTATCTATCCTTGAATCCTGAATTGGATCTCGATATTAAGCGCGCTAATATCATCTTTAGCATGCTGGAAATGATGAACGTAAGTGCAGGTAAAAATAGACCTTATGATAAACCACTAATTCAATTAAGAACTGCCTGGAGCAATCTCATTCAAATATATCAAGGCGCAGCCGTGCCAACAATCGATAAAGATTTGACGAATATAACTCAGGAAATTTGGAATGAGTTTAACAAAGAGGATATCATGTCGCTTGTTCTCCCCACGGCCAAATATCCGGCAAATCGTGAGGATGAAGGATGGGAAGTAGCTGTGGAATGGAAGACTGATTATGATTATAAGACTGATTATGATTATGAACACGGTAAAATAGGCACTAAAGATGATGTGCCTAAGGTTCACCGGACGAACAAAATTAGGGATATTTTAAATGCCGCCTGGCTCATTCGTCTTGATGATAGCAGCGACAAATTGAGTATTGAGAATGTTGAGAAGTTTGTCCTTTTATTGTATAATGAGTTGCATAAGGAGAAGCTAAACCAAAGTAGAAGGGGCACTGGGGGACGCAAAATGGTTGGGAAAAAAGCAGTCGATAAGTATGCTTCTGTATCCAAAGGGAGATAAGGGATGCCTATTGATGATATGTCTGGACAGAATGAAGGGTACAAAATCGTCCCTCCTCCGATCGATGAAATGCCATCAGGTCAAATGCAGAATATCTGTGGTTTTGATGATCTAAGTGTCTTAAAGTCTGATTTGGATCGTGTCCGTGATAAATACATCAAAGGAAATTATATTGAGGCGGATGCACGCATTCCAAAATTGGAATCTAGCCTTGAATTGATCAGATCGAAATATGAGGGCGATAAAAACTTTGACTTTGCCAGGTTCAATCTATTATCTGCTGCAACGTCGACAATTAGTGGGCTAATAAAGGAGAGCCTCGGACAAAAAGAGGATGCACAGAAAGCGTTCAAAAAAGCTGTTAAGCTTTTTGACAAATGGATGCCGGCGAAAGGAAGATTAAATTTAGCCAAATTGATGCCAAATAGAGGAAAATTTAAGGATCAAGATTACAGAGATTTTAGAGATTACGGTTTGGCCCTCTACAACGTAGGGAGAAAAAAAGAATCTATAGCCGCTTTGGAAGAAGCAGTCATACTTGACGATCCTTCTCCTGAAACATATCGCTATCTTGGAATATATTTAAAGGATAAGAAGGAATATGAAAAAGCAAAGCAACTCTTGAGAAAATCTCTGAAGCTGGCCCCGAATAATATTCAATCCTTTATGGCCCTGGCAGAGATTCTCGAGGAGCAAAAGCGTTTCAATGAGGCAGTTGTTGAGTACCAGAATGCCTGCTATGCCATGATCTCAAAGGCTGGAAAAGATGAGGTTCTGGCCCTCTGCAAACATGCACTGGATCTCAACCAAAACGATCCAAGAGCCCTGGCGAGAGGTGGCGAAATCCTCTGTTTGCTGAATGAATATGAAGAAGCAATGGAATTGTTTAATAAGGCTATTGGTTTAAAGAAAGAAGATCCATGGATACTGGGTCGGAAAGGAGAGGCCCTTCGGATGATGGGCCGTTATGAAGAGTCTCTCGGGGCATTAAACGAGGCCTTATCAATTTCTCCAGCCGACTACTGGCTCTTGGGCAGCAAAGGGGCAGTCCTAATCTCCCTTGAAAAGTATGATGAGGCTCTGGAGGTGCTTGACCAGAGCCTTGCCATAGACCCAAACTATGCTTTTGCTCTAGTCACAAAGTCAGAGGTTTTCTATTATTTAGGTATGTTTAAAGAGACTCTTGATGCTCTTGATCGAGCGATCTCTCTTGAGCCAGATAATTTCCAGCTATTAAGTCGTAAAGGCGAAGTCCTGCAAATTCAGGGCCGAAATGAGGAAGCTCTTGTGGCATTGGATAGAGCACTCTTGCTTAGAGAGAACGATCCCTGGTTGCTAGGGAGAAAAGGCGAAGTTATTCGCTTACTCGGTCAAGATCAAGAGGCATTAAAGTGGCTGGATAAGGCTATAGAGCACGGCTTAAAGAATTCGTGGGTATTGAGCAGGAAAGGCGCGATTTTGGCTTCCCTGGGGAAATACGATGAAGCACTTGCTATCCTAGATCAGGCCATATCCTTCCCACTGGATGATATCTTTGCCCTCAAATTAAAACGCGACATTCTCCATCTGAAGGGATTGGATGAAGAAGCTCTCACGCTAACAAACGAGGCTCTATCTCTCGAAGCAGATAATGCTTCTTTGCTTGGTCTAAAAGGCGAGACCCTTTGCATGCTGAACAGGTACGAAGAAGCATTGAATGTCTTCGACCAGGCTATTTCGATGAAATCTGACGACCCTTGGATCTTAGGCAGAAAAGGCGATGCTCTCCGCATGCTGGGCCGGTATTCGGAGGCGTGGGATCTTCTCAATATGGCATTGATGCTAAACGACCACGATGCCTGGCTGTTGGCAACATTAGGGCAAGTCTGCAAAGCGCTTGATTTAGGCGATGAGGCTGTGGCTAAGTTGAAGGCCTCCGTGGAACTAGATTCAACTATGGTGTGGGCCTATGAAGAACTGATCGATGCCCTTATTGCGATCTATCAATATGAAGAAGCCAATAAGTACATTAATCGTGCAATAGAATTAAATCCGGGAGATATTTGGCTCTTGGGTACCAAAGGGCGTATTTTGAGCGATATCTCGAATTACTCTGACGCCATCAAATATATCGATCTTGCCCTACAAATCGATTCCAGTTCCGCCTGGCTATATTCCTTAAAAGGCTGGGCATTGATGAATTGCAGGGTAGAACCTCAGAGGGACATTGATGTATTTGAAGAGGCAAGAAAAGTTTACAAATCTGCAATTTCACTGGAACCAGATAATCTGCGGCTGCGCATGAGCCGTGGAAATGTGCTTTATTTAATGGGGCGAAATGAGGAAGCTGAGGCGGAGTTCAAATGGGTTATAGATAAAACGAAGCTAACAGCGAAAGAATTAGATGCGGATACTCTTCATCTCATAGGCTGGTGTTATTATAGAACGAAAGAAAATAGCGAGGCCATACATTTCCTAATCGATGCAGTCTCTCTGAATCCGGATCTGATTTCTGCCAAATTTGATCTTGCACTTGTATTAATTAGCAGTGGACAATACAAATTTTCGTTGGAGGCGTATAAAAATACTGTCAAATATGCCCAGAAGATGAACGAGTTTGCACGCGCTGGATGGCTCTCAGTCGCAAAGATTGATCTTGAGGATGCTATTAGAGCTGATGGGACGCTGAAGGTTAATGCACAAGAATCACTGGATTATCTGGAGAAAGCTTTGGATGAGGTGAGACCGCTGGTTTCGAGAATCCAGTAGTACCAGGAATCAGATTATATTATAAAGCTCTGGTAATTCCAGAAGTAGAATATTAGATGAGAAATGCTTGATGTTGGCAAATATGGCCTTTATATTTATATGGAGATGTAGATATGCAAAACAAGATTTTAGTAACAGGGGCAACTAATGATTTGGGCATTGAAATCATTAGACAACTTTCATCAAAGGGAGTCGACCTTCGAGCCGCAGTTCATTCCTTGGGGAAAGCAGACAAAATAGGACTCCCTGGTGTTGATTTAATAAAAGTAGACTTCGATAAGCCTGAAACCCTTAAAGAAGCCTTTGTCGGAATAGATAAACTTTTTTTGCTCACGCCATTTGCAGAAAATATGGTGCAGATGACGGAGAACCTAGTTGATCAGGCAATTAAATCAGGGGTCGGACACATAGTAAAACTATCTATTATCAATGCAGACAAGGAACGAATACCTATGACTAAATTGCATCGACAGGCTGAATACATCGTAGGAAATTCTGGCATTCAATTTACGTTCCTTCGACCCAACTATTTCATGCAGAACTTCTCTACGCTTATGGGGGCCACCATAAGGAATGAAGGCATCTTCTACAGCTTGAATGCAGAAGGCAAAATAAGCTATGTGGATGCGAGAGATGTCGCTGCTGTAGCAACAGAAGCTCTGACCAAAGAAGGTCACCATGGCAAGGCTTATACTATTACAGGATCTGAGGCCCTAAGCAATGGTCAAATAGCGGATATTCTTTCAAAGGTAATTGGTGAGACTGTGAAATATATTATGTTCTCAGAAGACGAGGCAAAAAGGGGGATGAAAGCAATAGGTATGTCTGATTGGTTTATGAATAGTTTGCAGGGTATTTCTAAAGATCAAGAGGAAGGCCATATGTCAACGATATCATCTGACGTTGAGAGGATTACTGGAAGGAGGCCAATCTCCTTCGCCCAATTTGCCAATGATTATATCAATGTGTTTCGTTGAACACTCGCGAGAATTCCTACAACCCCGAAATCCTGCTATGCCTTATATATCATTTATAAAGACGTAAACCAAAATGGATCGTTATAGGAATCCTCGCCTCTCGGAGCATATATTAGATAAAATGGCTAAAATCGAATATAATTGAGGATGAAGTCAAACTACGACGGACCATCGTCTTATTGTATAGCATGTACCATAGGCTTCTGCGCCGATATCGACTTACTGTTTTAGTACATAATTTATATCACCTCCCTTATCGTTGTCCGGATTCTCAATATCACAATTTGTCTCGCCAATTAAGCCTTTGCCTGTCTGACGCTAATTAGCAAAGAGTGATAAATCAATCTTCGAGATTTCATTACTCGATGTTGCTCTTTGCTGTAGAATCCCCGATCGATGAACATGCGCTCAAAGCGCCCAAAGGATGTTACCTCTGCTGCTAGGTTTTTGTCATGACAATGTCGTTATAATTACATGTCAAATTAAAAAGTTCCTATTTGACTCTGTTCAAGCGCTAAAGAGATTCCAGTGAGGGATAATGGTCGATGCTCGATCCGCCAGGCACAGGATAGCCGAAATCGCACACATCGTTGCCGCCTAAGTCCAGGCAACCTTCTGCGAGGGAGCTAAAGTTGCCGTAGTAGTTCCCAACGCTGCCAACATCCCATCGGTTCGCGCCATTGTCGTAAGCGTTTTGTTTGTAGTTGCGAATGAAGTTATTCTTAAAAATGATATTCCCGACGGAGGTGGAGAGCATAATCCCGTATCCCAAATTGTTGCTGGCATTGTTTCCTGTTATGGTATTATTGTTGCCCCCAATGATGAATATGCCATTGGAGTTGTTACTTGCGTTGTTATTTTCGATAGTATTATTGTTCGAGAGCACCTTTATTCCTGCTTCTTTTGATCCGTCTCCAGGCCATAGGCCAGAGTTGATCGTCCTGAACCCCTGGAGGATGATTCCGTCTGTCTTAAGGGTGACGGCACTGCCACTTGCTGTGGCATCCAGAATCGGCATGCCAATGCCTCTTAATGTGATTCGCTTGTTAACATTGACATGTTCGTAGTAGACCCCACTGTGAACCTCTATGATATCCCCAGATTTGGCCGTATAGATGGCTGCCTGTATACTGCTGCCTGGGTAGACAGAAACGGTTGCGGCGTAGGCAGATCCGAGAATTGCTATCAATACATAAGCAGCTGCGATACTGAAAGGATTCATTATATCTCATAATGTTTAGAATGCCATAAACTTTCTGTTAGTTGTACATGGCGCGATCTTGGTCGTAAATCGCTGGCTTATTAATGAGGAACGTTTTAGAAAACAGCATGTGCCTAAAATTCCCAACCAGAGGGTCAGTCCACATCGATTAGATGTTATGATCAATGACTGTTATGACCACTGCAAATCATCGTATTTAGCTTTCATCAATAAGCTTCTAGACCAACAGATACCGATAGCTTGATCTCTCCATGAATTGAACTTCTGGCGGATGCCCAGAGATCTTGCAGTAGTCTTCGATGTGGCAGGCACGATTCTTAGAATGTACCGGGTGGCCAAAAGCATCTCCACTGGCTGCCTGATGGAGAAGGT
The DNA here is from genome assembly GCA_041494285.1 of Methanotrichaceae archaeon. GTDB lineage: Archaea > Halobacteriota > Methanosarcinia > Methanotrichales > Methanotrichaceae > Fen-7. Next base: position 17,668 of record JBGQAL010000004.1, read on the forward strand.
TATAACCTCGGATCTGATCATGGAAAAACCAGGAAGGGCGCTGGTTGTGCCCCAGTTAGACCCGATGGAAGTAACCTCGTATCCACCCGATCAGCTCCTTAGCACAATTTTCATAGATGCCTTAATCGAGATAAGCTGTTGCAGCACTCCCGTTTCTAGGGAGAAAGCCATTGAAATCGTGCGTGCATCCAGAGCAACGATCGGCGATATCCAAGAGGTCTACAGGGCTGTGGTTGCCAAGTGCCAAAGTAAGTACCGGACTACTGGAGTAATCGTAGATGCCGATCTTTCGCAGGTATCTCACACCATCTGCACATCAGGCATTCCTTTCTCGGGTCTAACCGAGGTGCTATCGGAGCTTCAAAAGATCGAGGCGGATGTGTATATCGCATCGGGAGATAGCATGAGAAGCCTGCTCTGCCTAGCAGACTACGGCTTTCAACTAGATCGCATTTGCCCTGTGTCAAGCCCAGGACGCAAACGTAACATCGTATTGGAGCTGAAGCAGAGTTACGAATTGGTAGTGATGGTAGGGGATGGCCTTAATGATCTTCATGCTCTCAAGGCAGCAGACCTGGGCGTGCTGACGGTTCAGCAAGACAGCCATCCCTTACCCTGCCTCTTTCAAGCGGCCGACATAGTAATCGAGGATATTCTGGAGCTTCCCCAGCTTCTTAGAAGCAACCTCAGGTAAACCTCGTAATGTATGTCCAATATGTCCACAAAATCAGCCCTTTCACGATTCCTTAGGCGAAAATGGGAATCATGTCTGATGCATCTATCTTTGAGCCGCCATATCCGAAGAATTTTAAGAAAAGTATTTATACTAAGGTCGTTCAGTGATATTCGATAAGTCTTTTAGAATCATTTAAGACGAGATCAAGATAGAAAATAATAGGAGTAGCCTAAAGATGTTCGAAGAGCTTTTAGAGCTATACAAAACAAAAGCAGTTGAGATAGAAAAGGAAAGAAAAGAAGCTCAGGCAATGATAACTCTTGTTTCAGCCATCGAAAAGATGTCCAGCGAGCTGAACGCAAGGCAGGCTGACGTTGATCTCCTGGGCAGGCTGATCGATCAGGTTGATCGTCTCTCGAAAGATGTGGCCGACCTGAAGAGCCAGCTAAAGGCAAAACAGGGACGACAAAGCCCTGTACAAGAACTGGGTTCGTCAGAGGGCAAAGCCCTTGATGGACATGCCAAGAGCCTTGTCGATATTATAAGTGAGAGACCTGGAAGGTACACTACCAGTGAACTGGTGGACATGCTCGGACTCAACAAGACCACGGTCATAAACGTTATGAAGCGCGCCGTGGACCTCGACCCGAGGGTGAAGCTTACCCAGGGCAAGAGACGGAAGCTTTACCTTACTTATATACCTGAGGAAGATGGCCAGAGAAAGATGGCCGAATCTGATCCCGTAGCAGGTGACGGGGACCGGTTGAAGCTTGAGCTTATGGCCATGACTTAGATTTCGGCCGTCAACACTGTGTAAATCCATAGTCTGTTGAAGGTTGTAAGGCGCTCGTGGGCTTGGTACCTCGGGCCCTGGCCGTCTTTCATCCCAATTTTCCAGATCATTCTTTAGTCATTATATTTAGCTTGCTTGCGGTATCTTAGAAAGTTAGTCATGACGAAGTGAGCAGCGAACAAAATTGTTCCGGACAATGACGACCATCGAATCTATAGTTCGTCTAACGAAGGCTCCAATTCGAATGGAAGGCAAGATATTTTGAAGCAGGCACCATCGTTAGTATCACATATCGTGCCCTGAAGGCATTTTCAGTTGTAGTGCAACTTGCCGCGGTGAAGCATTAGGCCAGCTTGCTCTTCACCTTCTCGAAGAACCCGTCCTTGTCCACCTTAACAAACCTAGCGGGAGTGTCAGCCTTGCTGATGATCAGGGAGTCGCTTATGGATATGGTGGTCGTGCTCTGGCCGTCTATCACAACAAGCGCTTCCTTCAGAGGAAGCTTCAGCTTTACCTCGATGGTGCTGTCCCCCGGTATGACCCAAGGCCTGGAGGAGAGTTTGAAGGGAGCCATGGGAACCATAACTATGGCATCCACTCTTGGATCCACTATTGGCCCACCAGCAGACATAGCGTAGGCAGTGGATCCTGTCGATGTCGCTATTATCACCCCGTCTGCGCGGAAGTCTTCCATCAGCGAACCGTCGACGATTATCTCGAACTCGATCATCTTAGCCGGGCTGGCCGTGATCAGGGCCACCTCGTTGATGGCCGGTGGAAGGCTCTTTCCGTTCAGCAAGACCTTAAGCCTGGACCGCTCGTCGACCTCGAACTCATGAATCAATTGATCCAGGGTCTTTTCCGCCTCCTTGGGCTCAACATCAACAAGGAACCCCAGGGTGCCCATGTTGATTCCCAGGATTGGAACAGGGTCGTTCATCCTGTGGATAGTTCGGAGGATGGTCCCATCTCCCCCTACTGAGACAATGAAATCCACTCTTTGCCTCTCCATCTCCTCCACAGGCGTCCCCTTTATCCCTAGCTGCTGGGCAACTTCTGGCTCGACGAAGATGTCGGCTTTGGATCGGAATCGGTCCGCCAGCATCTCAACAAGCCGGACAGACTCTGCATTGTGCCTGGATACAAAACCGATCTTAATTGGCACCACCTTGGATGAGATTGAGAAGATCATTGTGGAGCAGGCCGTTAGATCCTATTAGGTCTGTCCTCTGCCACATTTTACTGGTCGCGCTGCCGTCCAGATTAAGCTTTTCGCCTGCGGCATTTGTTATGACACCCCCTGCTTCTTCTAGGATGAGTCTGCCGGCGGCGACATCAACAACACGCAACATGCCCCTCAGGTCCAAGAAGGCGTCCAGCTTGCCGGAGGCCACCATGACCATCTCCATAGAGGTGCAACCCAAAGTTCTGATCCGCCGGACAGTATCACCAATGCCAACGATTCTCGATGTGTTGGGCCGTATGGTATAAGCAGATACACTGAAGTCCTTGAGGTCAGAAGTTCGAGATACTTTGAGCCTACAATCACCCGGTTCGACGTAAGCTCCTCTGCCTGCTTCTGCGTAGTATTTCGTGGCCCCGGCCAGATCGTACACGTAGCCGAAGTGACAATCATCTTTGCTGAGATATATAGAGACAGCGTAGAACGGAATTCCCTTTACCGCATTGAATGTTCCGTCCAGAGGATCCAGATGGATGAAGTACTCAGGTTTCTCGCCGATGAGAACCTCACCGATCTCCTCGCTCAGAACCTTGAAACTGCTGCCCGAACGCCTGAGCTCGGATAAAACGGCATTTTCAGCCACTTTGTCTATGCTCTTGGTGGGAGTGCCGTCGGCTCCCATCCCGACCATTACACCGCTGGCTGGATTGCCCACCATTCCTTTTATGGACTTGGATACGGCTCCCGCTATAGAATCGCAGAGGCTCTTAAGATGGTCTCCTCTATGGGATAGTCGCTCGCTCATCCTGGATAACAAGTGCGAGCCCACTATAAAAGTTCCTCACTTCAGATTGATTTGTATATTCAGGAAAATATTCGCAGCCCCGGCTGCATTGTGTAGAAAAATCTACTGGCAAGGCTTTTTTATGTATCCTGCTATTAAGCTTCGGAGGATTACCTATGTCCGGCAACACCTTTGGCACTCTATTTCGCATCACCACCTGGGGCGAGTCTCACGGTCGCGCTGTGGGCGTGGTTGTGGACGGTTGCCCTGCAGGCCTCACCCTTTCCGCAGAGGATGTCCAGAAAGAATTGGATCGCAGGCGACCTGGCCAGAGCATTGTTTCTACAGAGCGAAAGGAAGAGGACCGTGCGGAGATCCAAAGCGGCCTCTTCGAAGGCAAGACGACAGGCACACCAATCTCCATGATCGTCTGGAACAAGGATGCCGACTCCAGCGCCTATGACGCCATCAGGAACAAGCCCCGCCCCGGGCATGCCGACTACACCTACGGGGCCAAATACGGCATCAGAGATCATCGCGGTGGCGGCCGGGCTTCGGCGCGGGAGACCGTTGGTCGCGTTGCCGCCGGAGCCGTTGCCAAAAAGTTCCTCGCCCAGGAGGGAATCGAGATCGTGGGCTACGTGGCCGAGCTGGGCGGTATCAAGGCCGACATCAGCTCTTCGGATCTCACGGAGCTGAGAGCTAAGGCGGAATCCAATCCCATTCGCTGCCCTGACCAGGACGCTGCAGGAAGGATGCTCCAGCTATCGGACCAGGTCAGAAGGGAGGGCGACAGCCTAGGCGGGATGGTGGATATAGTGGCAAAGGGTGTGCCGCCGGGCCTTGGCGAGCCGGTTTTCGACAAGCTGGACGCGGATCTGGCCAAGGCGCTCATGAGCCTGGGGGCTGTGAAAGCTGTAGAGATCGGCGCTGGTATGGAGAGCGCTCGCCTTCGAGGGAGTCAGATGAACGACCCTCTGATCTTCCGGGAAGGCAAAGTCGATTTCGAGACCAACAACGCCGGCGGAATCCTGGGTGGGGTATCTACGGGTACTCCCATCCTCTGCAGGATCGCTGTGAAGCCAACTCCATCCATCTCCAGGAAGCAGCGCACTGTGGATCTAGTAGCTAACAAGGACGCTGAGATCGAGATCAAGGGCAGGCACGACCCGACCATTCCGCCTCGCATCGTTCCCGTCGCTGAGGCAATGGTTGCCATAGTGCTTGCCGACCACCTCTTGAGGTCGCGATCGGCCAGGCTGTAGCACCTTTATATCTTCTTCATGCAAATTCTTGTACATGCGCAAAGAGTTCCGGAGCCTTCTGCCGCTGGACGAAGCCAGGTCCATAGTGCTCAGCCACCTTCCGGTCGTCGGGGAGGAGACAGTTCCATTGAACTCTGCTCTCGGAAGAGTGTTGGCTGAAAGGATCGTCTCTGATATCGACGTTCCTGGTTTTGATCGTGCATCTATGGATGGCTACGCTATCGTGGCGGCAGTCTCCCTAGATGCCAGGGAAGACCGACCTGTGTCCCTTCGTCTGGCGGGCAGCGTTCCCATGGGGGCTGCGTCCGAGGTTGAAGTCACCTCGGGCCAGGCAGCGGAGGTCTCCACGGGGTCAATGATGCCTTCAGGGGCCGATGCCGTGGTCATGATCGAGCATGCTGTGGTCGAAGGAGACCAAGTTCGGATCATGAAACCCGTTCACACAGGCGAGAACGTCATTAGCTCTGGCAGCGACATAATGTTCGGAGATGTGGTCCTTCTTCCAGGAACTAGGCTAGGCGCTCGGGAGGTGGGCGTTCTGGCTGCCGTAGGCAAAGGCCGGGTCAGAGTGAGGAGTCTACGGGTGGGGATAGCCTCCACTGGCGACGAGCTGGCGGAGCCAGGGAAAGCCCTTGGGCCCGGTCAGATCTACGACATAAACTCTTACTCCATAGCGGCAGCAGCTTTGGAGTGCGGTGCCACTCCGTTCGTTTACGGCATTCTGCCCGACGATCACCAGACAATGGCCGATACCCTGCTGAGGATCTCGAAGGAGTGTGGCATGACCCTTGTAAGCGGCTCTACCTCAGCCGGGGCTGGTGACATGGTCTACCGGGTTTTGGACGATATTGGAGAGACCATCTTTCACGGCATAAACCTAAAGCCGGGCAAGCCTACGATCTTCGGCACCGTTGCCAGTAAGCCTATCCTCGGACTGCCAGGATACCCAACAAGCGCCCTGACGGTTTTTGGACAACTGGCCGCTCCGGCTATCAGGAAGGCCCTGGGGCTGAAAATCACAGGTCACAGAATTGCCGGAAGGCTGGCCAGACCTATCAGAACTGAAGGTAGACATCAGCTACTGGCAGTGGGCGTCTCAGGTGATTTGGTATATCCTGTGGACAAGGGAAGCGGCTCCATAACCACACTGTCCCAGGCTGACGGAGTCATTGAGATTCCATCTTCGGTCGAGTACATTGAACAAGGCCGAGCTGTAGATGTTCAGCTATTCGGTGAGTATGTCGAACCCGATCTTATCGTTGCTGGGGAGAACTGCCCGTTTCTGGAAATGCTTGCGGAGTCGTTGCCTCTGCAGATCAGGTTCACGCCCAATGGAACCAAGCGTGGTACCTTTTCAGTTGAGGACAAGCTTGCGGATGTGGCCTGCATCTCAGATGCGGAGAAGATCAGCATACCAGACGGGCATGTCTTAATCCGAGGATACACGAGGGAGCTTGGGTTGATTGGCAAGAACTTCGGCGATCTGTCAGGGCAAGGAGACTTAAGCATAGTGGGATGGTCGGGAGACTCAGAGATGAGGCCGCTAGCTAATAAGGAGCTGAAGGATCTGGGACTCGATCTAGAAGAAATACGCTATGTAGGCCGCGCGAGATCTCATTTTGCCGTAGCCGCAGCAGTCGCCTCTGGGAGGGCACAATTCGGGTTTGGAGCCAGAGTGGCCGTAGAGTTGACAGGCCTCGGCTTCAAAAAGCTCACATCTGACAGAATAGATTTTTTGACGGCGGTCTCGAGCCTGGAAAAAGAAGGATTGCATGCATTAATCACAGCTTTAAAGACCTGGAATCTGAACCACGGGCTACCGGCAGGAATATCTATGGACGCAAATGCCGGTTCGGTCTCAGACAGTCTCGATAGGTTGACAGAAAAGCCAGGATAATAATTCAAGACCTCACATCTTCGAAGGAAACCCTAAAATCTAACTTTTTCCTGTCTGCTTTATCCTTCGCTCGTAATAGCTCAGAGGGTGGCGAATTTGTCTGCACAGCTCATCCTCTCCAGGGCAGTTACCGTAAGTCGCCATAGTCGAACATGAGGGCGGCTTGTACTTGGTTCCGCTTGAGCCGGCGATATGCTCCACTTGATATCGAGTTCTCTCCTGGTCGAAGTCTGGGCTGGTGTTGAACAGTCCTGTTACCTGGTCGGGAGGCATGTTGATCTGCAGCAGGAAGCTTGTGAGGGCGAACCGGGCTGAGTGGGCCAGGTTGGCGTTGGCGGCAACTTGCTCAAGCATCTTCTTGATGCAGGGTGGAAAGGCCGACTCGGTGACCTTGCCCAGATCCACTCGGTTTTTGACCTTGAATGCCTCCAGCTCCGACCTTATGGGCATTATGTACCCCTCTAGCTTCTGGCAGGTGTCCTCGCCTACATCAAGGGGAAGCCCTTTCAGCACTCTATCCCTCACCATCTCCTCCATGAGGCGCGTCAGCTCCTCTTTGGTAACGGTAAGATAGCCATCTTTGAGATCTCTGTTTACCAGCTTCCACTTTGGCGAACGCATCCTGTGGGCAGCCCGGATGTACTCCGAGAAGTGGAGCTTCCAGGGTTCGGATCCTCGAGGATCGAATCCCAGGTCCGCGGCCAGGGCCAGGATGTCGTCTTTATCTCTCTGCATCCTGTTGTGAGCAAGCCTTGCCTCGGCAACTGCATACCTGCGGATTAGAAGGTCATCTCCAATGCAGGATAAGATAATCCGGGCCAGTGGATAGGAAAACAGCTCGGCCGTCTCAGCTAAACGCTCAGAAACCCCACTAACGCGACCGGCCGGGATATCACCACTAATAGCCCCTAGAACCCTTTCAACTGCTCTTATCCTTACTGACTGGTGATAAGGACTTTCCAGCAGGCTCTCCAAAGAGAGGCCAGCTCCCCTAACGTATTCTACTGCTTCCTTGGAGAAAGGGTATTCCGATATCTTCATAGGATGGGTAGAAACAGAATCAAAGGGAGCGCGGGAGACGCGCTCGGGAAATCACTCCTGCTCAATTCTGGGAGCCAGGAGATAGTTGACCTCTATGGCCTGGCCTATCTTGAAGCCGACGCGAAGGGGATAATCCATCCCCATCTCAAGGGTTACCTCTGGGGCCTTGCCTATTGACTTGCTCATGTCCTCCAGGTAGTCTAGTGAGAACAGTGACCTAGCCTCGCCGGGTTTAAGGCCAAGAAGCTCGGTGCTCGGTATGTTCAGGCGCAGGGAGTCTATGTCTCCCTTCGCTTCCATGAAAAAGACGTCATCAGAGACACCTAAGACTACGTGATCGCTGACCTTCTCGGCGGCTTTGACTGCTCTTCGCAGCTCAGATCCGTGCAGTGTTACGTGGGCTGGCAGGTCAAGCTCTGGGATCTTGGGCTCTTTTCTTATGGCAGAAGGATCGATCAGGCTCAGCGTGTAGGACAGTGATCCAACACCTATCTTCAGCTTGCGGCTCTCTTCATCCAATTCTAGCTGAACGTTCTCTCCCTTGTCCGCCATGCTCAAGACATCGGTAAGACGCACCAAGTCTACTCCGATCTCTCCGGGGGTGGTCTTGAAGAACTCAAAGGCCTCAGCTCCGATCTTAAGGGACACCATGGCCACGTTGGCAGGGTCTACGGCCTTGAGCTCTACACCTTTCTCTGAGATAGAGAACTTCACCTCGTCTACCAGAGACGAAACAGCTTCGATTGCGTCGCGCAAAGTTTCTGCGTTGATTACAGCCTTGAACATCCTAGCGCCTCCTGGAGAGAGCGATTTTATCTGATATTGATTGCCCTGATGTAACGCTACCCTACTCGTACCTTCTCCATCTATATCTGCATTTTGTGCAAGTAAAGAAGCGCGTGGGACTCTCATCGGCAGCCCTGGTTTGTTTCATTTCCACATAAGCGACGTTGTTGCCGCACTCAGGGCACCTGGCATTGGTTGTGGGAAGGAGCTGAATGTCTCCCTCCAAGACAGGAACATCGCGGTCCTGCTGTTCTGTTTTGCTAACGAACTTATCACGGGCCGTCATCTCTACCTTACGACCGCACTTCCTGCAGATCATCAATCCCGATTTGGAATTGGGCATCATCATACTCTTGCAATCAGGACAAAATTCCATCCTTCTGGAAGTAATCACTCGTCATATTAAAGTTTGCCAGTGCCATAGGATTATCTTGGAAAATATCGTGGATATAAGAAAAGAGGAAAAATGAGCATTGCATTGAACATAATCTGTGAAGATCGGCCTGGAATGCTGCGCGATATAGCCGGGGCGGTTGCCTCGAGGGGCGGCAACATCGTTTACACCCAGCAGTTCGTACTGGACCGGGGAGTTAACGAGGGCAAGGCATCGGTGTACATGGAGATAGACGGACCTGCCGAAGGAACTCCGGTTGGAATGGTCGAGGAACTCGAGGCCATGGAATCCATCCTGGAGGTCGCTGTTCACCCATCCTTCGAGAAGATCTACGGGTCGAGAGTGATAATAATCGGCGGAGGTGCCCAGGTTGCCCAGGTGGCCGTTGGCGCTGTCAACGAAGCCGACCGCCACAACCTGCGAGGAGAGCGGATAAGCGTCGACACCATTCCACTGGTAGGCGAATCTGCCCTAGCCGATGCCGTAAGCGCTGTCGCCAGGCTTCATCGGGCATCCATCCTCGTCCTCGCCGGCGCCATAATGGGTGGTCGTATAACCAAGGAAGTCAAAAAGCTTCAGGAGGAGGGGATACCGGTCATCGCCCTGAAGATGGCTGGTTCGGTTCCCGAGCAAGCGGATCTGGTGGTGACCGACCCCATCCAGGCAGGGACCTTTGCGGTCATGCACGTGGCCAGCACGGCGGTCTTCGATATAAACCGGGTTAGGGGGAAGGAGTTCTAGCTGACTTGCAGCCCCAGAGCTTGAAGGTTCTTTATGTTATCTCCATCGAATAGGTCATCGACGGTGTAGAACTTATCGTCGGCCTGCAACACCGGGGCAGCCAGAGTGAAGACTCCATTGACCCGGAGTTCCGTCAACGCTTCCGGTGTGGCCATATCCAGGGTCTCAAAATCGATGCCTAATCCCTTCAGTGTTCTCTTTAGTTGTTCGCACTTGGGACAGGTCTTAGTAGAGTAAACTACACATTTCAAGTTCAGATCCTCCCGATTCTTAAAGCTCGTTAACTAGCGTAGTCCTTCGGTTATTCTTTAATTCGTTTCCCGCTATCCAACTCATCTCAGAGTCATGGGATACTCTTTTTCGGTCCAGACTGCATATCCATGCTTTACTGCACGCTCGGCACACTCGCGACAGCACGAGAAGTTAGCAAGGAAGTTCGTGCCGTTCTGTTCGCGTTCAAAGACCTGATTGCAGCTCATGCCCGAAACTCGCCGGAAATCAAAACCTTTTCCGAACTCGTGCTCTTCGACTTCACACGGGTTCTCTTCAAGAAGCCAAGAGCTGGGCAGTAGCACAGGGAGTGTGGCCATGTCCATGCCGCACCCGCACGGACCATAGACGTCCTCAGGTCCTTTGTATATAATCGCTTTGCATTTATACTCCGTCATCGTCGATCCTCTCCACGTTATGTATTCCTGCAGCCTAATAACGTTTCCTCTATCGGTTATTGCTATTAATGACCCGAGTGCAAGAGCGACTACCAGGGTTGAACCTATTTTCTGAGATAAATTCAGAAAATATCTGAATAGAACCGTCTTATGGATTAGTATGGCTGATTTGTGTAGTTTCAAGGTAATCGTCGTCACAATTCAGGCTTATGCGTTGCGAAAGATATATATATGGAATTATAGGAGGATAAACTGGTTATTTGGGTTTGCACATCGAGAAGGTCTTTATCTATCCTTCTTCTGCTGTAAATCCGGCTTATAAGGTGAGACGAGATGCCGATACTTCCGGTTGCCCCTGTGAGCAGGCTTATTCGTGAGGCTGGAGCCAAGCGGGTCAGTGAGGGCGCTAGGGATGCGCTTGCAGAGATCCTTGAGAGCTACGGCCTAGATGTTGCCAAAGAGGCAGTTGGCTGGGCCAACCATGCAAAGAGAAAGACCGTCAAATCAGAGGACATCAGGGAGGCAGTCAAAAGAGTTAAACCTCCCGGCCTCTGATAGGTGAGGGATGCCAACCAATCAGTGTGAAGAGTTTGATTTTCGAACTCTTGGGCTTGTGTGCGGCATAGAGATTCATCAGCAGCTCGACTCTGCTTCAAAACTTTTTTGTGGATGCCCCGCCAAGCTCAGAGAGGTGGACGACTCTGATTTCGAGTTCTTCAGGTACCTCCGGCCGGCAAGGAGCGAGCTAGGCGAGATCGACCGGGCAGCCCTGGAGGAGGTTCTGGTCTCCAGGAAGTTCTTCTACAAATCCTACGATACCACATGTCTGGTTGAGGCGGATGAGGAACCTCCTAGAGAGATAAACCCCGAGGCCCTGGAGATCACCCTGGTCATAGCTAGGCTTCTGAAAATGAGGATAGTGGACGAAGTCCAGACTATGAGGAAGACGGTCATCGACGGCTCCAACACCTCAGGGTTCCAGCGGACGGCCTACATCGCTTCGGACGGGTACATCGAGACATCAAGCGGAAGGGTAGGCATTGGTGTCTTGTGCCTGGAGGAGGAGGCAGCGCGCATTATAGAGGATCGGGGAGACGAGCTGGTCTATTCCTTGGACCGGTTGGGCATACCTCTGGTGGAGATAGGCACGGCTCCCGATATTGTCTCTCCTGCCCACGCCCGAGAGTCGGCTCAGATCCTGGGAATGATCCTGCGCTCCACAGGACGGGTAAAGAGGGGTCTAGGCACCATTCGCCAGGACGTAAACGTCTCAATAAAGGGAGGATCAAGGGTTGAGGTCAAAGGTGTCCAGGACCTGAACCTCATCGACAAGATCGTTGAGCTGGAGGCGCTTAGACAAGTCCGGCTGCTGGAGATCAGAGACGAGCTGCAGCGCCGAAAAGCAAGCGCGAACTGCCAGATAACCGACGTCACCCAGCTCTTTAGCTCCACAGAATCAAAGGTTGTGAAGAGCTCGATGAAGAATGGCGGCGTGGTCCTGGCCTGTGTGCTCAAGGGGTTCGACGGTCTTGTAGGAAAAGAGGTTCAGCCGGGAAGGCGTCTAGGCACAGAGCTTTCGGACAGGGCCAAGCGGGCTGGTGTTGGAGGCATCTTCCACACCGATGAGCTTCCTGCCTACGACATAACCATGGAAGAAGTAGCGGCTGTGCGCGGCTTGCTGAACGCGGCCAACGACGACTGCGTTGTCTTGGTGACCGCCTCGATGGATAGGGCACTGAAGGCCCTGCAAGGCGTGGCGGCCCGTGCCAGGGATGCATTGGCTGGCGTTCCGGAGGAGACGCGCCGAGCACTTCCAGACGGAGCTTCGGAGTACATGAGGCCGCTGCCGGGATCTGCAAGAATGTATCCGGAAACGGACGTGCCATCTGTCGTTATTGATGATCAAATTTTGAACAAGCTTGTCCTGCCTGAGTTATTCGCCGATAGGGCTGCCCGGTTCGAGCGCGACTACGGGCTGAACCAGGAGCAGTCCAAGGTAATAGCCGCGTCTCCAAATTACCAGCTCTTCGAGGAGATTCAAAAGCGGTACAATCTGGCTCCTTCTATCGTGGTCAGGGCTCTTGAGACTGTTCCAATCGAGCTTTCCAGAGAGGGTGTTCCTGTGGCAAATCTGACCGATCAGCACTACCTGGACAGCTTTGCACTGGCCTCTGATGGCAAAGTGGCAAAGGAAGGCCTGATAGATCTTCTACGGGCATTGGCCCAGCACCCTGAGCTCTGTGCAGCGGATGCCGCTTTAGGTGCAGGTCTCACCGGCGTGGGCACCTCGGGCGTGGAAGATGTTGTCCACGACGTGGTTTCCGGAAAGGCTGACCTCGTCAGATCGAAAGGCGAGCGAGCAATAGCCCCTCTGATGGGCCTTGTTATGAAAGAGCTGAGGGGAAAGGCGGATGGAGCGCTTGTGAGCGCCATATTGAAGAAGGAAATACAAAATATACTTAACCAGTGAAAGACTCTGGGGTTAAGGCATGAAGCCCGATATGCTCCTGTGGGAGGAGACGCTGTTCAAGAACAGGGATCTCTTTGAGCTTGACTACGTTCCGGAGCATTTCGATCATCGGGAATCCCAGATGAACAGCCTCAAGTTCTGCGTGAAACCTGCTTTCCAGGGAGCCCGTCCAGTGAATGCCCTATGCCTTGGGCCTCCAGGAACCGGCAAGACCACGGCCATCAACAAGCTCTTCGAGGAGATCGAGGCGCATTCTTCCAAGGTCGTTCCAGTTCACATCAACTGCCAGATGGACTACACCAAGTACGCCGTGTTCTATCAGCTCTACAAGAAGCTCTTCGAGCATGCTCCTCCCTCAAGCGGTATATCCTTCAAGAGGATCTTCGAGAAGGTTGCAAGGCATTCAGCAGACGAAGGCATCGTCTTGGTTGTGGCCCTTGATGATTTCAACTACTTGTTCCACGAGAAAGAGGTGGATCACGTCCTTTACTCCATTCTCCGGGCTCATGAGACCTGTCCGGGTGCCAGGATGGGCGTCATCGCAGTCCTGAGCGAGCCTGCCCTAAACTACGTATTCGATCCACGAGTTGCCTCAGTCTTCCAGGCAGAGGAGATTGCCTTTCCGCTGTACACCCGAACAGAGATAGGGGACATCCTGAACCGCAGAGCTCAGCTCGGCTTTTATCCCGGAGTGATCTCCGAACCGGTACTGGAGATGATCGCGGACTACACTGATAAGTCCGGGGATCTGCGGGTCGGCATAGACCTGTTGCGGAGGTCCGCTCTTTCTGCAGAGAAGCGAGCATCCAAGACCATCTCCAAAGAGGACGTGGAGAGTTCTTATGAGAAATCCAGGCTGGTCCACCTGACCTATGCCTTGAAGTCCCTAAAGGATGATGAACAGAAGGTCCTCCGGCTGGCTGCAGAGCGCGGGACATCTCGGGCCGGAGAGCTTTATGAGCAGTTCCAACAAGAAACGGGCATTGGCTACACACGGTTCCACGAGATCCTCAACAAGCTGGACGCCGTTAGGCTGATCAACACCGACTTCAGCGGCACAGGAACTCGAGGACGAAGCCGGGTAATCAAGATCCGCTACGAACCTGAGGAGATCCTCAGCAGAATAGGCGGCTAATCTGCACTGCTTTTCTCAGTAATTCGATGGATAGACGAGCCGGTACTCAAGGACAAAAAAGGAACTTTGCAGAACTTAGACTACCAAAGCCTTTGTTTCCATACTTTATTCTTCCATGAAAATGTCACGTAGGATGTCGATTTTCATGCCACAAAGGTGAGCATGTTCTCGTCAAATAAAGGATAACTTTTTAGTGTTGAAGAGAGAAGTTCACACGAGGTTGTTGCATGAAGATGGCCATTTTGTGTGGAGTCTCAGGCTTTATCTTTCTCATTATTATAATAAATTCCATACTTGCATTAGGAGAGGTACGTAGCGATGTTTATAATCTTAGCCAGAAGGAGATCACCTTGAGCGCAGCTACCTTTTCTGGTTTCGATTATGACATAGATGACAATACCAGCACCGAAAATCTCACCCTCAGGTTGTCCAACATCGACGCAGACAGAGCCAGTGCCACCTTGAGCGATCAGAAAGACGCTAATGGCAATCTCGGTGTAACCTATACCACAGAGGCCCAGCCTACTGACTTTGATTTTGCTCCCTGGGGCCAATATGAGAAGATCAAATTCTTTGGTTTGGATTACTTTGCAGCCTATGACGACATTATAACATCGAGTATGGAAGATGCCTATCAATCAGTACCATTCCTTTTCGACAGGTCCACAAATAGTAACCTTATGACCGACGAACAGATTAGCGAGATCTTAGTTGATGACAGCTCAGAGAGAGCCATCAACACCTCTAAACCTCTAGAGCTGGAGGAGGGTTACAAGCTGGCCATCAATACTTCAGATCTTATTGGGAAAAAAGTTCATATCGACCTCACCAAGAATGGCCAAGTCGTTGACTCCAAGATAATTCAGCCATCCGTAGAAAACGCCAATATGGCGGACAAGACTTATTACTACAGAACAGATCTGGGAAAAACAAAGGGCGTTGTTATAATTGCTGTTCATTTCGAGAATATCCTCAGGGGAAACAGCACAGACTACGCCGAAGTTGATGGAATATTCCAGATATCTGATTCACCCACAACACTTCAAGCGGATCAGGTCAATCCAACTTCACTGACCATAAAGATGGATAACAAAAACAACGAGATCTCCGTCAGAAAGAACAAGAATATTCAGTTAATGAAGGACCTCTATATCAAGACCGCTGACCAGAATGTCATCAATTCACAGAACCCGCTCAGATATTACGTCTATATCACTAAACCGCGCTGGTACATGCTCCACGGGTCAGTGGCCAACCTCGGCGTCAAAGAGTTCAACTGGACCAGCACCAACTTCCCCGGATTCTACTACGATGTGGACAAGGACATAGGAACTGAGAGAATAACCTTCCGGCTGTCCGATATCAACTCAGACAATGCCACTCTCAGCGACCAGGTAGATGACGAGAGCAACAGAGGCATCGTTTACATTACCAAAGCCCAGCCCAAGAATTTCAAGTTCGAGCCCTGGGGCCAATACGATGTTATGGGTTTCCTTGGCGAGTGTTATTTTGCAGCATATAATGACACAGTCACCCAAAACGTGCAGAGGGAAGGCGAGACCGTAGCTTACCTATACAACAGATCGACGAACAGGAACCTCCTTGCTAACGAACAGATTAGCAAAACCCTGGTGGATACCGATGTTGAGCAGACAGTTACCTCAAAAGATCCGTTGAAGCTTGAAGAAGGCTACCAATTGGCTCTCAAGTCTATCGATTCTAACGGCAATAAGGCCTATCTTGAGCTGTCAAAGGATGGAACGGTTGTTGGCAGCCAGGTTATTCAGTCGTCCTCAACTAACGCCGAGATAGGCGACAAGACTTATTACTACAAGACAGATCTTGGAGATACTAAGGATATCGTACAGATAGCAGTCCACTTCAAGAATGTGTTCTCTGGTTCTGACATCAACATAGCCACTGTTGATGGAATATTCCAGATATCTGGAGTACCAACTTCGATCAAAGCTGGCCTTCACTACGATACGATGTCCATTAGTGAGGTAAATCCAAGCGCGATGACCATCAAAATGGATAATAGGGACAACAAGATCACAATAAGAAAGAACAAAAACATCCTGCTGATGGGTGACATATACATAAGTGTCGCAGACCAGGGCGACATAAGTGCAGTTAACCCCCTCAGATATTATATCTACAAGGACGTGGATGTTAAAGACGATGCACTCGCTTCCAAGGAGCAATCGACCAAAAAGTCTGAGATCAAGGAACTCAATTATAGTGTGACGGATAAGTCCAGAGTAGATAACGAGACGGTGACTACAAATCCTGTGGAATCTAAGGAACCCGGGAACATACCCGCCAAGGTAGATGAATCAAAAAAGAACGCGACAAAGTATGGTGCTCAGAATGTTGAGTCTAAGAAACAGCCTGACTTTGAGAGTGCATTAGCCATAACCAGCATCCTAGCGGTAGCTTACCTAACTATTGTCAGGAAGCAATAAACAAGGGTTGCTTCCAAAGCTGTGGTCCACTCTAAGATAAGGAGTTCTCGTCATTCTAACGCAATGCCCAGAGCTTGCAACAGGTGACTTTTGACTTCTTATCAATGTTAAGCCCACTACGACATAAACTTAGGCATGGTTCCAGATTAAACCTGGTACCAGTTTTTTGCGGCGAGGGTGCGCCGCCGCTGTTTCACTAAGTTGGCCTATCGAAATAGACGCTCTTTCCAGTGGCCTTGAGCGGGATTCCATAGGCAACGTTGCAGCCCTCCAGCCAGCCCAGGGACAGTGCGCTCAGGCCTGCTGAGAACATGATGCGGTTATCGACGTTATGAATGCTGGCCGTCTTAGCCGCTGAGCCTAGGGCAATTCCCAGGTCGGCCATCCTTATAACGCAGTTGGGGCCGTGGAATGGCGTCTTCTGGCTGATGAAGCCCTTCTGAGCCTCTCGCATCTCTTGACATGTCGGATAGCCGCAGCCTCCGCAGTCTAGGCCAACAACGCTTTCGCCCTGAGACCCTATGAGCACACAGGCATCGCTTTGCTCCATGTTTCCAGCGTCTCTCAAGATGAACTTCAGGCCGCGTGCCTCTCCGATGTGGTTCATCTCTTCAGCAAGGTTCTTCAGATCCTCACCGGCTACAACTTTTACTACTATCGAATCGGTTCCTCGCGCTTTAGGCGCTGTGCGTGCGGAGAGCGCCATCAGCTCTGCGACAATCTCTACTGCTTTGGTCTCACTTGTCATTGTATGAGCGTATGCTGGATTGATTTATAGATGTGAGGGTCATCTCTATCTCAGCGATCTACGCGTGCGAAGAGGTTTATCGATACTCTTGATCGTCACTGCGATTCATTTCCAAATATACTATGCCGTCGACAAAAGTGCGCGCAAAGAGATACGATTCGTCAAGAAAACCCACAATCCGCCCCAAAAATATCTGGCTGCCAACGGATTGCCGTTAATGGTTTGCTAATATATATCACGCGAAAAGTTTTTATCGACTCGGGATGTATTTTGTTGGTCGGGGCTTAAATGAAGATCGTGCTCACAGTGGTTGTTGTACTGTTTTTGTTGTGCCTGATGGCTCACGCCCAGTCGGTTGCAGTGAGCAATGGCCCCGGGAAGGTCCAGAACGTTAGCGGCGACTTTGCCCAGGCCTGGATCAAAAACTATCTTGCTAAAAACCCGAGTCCTGTGCCCCAGGTCAACAACACCAGTCTGTGGAACTGGGGAGCAATACCGAAAGGCAAGGCGTTGGTAGGAGGTAAGCTAGTAAATAATTACACCTACTACCAGAACATGACTGCTAACTGGCTTGGCGATTATTACCTTAACCCCTACACCAGCGAACCGATAAATCCTGGGTATTATCCAGGGTACATAAATCCGGTGTATACAAATTCGCCATACTTGAACCAGTATAACCTACCGTATCCGCCTATTACCTACTACCAGTTCCCGTAAGGACTAGCGAGGAAACAAAAATAAATTAAAAAGACGGCGATTATATTGCATTATATATCGCACGCGAAAAGTTTTTATCAGCCTGCGGCATACTCCTGCTGAGTGGGGTGTATTGAATGAAGATCATGTTCACGGTCGCCGTACTATTGGCGCTCTGCCTGGTTGCTTTTGCTCAGTTCGTTGTTACGAGCAGCGGCTCAGGCAAGTTCCAGGAGGTCGGTGGCGA
Source organism: Methanotrichaceae archaeon (assembly GCA_041494285.1). Taxonomy (GTDB): domain Archaea; phylum Halobacteriota; class Methanosarcinia; order Methanotrichales; family Methanotrichaceae; genus Fen-7. The sequence continues at coordinate 35,660 of JBGQAL010000004.1, forward strand.
CTTCGGCAAGGCCTGGATCAGCAACGTCCAGGCTCAGAATAACAAAACTGCCGACCAGGGGAACAATACCACTCTGTGGGGCTGGGGAACCGTACCAAAAGGCAAGGTGATGGCAGGAGGCAAGCTTGTGGATGCTCCGAATGGCACTTGGCTTTACAATGCAACCAACTGGATGGGAGACAATTACGTAGATCCCTATTCAGGGAGTTACATAGATCCCATCACGGGGCAACGGGTTTACAGGAATCTTCAAGTCTTCCCCAACAACGGCAACCAGCAACCTAACAATGGTCGTCCATCGTTCCTGCAATAGATCAACACGGTGGTAAATCGTGGGCGATCCCAAACATATAACAAAAGAGGTGTAAATCATGAAGTTCACTAGAATGATGGCCATCGTGGCCGTGTTTTCGCTGGTAGCAATGCCAGTAATGGCAGAGCTAACCGATTACCAGAGAGGAGTCGAGGACGGGATAAAAGCAGGGGGCAGAATAACTTACTATTATGGTGCTGCGCCATATGACACGAACGCTGCCCAGCAGTACAGCGGCATGATTAACCAGTTCAACTCCTGGTTGCAATCAGTATTTGGGTCCAACCAGACCGCATTAAATCTCTTCTGGATGAAGCCTTTATCCTCTAGCGTAATGCCGATTTCAACTAGCTCATATAATAAGCCTATTCACGCGATAGATGCCAGCTTCAATCTGACAAATCGAACGATCCAGGGACCACAAGGGCAAACGATTTACGGCGAACCTATAGAGCATTATTGCACGGATAACCCGAACTCCCCCTACTGTGACGTAACCAGAACTCCGTACACCGGTGTTGTTAAAGGTAATTCCAATACAAATTTAGGCAGCGATCAGCCCTTGGGCGGCGTATAATCGCCCATAATCTTTTCTTTTTTAATTCTGCCGAAAGTTTCTCCCCAATGTCGTTTTTTATCTAGTAGTGGTTGGTATTGCCTGGCTTTATGTAGCTCTTTGTGTAGCACAAGCTGTGTTTCTTTGTCTCGTTGGCAACCGAATAGCGTTCGTCAGAAAGGCATTTAGGCCGGTTTACATGTTATTAAAGTACAACCATACAACTGGCGACCAAGATACGTGTGTTACGCATCATAAGCATAATCGTGGTGATCGAAGTTCACGAACCAGATTCAAACCTATAATTTCCTATGAAAGTGGTCTCGGCAGATATCTCTTTCATTTTTCGGGCATGAGCCTCTGTCCTGATCCTTTGGCTCATGAGCGTTTTATAAAATGATGACCCAATTGCCAACATGATAACTACGATAACCGGCTAGGTTTTGGGTTAGAGCCTCTCCAATCTCAGGATTATCAAGAATCTCTCGGATCTTCAAAAGAGTTCTTTTCTTTAGAACCGCGTTCTTTTTGGTCAACCGCTTGAAGTTCTTATCGTAAAGAGGCGATGAACGCGGTATATACGTCATGCTGATCTACAGTTTTTCTAGGTACTCTATGAACTCATCGGCGTCCTTGAATCGCTTTCCTAGACCCGCCCTGAGAGACCGCCTCTATTTTTCCCTCATATGAGCAATCAAGCTCTCCTGAAAGACTCACTTAGAGTACTGAGCCTAGGCAGACACCTGGGCAGGGAATAATCAAAGATCTCTTTTGCATCTGCTGTTATAAGAGGGGCCTGTCTCCCTGTACTTCAGGTCGGCGATACCAGTAGTGTGAGTCGTGATTCTGTAATCCGTTTCCTTGAGGGGCATGAGTTCAGCCGAAACGATAGCACCATTGGTAGCTAGCACAGTGGCTTCAATCTCTTAAGCAGAAGACCGACCTTCGTCTCCTTGGTCAGCTCCCTGTTATACAGAAGTCGTCCTGCAAAACCCAGGTTATTACCCGCAAACTCCCAGCCGTTTATCTCATGCCGGAGTATATCAACCTTTAAATATGTACAAAGCAGCTTATGGAAAATATCTCCGAAGTGAGTGAAAGTAGTAACCAGAATGGGTGATGTGACATGAAACATATAAGGTTGATTCTAGCCATCTTCATAATCGCTATTTTGGCGATTAGTACAGCTGACTCAGCACCTGGAACGCCTGTGAGAACGATGATCAAAATAGGATCAATCGACTATGGATCCGCTGCACCTGGAAACAGCGAACCTGTAACCATCGCGGTCAGTGTTCTCAGTTCGTTATATCCACAAGGAATTTGTGGATTGAACAAATCCAACTTTAAAATCGAAGTGCCAACCCACGGCTTTGGCTATACCGCCATTGCCATTAAAAACGTTCTGGGAGTATCTTCTACAGCTGTGGGTTCTCCAATCAGTTGCAGTTACGGGATTCAAATAGCACCAGGGATCTTCCAAGGCAAACAATATAAATGGGCGAACTCACCAGGGGCGTTTAATTTATATTATTTCAGGGGAGGAAATCAGATAGCTGTCGCTACATTTAATCTCAAGATGTATGCGAACTGATTCCTTAACTCTTATTTTTGCATCTTCCGCGGCAACAAGGCAAATTATAGTTGTACAGGACGTCGATTGACTCTCTCTAGAACCTTATCCTAGACGCCTGATCCTCCTGGGCGTTATCTTTGCTATCGTCCAGAAGTAGGCTTCACCATTCTGACTCTGAAGACTGCAAGAGTCGGATCTCGGATCCTAGGGAATTAGATCATAGTTCTAAGGCAGATGCAGATTTGCCAGGCCAAGGATCTGGGGTACAGTGGATAAGGTTCAATTCTACACAGGTCCAATTTAAGAAGAGAAAGCGATAACCTTCTTCCGCCATATATCATCTCAATCTTTTGATTTACAAACCACTAACATTTAGCCTGCATATTTGCATACGATACCATATCAAAGGAAATAAATTATAACGATACATAGTGACTGTAGATGACCAAAGATCTCGATAACCACCTGTCCGACCTCCGATCCATCCACCAGGACATCAAGCCGATCTCAACGGACATGATCGCGGTCGCCGACTGGGTCAGGTTCAAGTGCAGATACGGCTGCCGGGCCTACGGAAAGCACCTGTGCTGCCCACCTTACGCCCCGACACCGGATGAGATGAGAAAGGTAGTCGCCGAATACAAGACGGCCATCCTGGCCAGGTTCGAGGCTCTGCCAGGTCCCGGAACAGATCCAAAGCATACTCACCACTACCTCATGAATTCAGTCACTCACCTGCACAAAACCGTTTACCAGCTTGAGATAAAGGCCTTCCTTTCAGGGTACTACAAGGCCCTTGGCTTCTACGCCATGCCCTGTGCTCTCTGCGAGACATGTGTTGCCGAGGAGAAGATTGAGAAGGGCGAGGAGGTAAGCCTGCTCGACACCACGAAGTGCAGGCATAAGGACATCATGAGGCCGTCCATGGAGGCCTGCGGGGTGGATGTCTTCAAGACCCTGGAGAATGCTGGCTACAGCCCTCAGGTGCTGAAGTCGTACTCCGAGAAGGTTGTGCTCTTCGGGATGGTGCTGCTGGAGTAATCGCTGAATACTATACTTCAAAATTCGTCTCCAGACAATCCCGTCGATAAGCATACAGAATCCCCGATGGATCAGCTAATATACGACCTGGAACCGATAGATGTTGATGAATTGGGAGATAATCGGCGCGATCGCTGCAACGCTTACAATGTTCGGCTTTGTGCCGCAGATAGTCAAGATCCACAAGACCCGGTCGGTGGAAGACGTAAGCCTGACCATGCTGGTCCAGTACTGCATAGGCATATTCCTGTGGATGCTCTACGGGATTTATTTGCAGAACAACATCCTGATAATCTCCAATTTTGTGTCCTTCGCCACCCTCGTGGTGGCCGTAGGGCTGTACCTCAAGTACAGAAAAAACCACCCACAAAAAAAGTGCGACCAAGCGATTGAAAACAATCCCGGCCAATGAAATATTACTGGGATAACATTACCCCGGGTACTACCATTACCAGGTTCTATCCAAGTTACATCGAGCTGCATTAAGTTGCCACCGGATCTGATTATTTTACACACTTAACATAAATCCTGTAGCCGAAGCGGCTTATGCCGGGAATCTTTGGCACCACCCTGGCCTCGACAAACCTGGAGAACCTCTCCTGGACGAAGCAAGGATCGACCAGCTTATGCCATCGGCTCATGAACAGGTAGCCCTGGTAGGGCTTGTAATCGAAACCACGAAAGGTCAACAATTTGAACCCCGCATCCTCAAGCTGGGTCTTGAAAGAGGACGGCGAGATGTACTCTGGAGGATTTATAGCTTCTTTGAATAGCGTTTTTCGGACCCTTGTATAGTGAGATTGCTGATTGAAGAAATCCACCACCAGAATACCTCCGGGCTTCAGGACCCGGTAGAACTCGGCCAAAGACAACGCAGCGTCCAGGACGGTTGGGAGGCAGGTTATGACTCCACTACTGACCACCCGGTCGAAGGTCTCATCCTTGAAGGGCAGATGGTTTACGCAGCCCTGAGCAAACGATGCATCCTGGATTGCATTTTTGCTTCGCAACGCCGCCATGCCGAGCATGTTTCTGGAGAAGTCCAGGCCCACATACCTGAACCGGTCCTTCAGAGGCTTTTTGCCGGAAGTCTGGCCCATTGCTCGCACCAGGATGTTTCCATTCCCGCATCCTGCATCGAGAACCAGACCAGAGCATCCACTAAAAGAGAACTCTGCGACCTCTCTCTCGAATTGGGCCAGCATTCTGAGGATGAACTGAGGGGTATTGTCAGGAAGATCTCGGGCGTACCGGAGATCGATCTCCTCCCCGCTCTTCTTCAGGTTCTCCCAGAACTCCAGCTCCTGTTTTTGGAGGCTCTTTACCTCGGCCATATTTTTCAGATCAGCCATGAAGGTCGTTATCCTCAGACCAGAGGGAAACAGGAGCTTCCAAGACGTATTAATAGCTAACGCAATATTTATCTCAAATGAGCCACTAGTGTGGGAATTGGGATCCAGACGGTTCAGGCGATCCATAGCGTGGCCGATTAGCCGAAATAAGGTGCTGTGGTGTGGTTAAAGTAATCTGTCCGGGAAATTATGGGATCAGAAGACGTTGATCGCTTTATGGATAAGATCGCTGCTCGGGCGTTGGAGCGGCTGGATGATCTGATCTTGGTCATGGAGAGGGCAGCGGATCAAGTGGCCTGCGGAGATGCCCTGGAGGAGATCGAGGTTGGTGACTATCAGCTCTACGTGGCGGAGGGCTCTGAGCAGGCCATCGTTTGCGTCTTGAGTGCGGAGGAGTACTTTGATCTACTGGATACTGTTGCATCCGATGCCGGCGTCTGCCTGGAAGATGCCGAAGAGCTCATTGTTCACGTGCCCGAGCCAGAGTTCGAGGAGAGCATGGTTACCGGCGGGTTCATGGCCTGGAAGGGCTTCGCCGTAGAGAAGAAGAATAGACGGCTTGAGGACCTTCTGGACTGCATATGCCGGAAACTGCTTGCCCGAGGACTAGCGGTGAACTGCAGCGATGAAGAGTATGTCGTCTTCCGCTTGCCTATCCGAAGGCAAGATTGAAGGCTTTTGGTTTCAGTTTGGTTTCAAAGAAGAAGATTCTGTTAAAAGGAGGGAGCAATTGAGAATAGAAGCAATCCTCGCCCTGGTATTGCTTATGAGCGTTTTGCTCTCCGGCTGTATCAGCAGCCCAAACTGTGTGGTCGGCTCAGGAAATGTAGTCAATGATACGAGATCTGTGGACAGCTTCAACAGTATAGACATTCGTGGATCTGGAGCGCTTTTCCTATCTCAAGGCCCACAGCAGCCTTTGAGGATCGAGGCAGAGGACAATATCCTCAAGGTCCTGACAATCCGCGTCGAATCCGGGAAGCTGGTCATCGGCTCCGACGTCTGCATCTCGGCTACAAAGCCCATCAGGATCTACGCCACCGCCAAGGACATATTGAGCCTGGAGGTCAGCGGCTCGGGAACCATCACCGGCGGGAACATGATAAAGGCCGATTCGCTGGACCTGAAGCTAAGCGGCTCAGGTAGTATGGATCTGAATCTAAAAGCAAAAACCCTGCGGACAGAGATACCGGGTTCCGGGACAATCCTGCTCATGGGATCGGCAGATGACCAAACCGCAGATATCAGCGGTTCGGGAAAGATAGCTAGCTACGATCTTGCCACCAAACGATCAGAAATAACCATCAGCGGCTCAGGAGTTGTAGAGGCCAACGTCTCAGATGAGATCGACTCCAGGATAAGCGGCAGCGGCGCGGTTTACTACCTAGGTCATCCGGAGAGGATCAGCGAAGATATATCAGGATCAGGGGTTGTGCGCAAGACCGCATGAGAAGGTTCAACTTCCAACAGGACATAAGAGTGACCATGCCATCCAGCGCAGCCGTGATGATAGCTTACTTTGTGATCTTCGGCCTCACTCACAGCCTCCTTGCCGATCCCAGAGCCAAGAGGGTGGTCAGGCGCGCTATTGGACAGGCTGCCGACAGTTGGTACAGGCTGGTCTATGTGATCCTGTCAGTCGTCGTCGTCCTGCCCTTTTTCTACATCCTGGCCTTCATGCCAGACAGGACTCTGTACACCGTTCCGGCTCCGTGGAAGTGGCTGATGATGGCGGGTCAGGCCATGTCAGTCATTGCGGTTGTAGCTGCCCTGAAGCAGACGGGGTTCTCTTACTTCTTCGGGCTGTCCCAGCCGTTCTCCGACCGACCCGAAGAGCCGGGAAACCTTGTGACCGGCGGGTTTTACTGCCATATCCGAAACCCTTTGTTCTTCTTCGGAACCGTCTTCCTGTGGCTCTTTCCCTTCATGACCGTCAACCTGCTGACCTTCAATATAGTGGCCACGGTGTACTTCTACGTCGGAGCACTGCACGAGGAGAGGTCTCTTGTAGAGGAGTTCGGCGACGCTTACAAAGCGTATAGGCAGCGGGTGCCGATGTTCATTCTCAGAATCAGATGCGCCTCCTAGATGCTTGGGTTACATTCGCTCCCCGCTCTCTTCGGCCTTAAATCTCCAGGCCCCAGGTATTATGCTATGGAACTTGAACTTCATCCCGCTGTGATCCTACCGTCCAGAAGTTTCTGCACTCTGATCGCTCCGGTGGAGGTGCTGGTGGGAGCTCTGAACAGCCACATCAACCTCTAGCGATTCAAAATCCTCTACATCTGCGGGAACTACTCCCGCATCCTGAGTCGGATGGACCGCAGCTTCGTCGACCTGGAGATCAGGCGGGCCTTTACGGCTTTTCAGCTTCTGACCATTCTAGAAGAGGCCCGCCACACCCTGATCTTCGTGGAGCACGATCCCTCGCTTTATGAGGATGCAGAGGAGATCCCTGAGTACATCTCCCAGGCGTTGAGGGAACTGGCCAACCGGGCGACTGTGGTGCTGTACGCCACCACCGCGGATCCTCACCTGGAGGAGATGGCAAGGAGGGCTGACAGGGTCTTCTACCTGCAAGGTCCCGAACGACCAAAGGGCAAAGGAAGCACTGCCAAGCTGAAGCTAGCAGAGTCCGCAAGCCAGACCACCCTGGAGGCTTTCTGATGGGCAGAAGCTTTGAGAGCGTGAGAATGGGGGCTAAGGACGTGGCAGACAGGTGGTTGAAGGCCAGGAGGGCTATGAAAGCGGAGGACCTGTTCTATGCGGTTAAGCTCGCAGCCATGGCAAAGAAACACTCCAGCGAGGCGTTCTACGCCCTCGATGCTCCCCTGGAGGCGGCGGTCTTCTCGGTGCTTGTGGAGATGATGAAGGAGATTAAGGAGCTGGAGGGGAGGAAAAATGCCGAGAGCCTAAGAACGACCTCGTCCGATCCCATTGAACGATGATTCCTACCTTCTCGATCCATCAATAGTGTTCTTTTTGCCTTAAGCTCCTGCAAGTATCTATATAGATGTAATAGCAAAATTTTCGATCCATATTAAAAAGAGAAAAAGTATATGAAATTCAAAAATCAACCGTTCTTTGTGGCGGTTAAATCTTATAATTCCAGCAAAAGAGAAGTCTTTAAAGTCGGTCCTACAGGTCAAATGCTATTAACTGGAATTTATCGGTCTTTCGCTGAATTATCTTATTTGATTATGAAGGGGGTGTGTCTGTGCTTAACAGCATCGGAGTTAGGGGCGTGATGTTCGATTGCTACAAAACGCTTGTAGACATCAAGACTGATGAAAAGAGCATAAGTACCTACGAACCCGTGAGCCGGTGGCTCATGTACCACGGTGTCAATATCGGTCCCCAGGACTTGATGAATGAGTACCGGTGGGGATGCAAGGAAGAGATAGAGCGCCGCAGAGAAATGCACTCTGAGATCAAAGTTGAGGAAATCTTCGCCAAGATATGCAAGCACCACGCCTCTTGGGACATCAACGAAGTGACCGTAGGCATGGAAGCAGCGCGCATATTCAGGTCCGCTTCTCTGAGAAGACTGCAGGCTTATCCGCAAAGCTTTAGGATGCTGGAAGCGTTGAAGGGTTGCCCCATGGGGATAGTGTCCAATGGGCAGAGGGTCTTCTCTGAGCTGGAGGTCAGACACCTGGGCTTGCAAAACTACTTCAAGTTCATATTGTTCTCTTCCGATTTTGGGCGCAAGAAGCCATGTTCAGAGATATTTCTCGCGGGAGCCGATCTGCTCGGTCTGAGACCTCATGAGATTCTGTTCATAGGCGACTCATTTGAGAACGATATCAATCCATCGCGAGGACTGGGCATGAAGGCCATGCACATTGAGGAAGCCTGGAGATTTTTCAAAGTGGCCTAATGCAGTTTTAAAAAGGTGTGGCATCGACCTGATTTTTGAGTATTAAGGAACCAGTAAAAAAAACAATTTTAGCAGAAACCCAAATTTGGAGCGATGTTTAGGCCGAAGTTAATTAAGACTTCACCGAGCATTTTTTGCAATCTTGTGGTGTCTCTCGCTTAACGAATTGCAGTGCAGATTTCAGTTCTTCTATCTGCACGGGCTTGCTAATGAAATCGTCCATGCCAGCATCAAGGCAAATCTCTCGAACATTGCTTCTTCCGTAGGCGGTAACAGCAATGATACGCGGTTGCTCTCTGGCGGGCCAATGATGACGTATATATTTAGTTGCTTGTAGTCCATCCATCTCAGGCATCCCGATATCCATGAGAACTACATCGTAGTGGCGCTCAAGGGCTTGCAAGACTTCTATCCCATTGGCTACTACATCAGCATGATGCCCTAGCTTTTTTAGCATTAACAGCATTACTTTCTGGTTAATCGCATCGTCCTCGGCAAGCAATACCGACAATGTAAGACCTATGCCTGTTAGCATATTATCCTAAACGATAAATATCTTCCAAGTTGCTAAGCCAAGACTTTCATAGGCTCATGTTCCTGCAATCCGCTATCCAAGCCAATGAGTATGGTTCGAGCTGCTATAACATCGCTGATTTCTTGAATTTCTCCCACTAGCTGGTTCAGTTTTTTTAGTCCTTCCGCCTGCAGTATCATGAAGAAGTCGAATTCACCGAAGATATGATAAACGTCTAGCACTCCCCCTATACCCTTGATGGCGTAATAGACCGATCTCTCCCTGCCAGGCACGACTTTAATCATTGCGACTCCTATAACCATTCTGTTCACCTCAAACTTCATTTAGCAACTAACAAGTCCTTGCACCGAGGAACATATTCTCTCTCGAAACAGTGCAACTGCCGCAAAGAATGCAGGTATTGCAATTCAGAAGCTTCTTATCAACCTCGAATTCTTCGAAACCAAGATTTTCGAGTTTTTCTAAGCAACTACTGTATTCGATATGCTCGTCCTCAGTGATGCCGTAAACCTTCCAGATCTCGCTCCCCATTTACCTTCACCTTCTCTTTAGGAAATGAAAAGGATCCTTGAACCATCCAGATCCTCATCATCTCCTTCACTTTTCCTAAACTCATTTTCGACCTTATTATTCAAATTACATCCTTCTATCTTGTTTTATATAGTCTTGATCGAAATAGAATATGTATTCTCAAAAGAAATATGCACGCACTAAATGAATAAGGTAGATATATACAATATTTAGACGCAAAATTCTCGAATCATAGACTAGTGCTCAGGAACATTAATTTTGCAAGTTAAGGTAATGCCTCTGGAGTTTTGCCCTGGCATCATTTTTATTGAATTTCCATCTTACTGTTGCCCCGATTGCATTCCGATCTTGCTCCCAAGCACCAAGCTCATCGG
>JBGQAL010000090.1:0-11109 GCA_041494285.1 Methanotrichaceae archaeon
CTGTCAGAGATTTGTGCGATATGAAAAGAATAATTTCCGATTCATGGGACAAGTTCTCCACTTCGATCAGTTATGGAAAGACGTGGATAGCAAGATTTTTGCCAAACAGAGATTACAAATTGTTTTGCTGATGACTATAATTGAATTCTCTTGTCCAATTGATCGTACTCTCTTGTACAGGTTAGCCGTATGGCTGCATGCCTGCAATTTTTAAAATTGATTTTCTAATCCGGCTTCGGTTTATCCACGTGGATCTCGCAGGTCCCCATCTCGCACTCCCTACAGAAGCCCGCTTCTTCGTCCAGGTGGCGAGTGGCAGTGGCAAGCACGCTGGCGTTCACCAGATTCCCGGCAAGGAAGATAGCGGCAGCAATCTCATCGTCAGAAACCCCCAGGTTCGATGCAACATGGATGTGCAGCTTCAGGCAGTGGGTGCACCTCATGGCAGCGCTGACCGCAACGGAGATCAGCTCGATGGTCTTGGCGTCCAGGGTCGAGCTTCTGAGTATAGCGTTGTTGTGGAGGATCTTGGTTATCAGAAGATCCGGGTGGTCCTTCATGAAATGAAAGACGTACGGGACTTCTCCATACGCGTTCTCTACAGCCTTGATCATGTCCTCAGCCGACTTTTCTACGCCCTTCTCCAGAATTCTGTCCAGCTCATCTTCAAAGCCCATGCGAATCACCAGGAATGGAAATCGGAAATCTTCTCAAGGCCGGCCTAGAAGACGAAACCGGTCTCGGACATTGGCAATATCCTCACCAGTATATAGTCCTTCATCTTAGAAGGCCTTATGGTGGCTATCTCACCGAGAGTCACACCCTCATCGAACCTGACAGCCCGAACTGCCTCCTTGTACTGCTCGTAGGGCAGCTTGACCCTGACTCCGTTCAGGTTGAGGGCAATTGGAAGAGGTGAGAACGAGTACTCCACCTCAGGGACCTGTTCCCTGACGGCGTCCATCACCCTGGGCGGCGAAGTTGTCAGAGGGTCCTTGGAGATTTCAGTCCTTGTCCTGTCCAGAGCCCGGCCGACAGATTCGATTATCTTGTCCAGGGTGCCAAGCTCAGTGGCTTTCTTGGCCCTATGGGTGATTCTGCCTACGCTCGGTACGTACTCGAAGGCGTAAGGCAAATCCTTTTCTGGAATCTCCGGGCCGCCAGTTACCACAACGGGGATGTTTATGTTCCTGTACAGGAACTCTTTCTTTCGGATGCACTCGACGAAGTTCCCAAAGATGAAAACGACTGCGTCGTGCTCGTCTATGAGCTTGGATTCATACTCGTTTATCTGGGCGGTCTCCCTTCCAACGCCTCTGGCCAGGCCGATCATATTCGACTTGGCCCCGTTCCTTCGCAGGTACTCGGCGATATCACAGGCAGTGTGGGGAAGATGGTGAATTGCAAGGGTTGGGGTAACAACCGCTACCTCCGTTCCTGCCAAGGGCGCACGCACCAGCTCCCCCCTCAGCTCGGAGATGAGGGCCTTCATAGCCGCCATGTCCTCTTTGGGGACCAAGAGAAGAAGGATCACCTCGCTCTGGGTGACGTTCTTCTGGAGGATGTAGCCTCCTAGGTCCTCCACCAGCTCCATCACCAGGTCGTGCTTGTACACACCACCCGTAAACATAACAGGTTCAAGCATTCTCCATGCTCCTGATCTTCTCTTTTACCTCAGAGATCAGCTCCGGCTTGAGAGTATCCTCGGCTGCAATGAAGAAGAAGCTCTTATCAGTCATCTCGTTTCTCCGGTTACGAAATCCCTCAGGGGCTATCCTAAGTAGGGCGTCCGTGAGGTCCTGGCGGAACTCGGCCTCCAGGTCGGCAACAGGCAGATCCGACGGTGGTGCATCTGAGGCTACCACAACAACGTCTCTAGAAGGCTGCTCCACGCGCTCCCGACCGTACTTCGCCCAAAGGACCTTGAGCAGATCAGCCATGTGTTCCTCGTCGTTGACCTTTATCTGGAACCCGCCCTGAGCCTGGGCCACATCAGCCACGTCCCTGACAAGCAGGGGCGATATGCCCGTCCTCAGGAGGCCGTATATGGCGAAGACCGGCTTTTTGACGTCAACGTAAACATAGAGCTGTCCGATAGACCTGATGAGTCCCAGATCCTGAAGAATATCCATTATTATCTCGCGGTACTTCTTGGCCCCGAACTCCTCCCCTGCGATCTCGACCTTGAAGACCTCCATCGGGTCCATCTCAGCCCTCCAGCAGCCCCGAAACGAGCAGGGCGGCGCCTACGGCTCCGATGTACTGGGCGTACTTGGGCACAATCACCTTGACGTGCAGCAGCTCCTCCATGGCCTTCGGCAGCCCTTCGATGAGCGAGGTCCCTCCAACCATGATAACCGGCTCCTTAACCTCAACCTCCTGGAGCTGCTGCTCGTAGACTTGCTCAGCCACGGAATGACATGCTGCCATGGCAACGTCCTCGGGCTTGCAGCCCTGGGAGAGGCTGTTGACGAGGGATTGAGTGCCAAAGACTATGCAGTAGCTGTTCATGGCCACGTTCTGGTAGTTGCCCTTGAGGGCCAGCTTCCCCAGCTCGGTGATGTCCACGCCAAGCCTGCGGGCAGTCAGTTCAAGGAACCTGCCTGAGGCCCCGGCACATATTCCGCCCATGGTGAAGCCGCCAGGTATCCCGTCCTGAACAGATATGGCCTTGTTGTCCATGCCTCCGATATCGATGACCGTGGCCGGGCCTTTCTGAGAATCGGCTAGAAAGACGGCTCCCTTAGAGTTGACGGTGATCTCTTCCTGAATCAGCTTGGCACCGAAGTGCTTTCCTACCAGGAATCGGCCGTAGCCGGTGACACCTAGGGCCTGGACATCCTCCTTCTTTACACCGGCCTCTTTAAGAGATGCATCGTAAGCGCTTTCGGCGCTTTTGAGCACTTCTGTGGTGGGAACCCAGCCTGTGCCTATTATCTGGTTGTCCCTCATGATCACGGCCTTGGTGGTGGTCGAGCCGGAGTCCACGCCAGCGGTCAGTCCTTTCTGTCTCTCCCTAGCAAGAAGGCCCCTGTACTTAACAGTGGTTACCAGGGCTTCCATCCTGGTCAGCAGGGTCTCGGCGGTGGTCCTTTCTGTAAAAGAATAGCTGAGAACAGGAAGCTTAGAATTCTCGTGGATATACTTCCTGATCTCCGACCGGATGATGGCACCCTCGGCGCATCTGAAGCAGGTCAATACAATGACCGCATCGGCCAGGTCTGGGTTCTCGACTATACGTGTCGCTCTTGCCATGACGAGATTGAGGTCGCCCGAGGCAACTGATACGCCAAACCTCTTCTCTACGTCCAGAATGTTCTCCAGGGAAACCTCCGGATAGATGATCTTGGCTCCGACAGTCTCTGCAGCCCTATCGATCTCTTTCTGGATACCGCTGTACTCAGCCCCGCAGGCCAGCTCTGCTATCCTGATCATTTCAAACCCTCCAGGAAGGATTTGATCTGGCGAACGAAGGCCCTGGCCTCGACCTCATCCTTGGGATAGTTAACTTCTAGAACTGGTATGCCTTTTGTCTTTATCAGCAGCCTGATCAGTTCGTTTGTCCTGGCGCATCCTGAACAGCCCGTTAGGCACCCGGGGTCGTTCAAAATTATTCCAGCATCTGCCTTCTCAATTAGTGGCCCTATGAGCGACATTCTGCCCCGAACTCCGGAAGGGACATCCACTGCCGCGTAGCGTAAACCTTTTTTGGGCTCATCGGGCGTCATGTTGAGCGGCGGCGAATCGATTCCAGGTGTTGTTACCCTTGACCTCACTTCGCTGGGAACAACGAGCGCCTGGTGGCCCGTCCTCTCCACCAGGTCGGAAAGGATCAGGCTGGTTGGAGGATAAACAATGACTTTAGCCATGAAATACCTCAGGAAAACTCATCTTCGATGATCTCTTCAAGCCTCTTCGTGTCCAGGGGTTTCTTCTTTGTTGGCTTTGTTTCGACCTCGGAAACCTCAGCCTCTCCTTCTGCCTGGTATGCAAGGGCCTTGGAAATCAGGGGCAACATCTTCGATTCAGACTCGATCATGTAGTAGCCTGGTCTTGCACCGCCGCCCCGGCGGCCCCTGCAACGTCTGGGATCGCCGGGAGGAAATCCGCGTTCCTTGATGAAGATCCCAGAGGGGTCCAGGGCTCTGATCTCCTCAACAAGCGGCTTGATCACGTCTTCATCGCCGCTGATGATGACCCCAAAGCAGGTCTCTTTGACGTTGACATCGTACTTGGATCCATAGATCTTCATGGCTATGTCTGAAGGAAGGATATCGGACTCTGGCGACGTTATCACGTATTTGGTAACTCTCACTTTCGTACCTCCAGGACATAAACTATCTCATCTTCCTTCACGTCTCTCAGTTTCTCAAGATCAATGACGCGGCCTATTATGTTCGTGGCCTCAAACTTTTCCCCGGATGGTCCGTACCTCTTGTCGTCAACCAGCTTGACCCCGGCAAAGCCAATCTTCCTGGCCACTTGATTGGATATTCCAATGGACCCGGCAGGAACAGGACCAGTGGGCTTGTTCTCCGGCAGGATCTCTTTGTAGCTGGTGGCCTCCACTGCCGGCTTGAACAGTATCGTATTCTCATAGACGAAATAAACAGGTAATGGCCCAACCGGCTTCTCTTTCAATCCGGTTACATGCCGGAAATAATCAAGCGTCTTGGGAGCCAATTTGTCGTAAAGTTCAATAGACACAAGGCGTTTGGACGGTATGGATGTGAGCTTGACTTTTTTATCCTTCAGCACGCTCATCGTAGTGTCTGGATCCTGTTTAACAACAACGGCATCCTCGCCGCTGTAGCCTTCAACCTCAGCCTCAATGCCCCGATTCTTCATGTCCTGTAAAGCCTGGGGAAGCGTGGTTCCCATCAGCATTATTCTGTCCGGCCTGACCCTCACGGTTAAAAGATGACCAGCCCCAGCCAGCTTGACCATGTCCATCCCAGAGGTGACCCTGCCTACGACGGAGTGACCAGGGTTGGAAGTGCGGTCTGCCTTGTAAATGAAGATCCGACCCAGGCCACGGCCACTTGTTCGCACAGTAACCGCTCCTTCCAGCCTGGGCTCTCTATGCTCAAACTTTATGGGTTCCGTCAGGAGCAAATCGGATGAGATATAGGAGCTGGAAACCGAATCTACATTTAAGGTATTGTCCCGGGTTAGAGCCATGAAGAATTCTGCTCCCAGTGGCGCATCTTCGATCAGCTCCACCTCGAACCTTGTGAATATCTCCATGCCTTCAGCCAGCGGCAAAGTCATGTCGGTGGTGGCCAACTTCTCGGTTAAGTCTTCCCACTCAACTATGGGCTCCACTCCAGTGATCCGGTCTTCTTTTTCTAGCTTATCCAGGGTGTTCTTGCCGCCGACCACCCTGGCAAAAACGCCTCCCTCTACAGGCGCACCATAAACGGAAGTATGCCGCTTTCGAACGAAGATCATATGGGTCTTCTCAGCCTCGAAGCCCGCCGCCCCCAGAGCAATCTCCCAGCGGTTGTACTCATGGGCGTCTCTCCTCCAGGCTATGGCGGTTGCAAAAGGTCCAAAAGCAATGGCATCAGAGGACGTCCATCGTGCCTCTAAGCCTTCAATCTGGCCCACGTTTTCGTGCCAGATCTTCTGAAGATCGGTGTCCAAAAGCTCGATTCTGATCTTGCCCTTTGTGGTGCTGAGCCAGTAGGAGTTTGTCTGCAGGGACTTCTCCCCCCGACCCTTAACGATTCCCACTATCGCCCCAACGGCCGGCTCTGTACAGGCCAGGTTCAGGGCATCTCCGAGAGTAGCACCCTCTTTTAGGTCTAGGCTCGTTCCATCAACAAGGACCTTCAATTCAACTCCCCAGCAACTCCTTCTCTTCCTCTTCTGTGATCTTGGCCATGACCTCTTCAGGAAGCCCCGTAAAGATAGCCTTGCCGTTGCGCATGAGCAGGGCCCTATCGCATACGTTCTTTACGAAGTCCATGTCGTGGC
Source organism: Methanotrichaceae archaeon (assembly GCA_041494285.1). Lineage (GTDB taxonomy): Archaea > Halobacteriota > Methanosarcinia > Methanotrichales > Methanotrichaceae > Fen-7. The sequence continues at coordinate 5,980 of JBGQAL010000090.1, forward strand.
TGACAATGACGAAGGTCTCGGCCAGCTCGGCTCTGGCGTTTAGGATGGATTTTGTAACTTCGATCTTGGTTATGGGGTCCATGGTTCCTGTGGGCTCGTCCAGGATCACAATGCTTGGCTCCTTGATTAGAACCTGAGCCATGGCTATTCTGTGGCGCTCTCCCTCGGAAAGCTCATCTGGCATCTTGTTTAACACAGCCTCAGCTTGCTCGTCAGTGAAGCCGACCGTTGTCAGAGTGTGGATGGCCTTTCTCTCTGCCAGCTCGAAAGGAAGAGCGAGGCCAATGGACTCGGTGAGGTTGTCGATTACGTTTCTTGACGGATAGAGGGTGTACTCCTGGTGAAGGATTCCAATGTACTTGGTAGCCCTTCCCCTACCGTTCGATCCCAGGATGTTCATGTCCACCCACTCATCACCAACTCTTACCAAGGCGTTTCCGGATGTAGAGGTGATGATGCCGCTTATTATCTTAGACAGAGTGGTCTTTCCGCCGCCGCTGACTCCAACCAGTCCGAAGATCTCTCCTTCTTTCACATCAAAGCTGACACCGTCAACGGCTTTGACAACGCCTCTGTCTATGCTGATGTATCTCTTGGAAAGCTCGTTTACTCTGATGATCGGTTCGCCTACCTCTACTGCTTCCCTGTGCCCAAGTTCGCCTGCCATTGAGAGGAACTGTGCGGCCACGTCCTTGGGATCTCCAATGCACTTAATCTCGCCGTTGTCCAAGAGCACCGCCCTGTCGGTGAGGTCGACCATCACGTCCTCCCAGTGGCTCGTGATGATCAGGGTCATCTTGAAGTCCTTGACGGCCCTTCTTATGGACTCGTGAACGACCTCTGCGGTAGAGGGGTCGAGGGTTCCAGTGGGTTCGTCCGCTAAAAGCAGCATGGGCGACTTTGCCAATTGCCGCGCCAGCACAACTCGCTGCTTCTCTCCTCCTGAGAGCTCCCTGGCGACGTGCATCATCCGATGGGATAGATTTACCTCGTCCAGTAGGTCCGCCGCTCGATAAATGGTTATAGCCTCTCCTGAATCTTCAACGGCTCTCATGACGTTTACTATAACCCTCTCATCGCCGTAGAGAGCAAAAGTTCTCTGAAGCATGATGGCGACTCTTCTAACTATGTCCCTCCTCAGAGGATCGTTAACGTCTAAAGCGACGAAGTCGGCATCTTTGTGCTCTAAAATTCCGCCACACTTGCATTTCTGCCCGACGTGGCTGGGCGGTTCCACATGCCGACAGGATTTGCATCTAGCGACGTGGTATATAACGCTTCCAGTAATGTCTGGGAATGTCTCCACCCCTCGGAGCACATGCATTAAAACGCTTTTTCCTGAGCCGCTTCTGCCCAGAAAGCCGACAGATTCTCCCTCCTCTATTACAAGGTTGATTTTGCGCAGGGCTTCAACCTCACCAAAACGAATTGTCAGATCCCGGATCTCGATGAAAGGTGCCAAACTATCATGCCCCATTAGATTGAGTGTAATGCAGTTTCTCTGCGTTATCCAGTTGGAATGATGATACTTAAGTTTATCCAAGGTTGTAACCGAACGGCCGATAACGATCGTTACAGCTTCCTGATCAAAGTATCTTCAAAGTCGATATCCGAATTAGTCAATTTAGTATTTTATGGTTGAATTAGCTGAAAGCATAGGTGTTAACTTCGATCATTGGCCATTATTGATAATGGAATTGAGTCTCTTAGATTGGCTCCTAGATGCTGTGCCTACTCTAGATTCTAGTATACTCTAAGATTTCGAATCTGCTCTGAGATTTCGGCAGTCAAAAGATTAGGTTCTCGGACAAATTTCACTATACGAGACTATTAAGAACATCATCCGTTACTGCTTGATCCTGGCTTGATGATCATTTTATCGATCCTGTTCTCGTCCATGTCCACAACCTCAAAGCTGAGATCATCCCATACAAACCTGTCTCCGGTAGAGGGAATTCGCCCCAAATGCATCATCACAAAGCCTCCAATGGTCTGGTAGTAGCCGCTATCTTCTCCTGGTAACCTCTTCACGTGGAAGATCTCTTTGAACTCGCCCGTGGAGAGCATGCCATCTACCAGCCAAGAACCGTCATCACGCTTCACTACCTGGAGTTCGGTTGGCTTTCCTACGTAAGGTATGTCTCCGACAATGGCCTCAAGGATGTCCTTTAGAGTCACTAGGCCCTGAATTCCGCCATACTCATCTACGACCAGAGCCACGTGCACCCCGGATTGCCGGAACAGCTCCAGGATCTTAAGGGCAGCCATGCTCTCTGGTATGAACTGAGGGGACATCAGGGATGACTTCAGATCTACCTGCTGATCCTTTAAGCTGCAGGATAGCATGTCTCTGGCCCGAACGACGCCCAGTACATCGTCGAGGCTGCCTCTCCCTACGGGGAAAAGCGGGTAATCGCTCGCCTCCACCTTTCTCCTTATCTCCGCAGGAGAGTCGTCGATGTCCAGCCAGATAACATCAGCTCGGGGTATCATGAGGGAAGCCGCTCTCATGTCACTCAGACGGAAGACCCTCTCCACTATGTCCTGTTCGACCTCCTCGAACACTCCAGCCCTGGTTCCTTCATCGATGAGGATCTTGATCTCTTCTTCGGTAACCGGAGGCTCTTCCACAGGTTTTATGCCAGCGATCTTCAAAACAAGATCAGTAGAAATGCTGAGGATATGGACGACTGGCGAGAGCAGCGACGATGCCATGTTCATTGGGGATGCTATTAAAGAAGCAATCTTCTCAGGCCTGCTCATGCCCAGCCTTTTGGGAACCAGCTCCCCAACTACTAAGGAGAAATAGGAAATGACCATCACCACTAGGATGATGCTTGCGATGTGACTGTAGGGAGTCAGCAGGGGAATTTCCTTCAGCCTGGCTTCCACTTCACCGGCAATAGTGGCTCCACCGAAAGCTCCTGCAAAGATGCTGATGAATGTTATGCCGATCTGAGAAGTAGATAGGAACCGGTTTGGAGATTTTGCAAGCTCCAGAGCCTTGCGGGCTCCTTCATCTCCTTCGCTGGCCTGCTGCTGCAAGCGGGCTTTCCGTGAGGAGACCAGAGCAATCTCGGACATAACGAAGATTCCGTTAATGATTATCAACAGGAAGATTATTGCTATCTCAGTGATCATTAACTATCATCCTGGAGACATAAACTCGATATACGAATTCGCACTTGCAAGCTAGGGCATCCCTCTCCGCATGGAACTGTAACCGCTGATACTTGGCACACGGTTGTGTTATTCTCCATCTATGCCGAATCTCCTGATTATCTAAGGTTCAAGATAATATATATAAGTTGGTGATGTGACGGCTAACGAGGATCGTTAGATTGAAAACCAATCGGTTGAGCTGCTTTCGATTTCAGAGAATATTCTCGGTTATCAAATCTTGTTCACTCACAGTTATCATCTGGAGATCCACAGATCATATTCTCTTCAAGCTAGATAATGGGGACGCTTTCGGGAATTGCCAGAGAAGTGGTGAGCGTCCTGTTGCGATACTGATGCAATAGCTCAGGCTACCTCATTGTCTTCTTCTGTCGTTTGCTTTGAGCGCTCTTCCTGGTTAACCTGATAGATGGCCACAAGCATACCCACCAGCGCAGGAGCAAGGAAGAACCCGGCAATTCCTGCCACCAAGCCGCCTCCCATGAAAGATATCATGACCAGAAGCGGATGCAGCGAGGATTTTGTGTATACGAAGTAAGGCCTTATGACCAGCTCTGCTATGTGGACCAGGACCGAGCCAACCGTGAAGAAGACCAGTGCATCGAAGGGTCCAAGGGTGAAGTACCTGTAGATCGACGCAGGGATGAAGACGAGCCAGGTCATGAAGGGGATAAGTCCGGCTAGAAAAACCATGCTGGCCAGGGCGTATGGTCGCGGAACACCGAACATGAAGAATATGATTATCGACACAAGCCCTCCGGTGATGGCAGTGTAGACGCTGCCGAGGATTATACCGCTGAGGATTCTATCTATCCTCGTCAGATACTTCTCGTTCATCTCTGCCTTCTCCGGGGGTAAGACAGACATGAAGAAACCACCGAGCTTATGGCCATCTGCCAACAGGAAGTAACAGACGGGTAGCGATAGTATGAAGTTGAGCACGCCCAGAGAGAATGCTTTGCCCAGTCCGAAGACCGGTATGCTACCGGCTATGGAGGCAGCTATTGAAACGACGTTCTTGATGCTCACGTTAAGCTCTTCCATCACGACCTGGGGAATGTGGAGATCCACGATGAGAAATGATGCTGCCTTGAGGATCTCTCCTTGGTGTTCAGCCATCCAGATGAACTGGTTTACAACTTCTATGGCTCCAATTCCAACGATCATGGATATGGGAATGGCTATGCAAATCGTGGCCACTGCAGATCCTAGCAGTCGTCTTTTCCCGAAAAGGTTTCTGACCGGCAGGCCGACATATGCAAAGACCACGCCAAGGATCATGCCATCCAGCAGTGGGAACACCAGGTATGATATAAGTATGAGGGCAGCTACCACGACCAGCAACAGCAGCCGGTTCTCTCTCAGGTACAATCGATAATCGGAGCTCATAAAGTTATTACACTTCTTTTACCCCCCAAGATAAATAACCATTGGGCATTCCGACTTTAGAACGATATAGGAGTTCTGAATAACTCAATATCTTAGCACCGGGATGAGACTCGCACAAAAGCTGAAGGCAATGCACATTCTTTCTGGGGCATCAGATGAAAGGAGCTTCCTCTGAAGCATCGAGAGGCTCACACGGACGAAAATGGAGATTGTTGAGCACCAATGTCATTCAGAACAGGCAAAGAACGCCGTTGATGCCCCAGAAGAGGTGGTGGTCATGATCCTGATGATCGATGATGTCACTGCTTCCAAGTCCGGACATGGAGGCGCGGACGGAATGCCATCGGCACGACGGTCAGAAAATGGCAGAGATTTGAGTCAATAATTGCTAGATAGTTTGATCTTCACCTCTTAGTTCCTCAATTTATGGCAAACTCTAAGAATAAGAAGATAAGCTAATCTTGCCAGAGGTAAATCTATCAATGGTAGAATCTGCTGATGGAGAGGACTCTTAGGACCTTCCCTCAATTGATGTGGCAATTATTACAGTCTTAGATGAAG
>JBGQAL010000146.1:0-7068 GCA_041494285.1 Methanotrichaceae archaeon
AAGATAATTAAAATCAATGATTCAAAAGGAGCCTTGAAGCATTGGGATTCCTTAATTGAAAAAAATCAAAAAACGATTGAAGAAATTGTTTTTACTTTTAAAGTTGTTTCCTTATCGAATTTAAAGAAATACGATGAGCTAAACTTGAATGTATTGATAGATATAATTTTCACATCTACCTGGTATGTTCTTAATCAAAATAAGAACCGATTCAAATTCATCTTGAATGGCTTAAACGCCTTACCATATACAAGAGGGGATTTATGGATTGGACAGCCAAGTGTTTACATTCTGCAATTCAATAATCAACCAGAAAATAGTCAAGAAATTATAGATAAATATACTAATGAGCTGTCCCATATTATGCTTCGAGTCCCTATTTCTAATCCAATCGGCTGTAAAATTTCATCAAATAAGAATCTTCGAAAATTCAACGATTACCTATTTTATATGAATGAGGCCCTAATGCTCTGGGTAAGCAGTAAGAATGAATTAGAAAAAATCAAAGTCCATGAAGATTCAAATAGAGGTCATATCATATACGAAAAACAAATTCAAGCAGAATCTATTAATTATATCCATATGAGCTATAGACGTCAAGCAGAAAGGGCTTATCTACGCAGTATTTCTTATCAATCCATTTTAAAAGAAGAAAAAGATATACTTGATTTGGATAATATTATTAGCAAAGTAAGCAGTTTTGGAGAGATAAATGACGGACATAATTTCGCAATAAAGCAATTGAATTTGCCTAGAATACGCAAACATGCAGAAAATTATCTGAGATTAAGAGCCGAATATATAACTGATGAGCGAAATAGAAATATAAGAAGCTTTGGTTGGATAATTTCTATCATATTTGGAGTGGCAGAAAGTCCAAACTTAGCTAATAGTATAATATTACCAATTTGGAAGTACGCTAAATGGGGGTTACCTGAAAGTCCAGACCTTCAAATTTTATTTTCTACTCTATTTGTGGTTTTGATCATGATTATTCTCATATCTATGTTTTGGATAAAGATTCATTCTAAAATTAGCTAATATTAAGATTATTATCTATTATCGCGACAAACGAGCTAATATCGACACCTATTATGCCCACAGGTGAAGTGTTAGTTAGATTGTAGTTTCATATGAGTGCGTGGCTCAGGGCGGCAGCCAAGAAGGCCAGGAGTGCCACTGCCATCCCCAGCTTCAGAGCCCTCTGAGACCCTGACGCGTCTTTTCTTGCGATCTTCCAAACAGAGCCCGCCAGAAAGGCGTCTGCTAAAGCCACGATGCCCAAATAGATCATCCCATAGCCCGGCTGGTAACTCAAAACGACGGCGACAAGCGCGAAGATTGCAGCCACGACTCCGGATAGCTTCTCGCCGGCCACTATTGGCAGTGTTCTTGCTCCTGCATGACTATCTCCTTCCATATCCTCCACGTCCTTCATGATCTCTCGGCTCATGGTGGCCAGGGAGGATAGCCCGAAGGGAATGAGGACCGCGGTCATGCCTGCATAGCCAAGCACCGCTCCGCCAAATAGGAAGGTGGAACCTGTCAGGTAGGCGACGCAGATGTTGCCCATCAAGAGAGTTGTCTTCAGGTTTCTGGCGTATAGGTACAGGAGAGCCGAGTTGGCAACGGCTATGACAAGGCAGAGCCAGTTCAGCAGGTCGGCAAGGATGCATCCTGCGGCAAAAAGAGCATACGCCCACATCAGTGCCTGCTTAGGTGTCACGCGACCGCTGGGCACTGGCCGATCCGGCCTGTTGACTGCGTCTATCTCGCGGTCGTAGTAGTCATTTACGGCGTTTCCTGCCCCTGTCACCAGGAACACAGCCAAGAAAATCAGCACTGCAGGCTGTACATCCATGCCGCCAGCCATAAGCAGCCCGATGACTGCAGCGACGCCTGCCATCAGGCAGTTGAAAGGCCGCATCAGCTCTAAGAAAACCCTCAATGCCCGTCTCCCGAAAAGCGGCTTTTTAGTTCATGTTGCCGCGTATCAGGTATAGCAGATAGATCTCAGTTAAGTATGTATCGATGTGATTTAGAACGGCAGAATCTCGTGGCCTTGGGGCTGTCAGCCTGAGCAGATAGGTGCGGTATCCTCCTGCAGACACGCTGTGCCGCTTTATTAGCCCTGAACGCATCAGCTTGGACACTATCTTTGAACACTTGCTGCTCTCGATGCCCAGTAGCTTTCTCAGCTCGGACTGGAGCAAACCCTCTCTTTTGGAGCCAATGAACTCAAGCGCTCTGTCGGGAAGCTGAGGCTTGAGAACCGATGAGTCGGCCATCCTCGGATACACCTCTTCACGAACAATTAGGACTATTTCACTTAATTTTAATATATAGCAACACATACCAATCTTTAAGTATATAGCTTTTTTGCTGATATTTCTATCTTTTGAACTAAATCTAACTAAAAAGTCTGACATATGTAATATATTCTCGTAAAAATCCGATTAATAGTCGGAATATTCTTTTTCAGATATAGGAAATAGTGCCCTAAAAAGTCTGCGTTAGAGTTGTAAAAAATAACTCAATTATACGATGTCTGACTTTTAGAATTAGATCGCATCAGACCGATCTTTATCCGAGAATCTGGCACGAATCTCCTTGCTACTGAGCACAGGCAAGCCCATCTCTTCCAGGATCTTAGAAATTCTGTTCCTGTTTTCTCGACGCAGTGACTTTCGATCCAGGTACGCATAGCCTGCGCCTGACTTCTCCCGAGCCTCTTCCAGGATGTTCTGGTCAAGGGACTCAACCTGGTAGCTGGAGAACATGTGGCCGAAGGCTATCTCCGCCTCAAGCATCAGACTTGTCTGCCTGGGAACGTAATGTCCACCTCCGATCCCGAGGAAAACGGGAAGCTCTCGGGCCTCAAGGCCTAGGATCGACCTAGCCACCGACTCTCCCGCTCGTGGATTGGACCATTGCTTTTCGGAGCTGCCTATCTCAGCGAAAAAGCATGGGGTCGTCATGTCGGTAGGTCCGTGGTGAGTTGCCTCCGCGGATACTCTAAATCCTTCGGGAGCCTCCTTGGCTACGTTATAAAGAAAAGATCGCAAGCCTGAAGGTGATGCTACCGAAAGCCTCCTTTCGCTGCCATCATCGGGGGAGCTCTCTCCGGTATAATGACCCCCTAGCCATGGAATCTCATCTCTGGCTATGTGCCGGCAGGCGAAGACCACTAACCCGGGCTTGAGTCCCAGTTCGTCTAGGCGTTCTTCAAGGCCGTGCAAAGCTGTCTGTTGCTGGTCGAGGATGACCAGGCGATTGTGCCCAGAGGATCTGTAGCCGCCCTGATCCTCCCACACTGTCAGATCGAGCAGGCTCCTCGCTATGTTCAGGCTGGCCGGGTCCGCCGTTGTGCAGACGATGGCAACCTCACAGCTCATATCTCTTTGGATACGCCCAGCATCTGCCCAACCATGGGGGCATAATCGATCTTGGTCATCTTGATGTCGTTTAGTGGCATAATGACCAGCATGGGCCGCTCGCTGATCAGTCCCTCAGTGGCCAGGCCTCTGACCTCCTGGTCCAGGTGGCTCTTGAGATCCGAATAGCCCATGGAGAGGAAGGCTCCAAAGATCTCTCCGGGCTGCATGTAGCTAAAGAGTGGGGCTCCAACCTTACGGAAAGCTTTGTAGACTCTGGACAGATCCTCTTGAGAATGTCCATGCCGTATCTTAACATGATAGAAGGACATCAGTTCGCAGCAGACCTTCTGCCAGTCTATGTAAGCTTCTCTGCCGAGAAGGCCGCTCTGGAAGAACTTGGTCCTCTTGCCCGAGATTGTGGGTCGGGATATGCCGGTGCGCCTGGAAAGCTCCAGATCGGAGAGCATTGGATATTTCACAAAGGCGTAGAGTGTCAGCTTGTCCTTCTCTGTTAACTTCGAGTCCTCAGATGATTCAGACTTTGCCAGGAATACCTCCTCGGGCTGGTCGGTCCTTCCCAGCTCGAAGATGCTGTCCACTGCCAAAGAAGCGTCCGCCGAGTACCGGGTTACCTGGAACGGATAGTGGAAGTACTTGATATCCTCGACGAAGTCGTTCCCGTAGTACTCATCCATGAAAGGGTCAAAGATGGCTCTGAAGTCGGTCAGGCTCTTAGAGTAAAACGTGGAGACTGAATCTGTGTCCATGGATGTATGAGACACACAGTTGGGGTAGTTCATCCACCCTTCAAATGCCTTGGTCCCTTTTCTAGCCTCAAAGGGAGCATTAGGCTTGTATTTCACGAAAACTGAAGTTAGGATTTCGGCTCCCACTGCTTCTCCCGATGGGACGTTCAGAAGCTTGATCAACTGCCATTCGCGGAACTTTCTCTTGCTCTTGAATATGGTTGATCTGTCCACACCTATCTTTGAAGCTAGATCTATGTCGCTTAAACCAGGATATCTGGCAAGACCGTAAAGAACTAACCTTTCCTTTGATGTTAATTTTAGCTGCATTTGAATGTGTTATACTTTTGCAACTATTTATAGATTGCCTTTTTTCCGGCTTTTGGATCTAATGGTCCGGCAGATGCTTGAGATCCAGCTAAAGATTTTGCCATATTTCCTTTACAAAATTCCTGAACTGAACTTATGACTGGTTCTTGCTCCTTAATACTGGAAACTGGCATAAGCTTTATCCCGCACAGAAAACGGACGGTCATGGCCAGGCACTACCACATCAGCGATTTTCAGGATCCTGGACATGCTTCTGCAGGCCATTCCTCTATCGACATGATGGGCTGGTGGAACGCCCTTAATGTAGTTGCTAAAGGTTGGCAGAGCATCTCCGGCCAAGGCCACGACATTTTGGGATTCAACGACAACTGATATGCTGTCCGTGCTATGGCCTGGTGTATCTATGATCTTTACACCTGGAGCAATCAGATCTCCTTCCTTGGGGGAAAGGAGATCAGCCCTGGAGAATAGAAAGTTGTTTCCGGTGTGGTCTTGATGCGTGTGTGTATTGATCACCGAGTCGATATCCTCCGGATTTAGCCCCCTCTCTGCAAGGCGCTCGATAATTATCTTCTCCTCACCCTTTAGGCCGGTATCGACAATTATCCTACGCGTGCTTGTGGATATCAGGATCACTGACGACCTGGCATCGAGGATTGTGCCAGAGTCGTCTTTCAGCATCGATCCGGGTTTTAGAAGATACACCTTGGGAAACACAAAAAAAGAGTGTTAAGGCCGGTTATTATAGATTTCCCGGGCTCCTTCTGCCTTTGTTCTTCTCCTGCCGTTGTCCCCTTATGCCCTTGGCCTCACCCGTTCTTCGATTGCAACGTCGTTCCCCTCAAATTAAATAGCTCTGCAGCTTCGCGTTCAGCCGCTCAACCTGCTGCACGGCGGTTCCTATGTACCTGTGCGGATCGAGAAGGCTGTGTATCTCGTCCGGATGGAGGTGCTCTGTCACAGCCGCTTGCTCCAAAAGGACGTCTGCTAGCTCTCTCTTCTCCTCGAAAGCTTTCATGGAGGAGAGTCTCATGATCTCGTGGGCCTGCTGGCGTCCCACGCCTTTTTTTGCTAGCTCGACCATGACGTTCTCCGCCATGTTCAGGCCGTGAAGAAGCATCAGGTTCTTCTCTATGTTCTCAGGCCGCATTCTAAGGTTTGAAAGGACGCGAGCAGCGAGGGTGAGCAGGTGATCAGTGAGGACAAAGGCCTCCGGGAACTCCACGCGCTCGCAGCTCGAGTTGGTCAGGTCCCTCTCATCCCAGAGTGGGATATTCTCGAAGGCTGGTAGAACCTGGGCACGGACTATTCGCGACAGGCCGCAGATCTGCTCTGACTTGATGGGATTGCGCTTGTGGGGCATGGTACTCGATCCAACCTGTTCCTTTCCGAAGCCCTCCTCGACCTCCGCAATCTCAGTCCTCTGCAGAGTTCTTATCTCCACAAAGATTTTATCCAGGGTGGAAGCGACAAGCGCCATCCAACATATCATCTCAGCGTGTCTGTCGCGCTGGATGACCTGGTTGGAGACGTCCACTTCGTTTAACCCCAGATTCTGCATCACCTTGGTCTGGATCTCCATGCCGTGAGGTCCGTAGGCCGCCTGGGTTCCCACAGCACCGCTCATCTTGCCCACGGCCACACGGGGTAGGAGCTGCTGCAGCCTCTCGATGTGCCGCGCAATCTCCGAGGCCCAGATGGCGAACCGAAGTCCATATGTCGTAGGCACAGCTATCTGCCCGTGGGTCCGGCCGGCGCAGACCAGGTTCTTGTTATTCACGGCCATGTCGAGCAAGATGGAAAGCAGCCTCTTCAGCTTCGGCTCAAGAACGTCCAGGGATGCCTTGATCTGCAAGCCCGTCGCAGTGTCCAGAATATCGTTGGATGTCGCGCCGAGGTGTATCCATTCACCAGAACGCGGACAGACTTCGGCCATGGCCAGGACAGTAGCCATCATGTCGTGGCCAATCTCATCCTCGATCTGCTTGGCGCGCTCTGGACTTGCATTCAAAGCAGCCTCAGCGATATCTGCTGCTGCGCCTTTCGGAAGCAGCCCGACCTCTTCCTCGGCCTTCGCAAGGGCGGCTTCGACTTTGAAGAGACATCTGAGCCTGAAGTCCTCCTCCCAGATTGCTTTCATCTCCGGGGTTCCATACCTGAAATCAATGGGATGAATAGCCATATGCGAGAGGATTGCCAGAAGGGATTGATGGAACTTTTGGTCAGGAAGATGATGGCGACATTTGCGCGGTCGGGCTATCACGTTGCAGAGGAAGAACATAAAGCTAAGCAGTCTTCATGAACCCCCTAGCCCTCCCCAAATCACGCATCATAAGCATAATCGTGGTGATCGAGGTTCACGAACCAGAGTTCATCATCCGCAAATTTATAAAATGTACCAATTGCCAACATGACAACAGCGATTACCGACTAGGTTTAGAGTTAAAGTCACTCCAATCTCAGGATTATCAAGAATCTGGTCGTGTATGTCATTTATTGAATTGGCACTCTGAAATTCAACAATTCCTTCAGGCTCCATACGTGATCAGTTAGACCTTCAGCCATTGCCGGAGTTCGCTGCGTCCATCTTTTTCTTCCCTCATTGATCTCTATTC
>JBGQAL010000109.1:0-9514 GCA_041494285.1 Methanotrichaceae archaeon
ATGATTTCCCACGACGCAGGTACCGGTTCAGCTCGTCTCGGTCTTCCTCTTTCAATTTCACACAGAATATTGTTTTTCGTGACACAATTTTATTTTATAACATATTATGAGATTTAAAACTTGTGTTATAGAGCACTAGAATCGTGGAAATTGGAACGCCAAGTTAGCGAGTAGGAACAGGAACGCTTGCGTTAAGACGGTAGATATCGGTATACAGCCTTGAAATCAAGAGCTGAAGATGAAGGCGATTGCTAAAAACTCTTTTTTATTCGAGATTTCAAGATGCTTTGATCTCTTGAACAACCCAGTCAAGGGTTTCAAGGAATTGCTTGAGAGCAGCTTCCTCTTTGAACACCGATAGAAAAATATTGGGACGGAGAGTTATTGCTTCGGCTGGAATCTGAACGCCGGGAATCCGGTTGAGGCGATCCAGTAACTCTTTTCGTCTGGATTCGCGATCAAATGGCGATCTTGTTTTCAGCCATTGAAATTGAATTTCGACTTTGCCGTATGTCCAAACCGCGATCGGATAATAGGATATATTATTGTGATCCAATATCGGGAAAAAAGATCCGTCTTGTTTGCCTTTACCCCACGAAAACCTGGGCAGTTTATTTTTCGCCCAATCCAAAATCTTCCTAGCAACTTCTGCATCCTCAGAGCTTCGCCTGGATGCCAATTCCTCGAAAAAGGACTTTTCATCCCATTGTCGTTCAGTATGTGGTTTTTTCTTTTCCTTTGCTTCTTCAGTCTGGCCGATGACTCTTGGGATCAGCGATTTCCAGCCTTGTCCAGCATAATGCTTGATCTCAACCGCCAGTACTTCGGCCGGGTCCATCTGCTCATTCAAGAACTCAACTATACGCCGAAGCTCAGCGGGTATTTTATCGGCTACAAAGAGCATGCGTACTTTGCCGGCCTGTAGATTAGTTTTGGCCTTGCCCCAAAACGTTTCCGAATCCTCTGAAGCATCAAGGAACGCTCTAAGCTTCTCTTCAGGATCGCTGCCTTCTGCATTACAGGTGGTCACAAACTTGGCTCTAATTTCCTCCACCGGCCAATAGACAACGGCATTGGCAGCATAATCCAGCATCTGGCCCACAACCTCGCGCCTGATTCTTGTATCGCTGCTCCTCTTAACCTCCACCAGTGTGGGAATGGCGTCCTGATCTAGGAATAGATGATCAACGGACCACCGATCGGCGCCATTTTCCTCCGAGGGCAGAGCCGCTTCCCTGGAAACGAGAAACCACTTTCTAGGTTTATCGATGTCTATCTGATCTCCAGCAAGAAGGTTTGGATACTTGGCCAGAAGTTCCTGCAATTGATCCTCGGATGGATATGGCAGCTCCTCCATCTCCAAAAGCTGACCGTCGTCCTGGATGAGAAACATGCCTGTAGACATTGCTGGTATTCCTACCTAACTTATATTTTAGATAAAAGATTGAATCTAGGGGAAGATGAAGTTAGAGCAGACCCATATTCTCCAGCTGCTGGCGCACTATCTTCACGCCCTCCTCGCACTCCGCTGGCGACTTGCCGCCCGTGACCACGAGCTTTCCGGAGCTGAATATCAGCACCACAACTTTGGGCTGCTTGATCCTGTAAACCAGTCCGGGGAACTGCTCGGGCTCGTACTCGATGTTCTCCAGGCCCAGGCCTAGAGCGATGGCGTTTAGGTTCAAGTCTGTCTTGAGATCAGCGCTGGCCACAATATTCTGAACGTGGATCTCAGGGTTCAGGTCGATCTTGTCGAAGCCGATGGACTTCAGGGTCTTGGCCATGTTGGTTATCACGGTCCTGACATCCTCGACGTTCTTTGCCCCCGTGCACACTACCTTGCCGGAGGTAAAGATCAGAAAAGCTGCCCTGGGCGACTTGACCCTGTAAACGAGACCAGGGAACTTCTCCTTGTTGTACTCAGCACCCTCTAGCTCAGCTTCAATTTTGATAAGATCGAACTCGTCAGCCAGCTTTGTGGATGCGACAACGTTCTCTATATTTATTGTGGACTCCATACTCGCGCGTCTCCACTCAAGCCTTTATAAAGAAGGGGTATATAAAGCATGGGTATTTAAAGCTTATAAACTCTGAAGGGAACGTCACCCGACTTGCCATCTTCAAGCCCTTTAGAACTTGCAATGAATCCTAAAAATGATTGCAGATCTGTGAGATTTAAGCCGCCGATGGGATTCGAACCCATGAACTGCTGATCTATCGGACGCGAAGTCTTACGAATCAGCCGCTTTGACCGGGCTAAGCCACGGCGGCGCAATTAATCCAACGCTGCCATAAATTTAAGAGTTGCGATCGACGCAACTAACTGCGACTCCTTTGGTCTCCTGTTTCTCTATCTCCTCCACAAGCTGCGGCAGGAAGATTCCTATGTCTGTGACCAGACCTATGGCCTGGGCCGATCCCCGGTCCATGAGCTTGGTGACAGTGGACGGATTGATGTCCACGCAGATGGTCTTGACGTAAGACGGCAGCAGGTTGCCCACGGCGATGGAATGAAGCATCGTGCTCATCATTATGGTCATGTCAACGCCTCGCAGGGCCTTGTCCATGGCGTCCTTTGCCCTGACTGTATCAGTTATCACCTCGGGCAGAGGGCCGTCGTCCCGGATGGATCCGGCAAGGATGAAGGGGATTCCTTTCTTGATGCACTCGAAGATTATACCGCCTTTCAGCTTGCCCTCTTCAACGGCGTTCCTGATGGAACCGCTGGCCATTATCTCACTTATCGCGTAGAGATGGTTTCGGTGTCCGCCAGAGGTGGCGTTCCCCGCACAGTTCATTCCTAGGCTGGTCCCGAAGAGCTGGCGTTCGATATCGTGGACTGCAATTGCATTGCCCGCCAGAAGGACGTCAACGTAGCCGTCCCGAATCAGCTTGGCAAGCGACGGTGCAGCTCCGGTGTGCACCACGGCAGGGCCGCACACGACAGCGATCTTTCCGCCCGCGCGCTTTGTGCTGATGATCTCTCCTGCAAGCTGTTTAACGATCTCGCCACTGGGACGCTCAGAGGAGACCTCATTGGACATGAAGCCGAAGAAGGTCTTCTGCCTTGGCCGCTCCGGCGGAACGACCTTGACTCCCGAGGTGCCGACAACTACGCAGTCTCCTTTCTTGATGTGGCCTAGAGGCGTGCACACGGCTCTGCCGTCTTGCAGCACTATCAAGCAGTCCATGTGGTTGTTCTCCACCTCAGCCCAGGTGCCGTTGTAACGCACATAGGTGGGATGGTTGGTGGTAGAGTAGAATCCCTTGGGAACTACCATGTCACTCGGAGCTATCTCAATCTTGGCATCCTCTATCTCAACCAGCCTAGCACCCAGGGCGTGAAGCTCCAGGAGGATCTGGTCCAGGTGGGAAGAGTCCCTGCCCATG
Source organism: Methanotrichaceae archaeon (assembly GCA_041494285.1). Taxonomy (GTDB): domain Archaea; phylum Halobacteriota; class Methanosarcinia; order Methanotrichales; family Methanotrichaceae; genus Fen-7. The sequence goes on from JBGQAL010000109.1 coordinate 3,391, forward strand.
ACAGTGATCTGAACGTAGCTAGTGTCGTCCTTCCTCTCGCCGATCCTGAAGGCCTTGATCTCGAACTCCCCGCCCATGTCCATTATCTTGTCAAGGGCCTTAGTCAGTATCAGCGAATCTATCAGATGCCCTTCCATCTCTACATCGCATATTTCGCTCATAGATGCGACCAACCGTTAGTTCCTACCACATCTCTCCCTCGATAAGAGCCTGCGTCTTATCGTTGGTGCTCATGACCAGCTTGGTGATCCTGACCAGGTAACCGCCTTCATCGTCCGGCTCAGGCTGATCGAAGATGGCCTTCATGCCGCTCCTGCGCAGGTGATACTCGAAATCCCGGGCCGTCTGGATGTTCTTCACCCTGATCTGTACCTGCTGGACTATCTGCTCTCCGCTCATCTTCCTCTTAACGGTATCCACCAGAGGAAGAAGTATGCTTTCGCCTATCCGCAGAGCTCTGGCCCTGCGCTCCTCCTCAGACTCGTTCAATTCCGCAGACTGGAACCCTTCCCGGACAGCTCGGGAGACAAAGAAGTCCAGAGCATAATCGTTGTAGTACCTGAAAGCTACATTCAGGTCGCTGCAGTTGCTCTCAGAGCAGGTGTACTTCACAGGCATAGCCTTGTTCTCCGGATCCTTCATGACTATGCCTTCACGGCCTTTCTTTCCCAATCGTTCCACTATCCCAATGATCTCATCGTAGGCCATATCCATTCGGAACTCGCCAAGCATTGGAGTCGCCCGCAAGCCGTGTTCCTCAGCGAACTCATGAGTTTTGTGAACGCCCAGTGTTCCCTTCCAGTTCTTGCGCGATAGATCGAAGAGATAAAAATCAATGGAGTCCGTAGGGTAAATATCCTTAGGAACATAAGGATTCTCCGGTCCCACCATCTCGCCGCATAGGACCAGCTCAGGATGATCATCGAAGACCGCTCCAGGTATAAGCCTTGAGGCCACCTCTGTGGAATAGGGACAAATGAACCCGCCCCTGGTCAAGGCCACTACCTCGCCGTCGATGCTGGCAACGCGAACGTTGTAGCCGTTAATCTTCTCCTCGACAGCAACGCGGTCTGAAAAATATCTTTTTATGGCGGCCTTGAGCATCAGGGCCCTTCTGATCTTGGGGTATCCGTAGACGATGTCGCCGTTGTCGAAGATGACCGTGCCGGCCTCGATCCCGGAAGAGGCCTTTTCAAACCTCTGCAGCCGCGGCTCGGGCCAGCTCGACCTTCTTATTATGTTCTCTTGCAGGCTTTCCAGCTTTTTGAGGGTTATTCCAAGCTTATCGGCTATTCTCTGGAGATTCATCTGGTTCTTACAAGATAGTCGATGAGAGACCGCCTGGTGATCATCCCCACCAGCTCTTCCTTCTGGTTCAGGACAGGGAGGCCTCCCCGGTTCTCCGTGAGTAATATCTTCTTTACTTCATCTAGGGGCATGTCGGCGTGAATGCTCTTCACATCCCGGGTCATCACGTCGGACACGAGAAGGTTGCTTATTCGAGCATACTGTTTGCTAGCTGTCGAGTTCAGATCTCGAAACGCCCTTAAAGACTTGGTCACATCGCGCTCAGTGAGAATACCCACAAGCCTGGCACAGTCCACGACCGGAAGCCTTCCAACGTCTCTGTCCAGCATCATCCTTCGAGCATGGACCAGCCGATCGTTGGGGTTTACAAACAGGGGAAACCTCATGGCATCGCTCGCCTTGCCATCGATGTTCACCGCGCCCAACACCTCTCTGGGCCGCACCCAACCCAGGATCTTATCCCCGTCCATGGCCACCAGGACCGAAGTCTTCTGAAGAAGAGCCATGGCATCCCCTATATCCATCTCCGGAAGTACTTTTATGACGGCGTCCAAGGTAGCGGCTGCTACGTGCAGAGACGATGCCGGCATTCCCAGGCTTTTCCTGGTACCGAGGACACGGGCAATCTGCCTCATTGTGATTATCCCGCCCAGCTTGCCGTTGTTGGTAACCAGAAGCCTGCGTAGGCCATACTTCTCCATTTGGTCGTGAGCGTGGCCCAGCCTCTCCGACTTGTCAATGGTCACCGGCTCGGTCATTATGTCCTTTATCTGCATAGTTCACCATCTCCCTATCTCGGCGACTATCTCGTCAGTGGAGAAGAAGCCCACTATGTTGTCGTTCTCCAGCACCGGCATTCCGCATATGTACTTGTCTGCCAGGATCTTGGCCGCATCCACCGCTTTCATCTCGGCGCTTGTGCTCATGATGGGCGAGTTCATTATGTCCTCGGCCACCAGGGGCACCTCCTTTACGTACCGGTACTGCTTCCTACCTGCGCTGCTTTCCTTCCTGGTCATCTTGATATCCTTCGTCTCCATCTCGTCGTTGGGACCCATCATGCTGGAAAATGTCAGGCCGGAGCGAGTGATGATGCCCACTAGCGTCTTGTTATCCTCATACACCAGCACTCTTCCGACTCCCTGGAGGTTCATCTGCTCCAGGACGTGGGATATAGTGTGATGCCTATGAACGCTGACCAGGTTCGTGGACATTATATCTCCCACTCTGGCCTTCACGTCCTGCTCCGAAAAGTACCTCACCATGTCCCTGGAGCTGATCATGCCTGTGATCTCCCCATCCTTTTCCACAGGCAGGCCACTGACCTCGTTCTCTATCATCAGGACAGCCGCCTGGGTCATGGTGGCATCCGGGAAGATTGTTACCGGACTCTCGGTCATGACCAGATGGATGGGGACCAGGTCAATGGGTCGCCTTCGCCACTCGGGAGCAGCCTGGCACAGCCGGTTGGTTATGTCGTACTTGGTCACAATGCCTACCAGCTTTCCATTGTCCATAACCGGCAGCCTGCCTACATCATACTTGAACATCAGGTTTCTGGCCCTCTGAATGGGCTCATTTCTCTCAATGACGTAGACGGGTGATCTCATGTAGTCCTTTACTTTCTTTATCATGGCAAGACCCCCTTGTTATCTACCAAGGCCCTGACAAAGTCCCTCTCGGTCAGAATTCCCACCAGCGATCCCTTGTCCATTACCGGCAGGCACCCAATGCTGTTGTCGACCATCTTCCTGGCAGCCGCTCCCAGGTCGACCTTTCTCTCAGTGCTGACCAGGTCCTTCTTGATCAGCGCCTTTATGGGCTGGGCCATAACCTCGCTGATATCTCCTGTGACCACCTTTTCGAAGGCCTCTCCGCTGCCCATGTACTTCATTATGTCCGAAGCGGTCACCAATCCAATCAGGACTCCATCCTGGACAACCGGCATCCTTCGAAAGCCTTTCTGAATGATCATCCGGGTCATCTTCTCGATGGCTGTCTGGGTCGGAGCGGTGACAACATTCTCGCTCATGTAGGCCTCAACAGAAATACCAGTCTCCTGGCCTGCTGCCATTCTCGTGAAGTCCTCTTCAGTGACTATGGCCTTAATCTTAGTATCTTCGTCAACGATGGGCAATCCGCCTACGTTCTTCTCGTACATCAGTTTTAGAGCATCATTGATCGATGATTTGTCGCTGATGTAGGTCAATTTGGTGCTCATTATGTCGCTAATGTCGGCATTTATGGCTGTGAATATGTTTCCCTTGTACTTCTCACTCAGCAGGTTGTGCCGAAGACCCCCGCCCAGGAAGTCCACTACGTCTACGCTGGTGACGAAACCCGTCAGGCGGTTAGTCCCAGCGTCGGTTATGGGCAGCCTGGAGAACCCGTAGTGGGTCATGGTCTTTATGGCACCCATGATGGTCGTGGTAGGCGGAACCGTTACGACTTCCGAGGTGGCAATGCTGAGCACCTCACCCGTGCGCTTTGTCTGCCTGGAATCAAACTGCGGTCCCCTTTCTCCGTAACCGGAGGATATGGGCATTCTGTTCTCTTTCTGTGGAATTCTGGTTACATCCTTCCCTGTTCCTGGCCCTCTTTTCATTTTCTCTCACCAAGATAACTTCTGATCAGATCGTATCTATCGACTATACCCACGAGCTTTCCATGGTCCACGATCGATATCCGGCCGATGTCCTGCTTTAGCATCATCTCTATGGCACTGTGCAAGCTATCCTCCGGCGTTAAGCTGAATATTGGGGTGCTCATCAGCTTGTCCACGTGAAGATGGGGAGCCTCTCTGATCTTGGCTCCATCTTCCTTGCCGATCCTTGCCCATCCTCGTTTAAGTATATCGAACCTGGTTATCATCCCCACTGGCTCGCCTTTATCGTTTACAACAGGTAGACCGGTGAAGTCCGATTCCAGCATCTTGTCCCAGGCCTTGGTCATGGGCTCATCTGGAGTAGCGGTAACCACCTTGGTGCTCATTATCTCCGAGATGGCTCTGTCCGGCACCTTAACTGGATTGATACTTCCAAAAATATCCAGGATGCTTATAACTCCCCTCAGGACTGGGTTCTCCTGGGATTGGACCACCGGAAGTATGATGCTCTTCTGGGGCAGCATGAGCTTGGCGGCGTCCATCACGTTCGTGTCTCCCGTTACCAGGGGCACGCTAACCGTGAACCCTGATACAGTGACGTTAGACCTGGTCGATGTTACCCTCAACATATCCTGGGTGGTAACAATGCCTATGACACGCTTCTGGCCGTCTACCACAGGCAAGCCTCGAACATGGTTATCCCTAATCAGCTGACGTGCATTGGTCAGAAAAGTTGAATCCTCTACGTAAAGAGGATCTCTGGACATAATATCTTCTACTAACATAATCAACTCCACCTGTCCAGCAACCAATATAATTATTTGTTGCCGTCCCTGCAGCTCCAGCAGAGCAGCTCGCCGTTCACGTTATCCAGGGTGTCTGAGAGCTGGCCGCACACTTCGCAAATTCCGCGTACAACCCCCCTAGCCTCCTGGAAGTGGATGCTCTCTCTGTGCATCTCTAAAAGATCGCTCAGGACATCGCTAAGGCCGAGAGAGGACCCGGAGACCAGATCGGTATCCGTGATTATCCCGACCAACCTTTCGTTTGAGGTCACGGGAAGTCTCTTAATGCGGGATTTAAGCATCAAAGAGGCAGCATCGCGCAGGCTGGCATCGGGAGAAATCGTCACCAAGGGCGAACTCATGACATCTCCTACCTTAACCGCCTGGGGATCCGCAGCCTTGGCGACTATCTTCTTGACCAGATCTCTTTCGGTGAGTATGCCGATGGGCTTTTCTCCAGCGACTACTATAATTAGGCAGCCCACGTTCGCTAAAGCCATTCGTTTGGCGGCTGTCAAGACGTCGATATCGGCATCAGCTGTGATTACTGGGCGGGTCATTACATCCCGAACTGGAATGGCGGTCTCCATGGCTATCCTCTCCGTGACAATAGACTAGCATTAACAGCGAGCTAATGATATAAAGATACTGTGGCTCGATATATATTAATATGTTTATAATTATTTTAATTTTACTCGGAGATGTGCTTGAGGATGTGCTCTATCTCAGCCAGGATCAGCTCCATCCCCAGCCGTGCGGCGTTTGGAGATCCGGGAAGGCAGAATATTGGTTTTCCGTGATAGACCCCGGCTGAAGCTCTGGTGAGTATGGCCCTGGTGCCGACCTCATCAAGGCTTTTTAGCCGGAAGATCTCTCCAAACCCAGGAATCTCCTTTTCGAACAGCGGCTCCACCGCTTCCAAGGTAAGGTCCAGGTGAGTGAGGCCTGTTCCACCGCAGATCACAATTGCATCAGCGCTGCTGCTCTGGACTGCGTTACGTATTGGCTCAATGCCATCCGGCAAGAGGCTGTAGGACGAGTCGTACCCCGCAACTTTGACCTTGTCAAGGATGACCTGGCCGGAGAGATCTATGGCATCCTCGGGTCTGGCCACAGGCCCGAACTTCTGGAATCGAGAGGTGCTAGAGATTATTACGTCGATTAGCATGTTATTATACCGGTGCTTATTAATTTTGAGATAATTGAAACAAATCAGATAGGTGAGAAATATATATGGGTTTTCATTCGCTTAGACATGAACCTCTAAGATGAAGTTGCCAGGATAATACTAGTGCTCAGGAACATTAATTTTGCAAGTTAAGGTAATGCCTCTGGAGTTTTGCCCTGGCATCATTTTTATTGAATTTCCATCTTACTGTTGCCCCGATTGCATTCCGATCTTGCTCCCAAGCACCAAGCTCATCGG
>JBGQAL010000060.1:0-14305 GCA_041494285.1 Methanotrichaceae archaeon
ATTCGAAACTCGAATTACCAGAGCCACGAAGAATTAGCAAGTGCAATCCGACGTTATATCATCTGGAGAAATAAAAATCATGAGGATAAAATTGTAAAGCCCATAGAAAATCGAGTAAACTTTCTATGAAAGGGCACTAGATATAGACAAGGTCAATATAATAATGACGCTTTAACCTGTTTAAATTCATGTCCTAAGTTAAACGCTCAAGACTAAACTGGCTGCAAAATATTTCGAGACTCTACAGATAACGATATCGATTTTATGGAGTCGGCAACGTATTCACTCTTAACCTACAATAGCCGGAGGAGAGACACGCAGTCCGCCTTGGACCCCTTTTGACCACAAGACCTACATCCGAGCAATATGTACTAGGTTAACCGATATGAAAAGTGACGATGGAACTACTATAATGATGGCCGGAGGCACATTATATTTTATAGGGTGTGTCGGATTGTTTACAAATTGGAACTCGTATCACATAATAGACGTCACCTCCAGTATAACCTCTGGTCTGGGTCTGTTAACCGCATGTGTGGGGATATTGCTGATTGATAATTACCGGTTATTCAAAGCCTTTGCTTTGATATGCATTGCATTGATTTTGACCTTCGGGATTTCATGGATAGCACATCTTTCTGCTCTGTAACACCATTTATATGCGATTATTATCGAGCATAATATCCAATTTACATAATCAAACGGCTGCGGCGCACCCCGCTGCAGAGCTGCGGGGTATTACGATAAAAATAATTGCCAGGCTCTGAGCGGTCCTCTTCATCTGGCCTCGATGGTTTTTCATCCGAAGCCTTTTAGTCGGCCAGAGTTAGATAGACCGTGGTAAGAGAAAAAGAGACTCTTTACAGGGCACCCTCGTGAATACATCAAAGAAGATGAAGCAATCTGAAGAATAAGGACGCAGGGCCCTTGGAATTACTGCTGAAAAGTTAGTCGATAAGAGCAAGTCGATATTGCTTCTTAATAAGAGATCGGGAAACATAGACATCAATGGCAGCAAGTAAAATTTCTCCTCTGATGGAGCAGTACTACAGCATAAAGAAGCAGTACCCTGATGCCATACTGCTGTTCAGGGTAGGCGACTTCTTCGAGACCTTTGCAGCGGATGCAGTGGCAGTCTCCAGGGACCTGAACATAGTCCTCACCTCCAGGCAGAAGGACGAAGCCGGGAATAAAATACCCCTGGCGGGCGTCCCTTACCATGCTCTTGACGTCTATCTTGCAAGGCTGGTGAAGTCAGGGCACAAGGTCGTCATCTGCGATCAGGTGGAGGACCCGAAGCTCGCCAAAGGGTTGGTGAAAAGGGAGATAACCCGCGTTGTTACGCCGGGGACCATAATTGAGCCCTCCATGTTGGAGGATTCCTCCAACAACTACCTGGCCGCTGTTGTGCAGGAGCAGGAGAATGGACGGGCTGGCCTGGCCTTCGTTGATGTCTCAACCGGAGAGCTACTCACCACAGAGATCGAATCCGATCGGCTGAAGTCGGAGATGGCTCGATTTCGGCCCGCCGAGTGCCTTTCTTCTTCTTCTTCTGCCGATATCTCTCATCTATATCTTGATGGCCTCAAGGTTCAAAAGCTGGACGAGCCAAGCTTTTCTTTGGACAATGCGAGATCAGCCTTAGAGGCTCAATTCGGTCAGGGTTGGGCGGAACGGTTCAGGCTGGCTGAAAAAACGCTGGCATCCAGGGCCTGTGGGGCCATCCTCCAGTACCTCCACCAGTCCCATTTCGATGCTCTAGGCCACATAAATGAAATCCGGCTCTACTCCTGCTCGGAGTTCATGGTCCTGGACGAGATCACCCTGCGAAACCTTGAGCTGATGAGGAACATCAGGGATCGCTCAAGAAGGGGAACCCTGCTGGAGTACTTGGACCAAACACAGACTCCTATGGGCTTCAGGACTTTGGCTAAGTGGATTCAGATTCCATTGGTCTCCCTTCCAGAGATAAAGCGGCGGCTGGACGCCATAGACGAGCTGATAAAAAATCCAGTCCTTCGGACCAGCCTTGGAAACATGCTAATAGGAGCAGCAGACCTGGAAAGGCTGGTAGGACGGGTCTCCTGTGGCGCTGCGACTCCCAAGGACATGGTTGCCCTCAAGAGCACTCTGGAGAGGTTGTCCGGACTCTTCGAGGCCCTGAAGGACTGCAATAACTACGGACCGCCCGATAGAGCCAATAGATATAATCAATCATATCCATCATATCTCGAAGATCTGCATTCCCGGCTAGATCCCGTTCCGGTAACGGATGTCATCAGCCTGGTGGGCCGCTCCATTGCTGACGATCCACCAGCCAACACCCGCGACGGTGGGATTATCCGCGATGGTTTTGACAACGAGCTTGATGATCTCAGGTCAATCCTCAGGGACAGCAAGGCCTGGATCTCCCGGATGGAGAGCTCGGAAAAGCAGCGAACAGGCATAAAGTCCCTGAAGGTCGGCTATACCGGCGTGTTCGGCTACTACCTAGAGGTGTCAAGGGCGAACCTGCATCTGGTTCCCGAGAGTTACCAGCGTAAGCAGACCCTGGCCAACGCCGAGCGTTTCATAACACCCGAGCTGAAAGAGACTGAGGCCAAGGTAATATCAGCACAGGAGAGATCAGTAGCCCTGGAGCAAGAGATCTTCGCGCGTGTCAGGTCGGAGGTGGCGGCTCACGCCAGGCAGATTCAGTCCAGGGCCATCGCCTTGGGTGAGCTGGATGTGCTCTGCTCCCTGGCTCAGGTGGCTTCAGAGAACGCTCTTGTCAAACCCGAGTTCAACTCCGAGGGCAGGATCGCTCTCAGAGACTCCCGTCACCCGGTTCTGGACAAGGCCATGAAGGGTGGATTTGTGCCCAACGACGTTTACCTGGACACAAGCAACAGCCGACTCATCATCCTAACAGGACCTAACATGGCAGGCAAGTCCACATTCATGCGCCAGGTAGCCATTGTCGTCATCATGGCCCAGATGGGCTCGTTCGTTCCCGCCTCTTTTGCAACCCTTTCCATTGTTGATCGGATATTCACCAGGGTGGGTGCCTACGACGACCTGTCCGCCGGCCAGTCCACATTTATGGTTGAGATGACTGAGCTTGCCAACATCCTCGGCAACGCCAGCAAGGACAGCCTGGTCCTCCTGGACGAGGTGGGCCGGGGCACAAGCACATTTGACGGCCTGGCCATCGCCTGGGCCATCTCCGAGTACCTTCACAACGTGGTCAAGGGCAAGGCCATCTTCGCCACCCACTACCACCAGCTCACTCAGTTGGAAGGAGTTCTGCCGGGAGTCAAGAACTACAACATGGCCGTCAAAGAAGAGGGCGGTTCTATCACTTTCCTGAGGTCTGTAGTACCAGGCGCCACAGACAAGAGCTACGGAGTCCACGTAGCCAAGCTGGCCGGGGTTCCCGAGGCGGTTATCAAGAGGGCGAACGAGGTTCTCAGGGAGATTGAGAGCGAGACGGTGATAGATCCTCTGGCTGGCTCGAAAAGAGGCAGAAAGTCATCGAAGTACACCCAGTTGATTTTCTTTGACCAGCCTGGCGGAGAACCGGGCCTGCAAGAAAAGCAGATAAATAGCGACCCAGTTGCAGATGAGATCCTTGGATTGGATCTTGATTCCATGACTCCACGCGAGGCGCATAACAAGCTGGCAGAATACCAGAAGATGCTGAAAGGTTAGAGATGCCGATGGATGAGATCAGACTCCTGGATGAGGACACCATAAACAAATTTGATAAATGCCTCTACAAGGACAGGATATATAGAGAAAATCTGGCGAAAGCAATGCCGCTCGGCCGCAATAAATTGAGGAGTTGACCCCTACTACCATGATGCATGCAACGCTCGAAGATTGGATTCGACAGGAAGCGATTCCGTTCTCCGTCGATTCGTCCGAAATCTTCAACGCTTCCATTGACAAGGTCATCGCCTCACTTGACGGCTCGGTGGAGTTGCTTGGCTTTGGAGAAGCACTCCACGGCGGCGAGGACATTCTTATACTTCGCAACCGGCTCTTCCAGCGCTTGGTGGAGGAGCATGGCTACAGCGCCATTGCCATCGAGAGCAGTTTCCCTCGGGCCCATGTAGTGAACGAGTACGTGGCTGGTCGCAGCCCAGCATCATATGAGACTGTGCAGGAGGCCGGATTTAGCCACGGCTTCGGCCAGCTCGACGCGAATCGAGAACTCGTAGAGTGGATGCGCCGCTACAATGCCGATCCTTCCAATCGCGTCAAACTCCATTTCTACGGCTTCGATAGTCCGACCGAAATGACCGTCAGCGATAGTCCAAGGCAAGTCCTTCATTTTGTTCTCGATTACCTCGCCTCGATCGATAGCGTTAGCGGCCAGGAGCATCGCCAGCGCATCGACCCGCTTTTCGGCCAAGATGCCGATTGGGAGAACCCCGCTGCTGCGATGGATCCGACGAAGTCGGTAGGCATGTCGCCAGCAGCAACTGCGCTCAGGATTGAGACTGAGGATCTAATTGCAGAACTGGGCGCACGCCGTCCCGATTTGGTGGCCAAAAGCGACGAAAGCCGCTATTTGGAAGCCATGCAGTATGCAACAGTCGCACGGCAGTTGCTGAACTATCATGCCGCGCTGGCGCGAAAATCGGAGTCGGGCAAAAGGATTGTCGAAGGTCTCGGCCTACGTGATGCATTGATGGCGGATAATCTGGCGTACATGGTATCCCGTGAGCGTGGCCGGGGGAAAGTGCTGGCCTTCGCTCACAACAGCCATCTGAAGCGCGGAAAGGCAGAGTGGCAACTGGGCACTGACCTATTAACTTGGTGGCCGGCGGGAGCGCACCTGAGTGAGATGTTAGGCCAGTGCTATGCCGTCATCGGAACGGCCGTGGGCGTTTCTGATGTCAATGGCATCGGCCAGCCAAAAGCCGGCACTCTTGAGGCGAGGCTGACAGCCGTGCCAGGGCCGGCGCGGTTCATTCCAACTCACAAAGGCCAAGGGCTTCCAACCTCGGAAATCGCGGCTCTTCCGATTCGCTCGGGCAGTATGAAGAACCCGACTTACTTCGCACTAACTCCTCAGAGCTTCACCGATTTCGACTGGCTGGCTGTCCTGGATAGAATGGCATACAGCCGCGGTGGGCCGCCGCTGCAACAGCAGGACGTCAGCACCAAGTAGGGGTCACCTAACGAAACGGAAATTTTGTACGTTAAGCCGTTGGCTGCAAAAGCCCAGCATAACAAAGCCTGCTGAGGACTGAGATGTTGTTGCAATACGGGGTCAGGATAATGTTAAATCTCAATAGGCGTCAATAGGATCTTGATATGTTCGCGGAGTATATAGCAGCCGCCTTAGAGAGAGCGGTCTATAAGACACTTGAAAGCGAAGAGGAACCTATTTTTGTCTCTGTTCCAGATCTCCCTGGCGCATGGGCCACAGGCAAAACTATCGAAGAGGCAAGAAGGGAACTTATTGGAGTTATAGAAGAATGGGTGCTTTTGGGCATCCGGTTAGGGCATCCAATCCCAACGATTGGTGGCCATACAATAACCTTCCCCCAGGAGACAGCTCCTGTTGTCGAATAGACTCACACCCGTATCTCGCCGGGATCTGATAAAACGACTCAAGAGAAATAGGATTTGTAGGTCCGTACATTGGTCCTGATCATGCCTTCATGACCCGAGGGACAAATCGTATCAAGATCCCTAATCCGCATAAAAAAGAGATCGGCATAAACCTACTTTTGGAAATTCTTCGAGAGGGCGGGATCAGCCGCGAGGAGTGGCTTTCGGTTTAGGGATCGGATTGCTTCCAACATCATCAGCGGTGTAAAGTTGGATAACGCATGTCATATGACGATCCTTGTGGACCGAAAACCCCTGTTAAATTCCGGTTGACTTTTCTTGGACGGTCAATGTGGTATTTTGACCTTTCTCCTCGACTGAAATGGGGGCATCTGTCTTATGCACTTCAGAGATCCCAATTCGAAATTGATTTAGTTCTATTCGCCTCTCACAAAACAGGGGAGATCTGCCTGATTTGTATTTCAGGCTTTCTCAAGGCAGAAAACGAGTTCATCTGGTCCGTTGTTTCTACCGCAAATCACGGTATATCCGGTTAAGCTGGAATCCTCTGATTCATCAATTGATAGTTCTCCTCTTGAGTCATACGTCAGCACGTACTTCGTGTTTGCCTTCATATCCAATCGGTCCCAATACTGCCAATCCCAACCACTCTCTGGCCCATGAGCCCACTGAATATTATAGGTTCCTGGTTGAATCATATTTTCGCAACCCTGTTGCCCAATGGGATTAGGTTCATACGGACCATAATAATTCGGACAAATTCCAGGTTTGGCTTCAACAGACGGGAATAAAGCCAAAATTAGCGATGCAAATAACACTATCGACAGAGCTCTATTAGCGTTCCTAGATATCATAATCCCTCCATTTTCGTTATAGTTCTTCATCATATGTTAAGTTTATGGGCAAGTGCCTAGCACCGCCGCCTTCATTCTATGCGCCTTCTGCCTGGCGGTCTTTGGATCTAAGAATTGCTGAGCAGGATTGACGCGCGGGGTTCTCATCCCACTGAGGCCTTCGTTTCGCGAAAACTACATGTATAAAAAGCGTCTACGGTAATGTGTTGTTGCAAACAGTCGAGGCGGATTAGTAGTGAGCCTATTGAGAGGTGTGCGTGGCAAGGATGCGGTCAAGATTTTTGTCGAGGCTGGAGGAATTGTACGCCAGGGCAAGGGAGACCATGTCAACATCAAGATGCCAAACGGCCAACTTATAACCATTCCCGTCTCAGGAGATCTCAAGATCGGCCTTCTCAAATCGGCAATAAGAAAGGCGGGGCTTGATGATGATGCGTTCTTGAAGCTCTTAAAAGGTGATTGAATTATGGATTATACGATTCTGATACATCAGGCGGAGGAGGGCGGCTTTTGGTCCGAGGTTCCGGCTCTTCCGGGCTGTTACTCTCAGGGTGAGACCATTGATGAAACCCTGCGAAACACCAAAGAGGCAATAGAGGCTTATCTGCTGGTTTTGAAAGAGGATCAGGTTTCGGCTCCGGTCGAGGAGAGCCTTTTCATAGGCAAGGTCAGAGTCGAAGCCGAAGACTGATGATTGTGCCTGGCACTATTGACCATTGACCACGGGATCGCTTGCCTTCCTGCATAATCTATGATCCTGTGACCGTAGATCGAGTCGCCGATCTCGTAGCCCAACATTAGATAGGCTCCATCTTGCCTTCCTTCTGCAGGTCATCCATGATCTTGCATACCAACTCATAATCTAGCTGTAGATCTATGCTGACATCTGAGGCATATGCTTCGCCTTTCATCTGGAAATACCCAGCTACTTCTTTCTTGGCGCTCTCGTAGTCACATCGCAGTATTTTATGGTCTTGACAGCCGCCAGTTAGTCCCTGACACCGTCAATCATGTGTTTTAAGATTGTTAAACAAGTAAAAAACATTTTGGTGCCTTTCAAATATCGAGCCATCGTCAATTGGTAAGCAGCCCTCAGCACATCACGAGTATTGTCCTTCCCTTTGAAGAAGATATTTATATTATCCAACCTCGCCTTATTCTAAAGAAGATATCCAAGCAGAGAGATAAGCGCTTTGAAATCAAGAGATGCCGATGCATAAGATCAGACTCCTGGATGAGGACACCATAAACAAGATAGCAGCAGGCGAGGTAATCGAGAGGCCCGCCTCCGTCGTCAAGGAACTTGTGGAGAACTCCATCGACGCGGGTGCAACCAGAATACTCATCGAGGTGATAGATGGCGGCAAGAGTCTGGTAAAAGTGACCGACGACGGTTGCGGCATAGGCCAGGAAGACCTGTCCCTGGCCTTCCAGAAACACGCTACATCCAAGATATCCAGTGCTTTGGATCTGAGCAGCATCTCAACCCTAGGTTTTCGCGGCGAGGCTCTTTCGAGCATTGCAAGCGTTTCAGGGAGCGTGGAGGTCCATACAAAGCTTCGGGCGGCTCTTTCTGGATCCTACATGAAAATAGTCGACGGCAAGGTATCCCAGATCAAGGATATCGGCTGCCCTGCTGGGACCAGCATAGCCGTCAGGGATCTGTTCCACAACGTACCGGCCAGACTGAAGTACCTGAAGAGCGCCAGCGCCGAGCTGGTGCGAGTGACTGAGCTAGTGACAGAGATGGCCATCATCAACTACAACATCTCTTTTGAGCTTTTCACCGGCAATCGCACGATCTTCAAGTCCAGCAGATCGGAAGACTGGAACGATGTCCTTCTGAAGGTCTTTGGCCTTGAAACTGTCAAGAGGCTTATTCCTTTTCGGGCCGAATCGCGGAGCTTCAGCTTGACTGGCGTTGCTGGTGGCCCCCTCTGCACCCGGTCCAGCCCCGACTGGATCTATGTCTTCGTCAACGGCAGGCCAGTGTCATCCCGTGGCTTAGCCGGAAGCCTGCGTGAGGCCTACAGAACCATCATTCCTCTGGGAAAGAGCCCTATCGCTGTGGTTTCGCTTGAGATCAATCCGTCCTTGATAGATGTCAATGTCCACCCAACCAAGAGGGAGATTCGGTTCCAGAACGAGGAAGAGGTTGCAAAAGCCTTGATCGAGGCGGTCTCGGAGGCTCTAAAGGTAAAGACAGGATCTGAGATTGGCCAAGCAGCAGCAGGACAGCCCAGGGGGAGAATGCCCGGGGAGATCGCTGACCAGGCGATCGCCAGCGTTGCGGAGCAGAGCACCTTTCCCCTGGAAATTGCGGGATGCCGGGTGTTAGTGGACCTTGAGAGTCCCGAAGGGGTCGAGGTCGGGCCATCCTGGCTAAGGGTCCTCGGCCAGGTGCTCAAGCTGTACATCGTGGCTGAGAGCGAGCAGGGCCTCATGCTCATCGACCAGCACGCTGCCGCAGAGCGGATAAGGTTCGAGCGCCTCCGGGAGAGGTACAGCCTGAAAAAGATCTCCCAGGAGCTGGTCGAGGCTGTTACCATCGAGCTCTCGCCCAAAGAGCAGCAGATCCTCGAATCCTGGAAGGAAGTGCTCGCGGATATCGGCTTCGATATCGATCACTTCGGCGGCAGCACCTACAACATCCGGGCAGTTCCATCTACAGGCTACAGGCTGGAGAGCCCGGAGGCCATACACGACATCCTGAGCGATTTCTTTTCCCAAGGGCGCATCGGCCCGGACTCCACAAACATAGAGGAGGTTCTGAAGATTCTGGCCTGCAGGGGCTCCATAAAGTCCGGGCATGAAATGACCAACAGCGAGATGAGGACGCTGTTGAAGGACCTTTACGCCTGCCAGAATCCTCATACTTGTCCCCATGGCAGACCGGTGGCGGTCTTGCTTGACGAGGCCCAGCTCGAACGGATCTTCGGAAGAAGATGACCGCAGAAGTCTGGGAAGATGGCAGAGGATTAGAGAAGGAATAGCAAAGGAAATTGCCGAACCGCGAACCGAAATTTGCCGAACTACAACCGACGTGATATTCACCCTTCAAGACCCTTCAATAGAATAGTCAGCCTTTTTTATGTCTAGATCAATTGCCAGCCATGGATCTTGAAGGGTTTGCAAAGAGGGGCCTACGCAGAGGCGACCCAGAAGTTGGTTCTAAGCTGGCAGCCATGATCATGGAGGTAAAGGAGATCTCCAAGGATCAGGCAGAAAAATTGGCTCAAGCAGTGCTGGAAGAAGCCCGGGCCACTCTGAACCCCAGAGGAGAAGTCTTCACTCTGCAGAACTCCGGCGTGACGATGGGTGACTTCGGAGTTGGCTCACGAGGCTCCGGCGACTTCTACACTCACAAGAAGATAGCCGAGGTCATAGGCAGGACCGGTGCTGTGGTAGACTCAACTGAGCTTGACGACTCAGGAGTTGTCAAAGCGGGTGGGAGTTACGTTGTCGTCACAGTGGACGGCATGCACTCTAGGTTGAGCGACTACCCATTCCTTGCTGGCTTTCACGTCACAAGGGCTGCTCTACGCGACATCTACGTAATGGGAGCCAAACCAGTAGCCCTGCTCTCCGACATTCATTTGGCGGACGATGGCGATGTTGCCAAACTCTTCGACCACATCGCCGGCATCTCTACTGTATCGGAGCTAATTGGGGTGCCCCTGGTCACAGGCAGCACGCTACGCATAGGCGGCGATATGGTGATCGGGGATCGGCTGACGGGTTGCGTCGGGGCTGTTGGCGTCGCGGACAAGCTGACACCTCGAAAGGACGCGATTCCCGGAGACGTCATCATGATGACGGAAGGAGCCGGCGGTGGTACTATCTGCGCCGCTGCCCTCTACTACGGCTGGCACGAAGTAGTCGACGAGACCCTGAACATCAAGTTCCTCCAGGCCAGTGAGACCCTACTCAAGAAAGACACGACCATTCACGCCATGACCGATGTCACCAACGGAGGCATTCGCGGAGACGCCAAGGAGATCTCCTACACGGCTGGTGTAAAGCTGGTCTTCGAGGAGGAGAAGATGCGTGACTTGGTCAACCCGAGAGTCCGGATTATGCTGGATACACTGGAGATAGACTATTTGGGAGTCTCTATCGATGCACTGCTGATAATCGCCCCGGAGGACCAGTCGCGAGAGATCGCAAGGATAGTTAGGACTGCTGGAGTTGCCATAGACGTCATCGGCACTGTGGAGAAGGGCAGTGGCGCAGAGCTGCATATCGATGGAGTCGCCAGGGACTTCTCTCCGCGATTCAGGGAGTCCGCCTATACGCCCATCAAAAAGACCATTGGACAGGAGGCTCACCGGGACGTCCCAGAGATGCAGAGGCGAATAGACAAGGCGGCTTGTTTAGCAATAGCTAAGAAAAGGCAGTTTGTAGAGAAAATAAAAAGAAGTTAATTCAAATTTTTACAAAGTGATTAATTGTATTATGACTTACTGTGGCTCATAATAATAGTATTCAATTGTTTAACATAAATAAACTATTTATATCATAAGGTACATCTCTCTCCTAACGGGAGCAAATTAGAAGGGAGTAGATATCCATGAAAGAATCTTATGTACTGAGGTTTGACGAGAAGGACATCGAGGTAGTTGAGACATTGAGGAGTCTGGGAGTTCCCAGAAAGGTCTCCAATATGCTCGCCTACCTGGCCAACGTGGAGGAGGCAACATCGAGGGAGATCGAAAGGGGATCAGATCTTAGGCAGCCAGAGGTGAGTATAGCTTTACGCACGCTGCGCAAGAACAGTTGGATAGAGGAAAGAATAAGCAAAAGCGACGGAACGGGCAGGCCCATGAAAGTGTACAGGTTGAGCACGCCCATCGAGGAGATCTTGCTGCACTATGAGCAGGAGAAGATGAGCGAAGCAAACAAAGCCATGCAGTCTATTCAAAGGCTGAAGAGCCTTCTATCTGAGGCTGGTTCTACCTGAAAGTTTGCCTCTCCATTCTTTTTTATTTTTAGGCCTTAATATGTTTTATATCTAACGATCAAGATTGAAATAACTACTGATTTTACAATGCATGAGATTATAATCTTATGATTAAATGCCAGAATTTATACACAAATCTTCTTAAATTTTTTAACCACGATGATGCTATATAGAAGAAACGAGAAATAGTAAGTAAGAGCATATCTGAAGAACTACGGAGCTCGTCCTATGTCGGGCATATAGGATAACTCTTTGTGATCGGATACACGCATGCCAACTCATGAATATGGACCTATCAGAGGATAACATTTGGGGATCTTGGCTAAACCGGGAATCTTGACGGAACTGTTGGTGGTGATCTTTTGACTATTGTTGAGGAAACTATTCATAAAGCATATATTATGAAGCTTGTCGGAGATGAAGGAGTTCGTATAGTAGAAAATATACCCGAAGATGAGATCACGGATGAACACCTTGCAGAGTTGACAGGGATAAGCTTGAACACAGTGAGGCGCACTCTATATCTGCTCTACGAGCACAGGTTAGCCATATACAGACGCAAGAGGGACCCGGACTCCGGATGGCTTACCTATCTATGGCAGTTATGTCCTGAGAATTTCGACAAGGCACTAGAATCTGAGGCCAAGAGGCTTCTACGAAATCTTGAAGAACGACTGGCTTACGAGAAGAACAATATCTTTTATGCGTGCACAGAAGGATGTGCTAGGTTCATCTTCGATGAAGCGAGCGAGGCAAACTTCATATGTCCGTTCTGCCAGAGCAGCCTTGAGTACATGGAGAATGCCAAGGTTCTTGAAGCCATAGAAAAGCAAAAAAAAGAACTAACAGGTAGCTTATAGGGACTTCTTCAAGAGAACAGTAACAAAAACAGCCTATAGATTATCCAGATTATTGTTAAGAACCGCTGTCCACCACCATCTTGCCATGTCCACTAAGTCGCGGCTGAACATGCCGGACAACCGGTACTCACCATTTTTGTTGGTTATCAGGCCAGCTCCAAGGAGCTTATTTCTCATGGCATAGAATGCCGATCTGCTGACATTTAGTTCTTCCAATAGCTGTTTCCAATCTCGGGTCCTGATTGGGTTCCCTATTTTTTGTCTTTCCTCGACCATTGTGAGGAACTTATGGCCGCGGAGGGCTGTAGATTCGTCCTGGAAAAGCCTGAGCATTAGCTCCATGTAAGGATCTTTAGAATGGCTGATGGCGTACTCGGACTTGGATCTGACCTTTATCGTCGTAGCTGTTCGCGGAGCTTTTTTGACATAAGTCATATGGTATCTGAGAGCACTGATTTGGCAATGTCCGCATACTCATCTCGGAGAATGTAGGTTTTGGGAGATCTATAAGATGCTTTATTAACTCGAAGAATGCCAAGCCTCGAACAGATATAGCCTATCATGGAGGCAACTACTTTCCGGGACACCTCGAATTTCTGGCTCACTGCTTTATGAAGAGAACTCACTGTAAACTGGCGAGTTTCAACTATGGTCATAAGAATGAACTTTCTCAGCCCATGGTTATCCATATCTACAAACCTGGACAGACGGCTTAATACCTCAGACCGCTGTGTTCTCATGCCATCCCCATTAGACTACACCCTCGACAATTGAATATAGTTAAGTAACAAGTATAATATATACGTTACTATATTAACTTTACCTCACCATATTAACTTTTGCTAATTTACCCCACTTTATAAATCCCATTACTGCCAAATCACCGCCACAAGTATAAATCAACGACCAAATGACCTTGAACATAAAGCCCTTTCGCTGAAGTCAAGCTGGCAGGAGTCAAATGTGTCAGGAGAATGGATCAACAAAGGTGCATATCTGCTGGATCTAGGAGACTTCGAGAAAGCAGTCGAGTGTTTTGAGAAGGCCACCCTTGAAGAGCCCCTAAATACGCATGCATGGTATCAAAGAGGCATCGCCTCAAGAAAGCTAGGGAATTATGAAGATGCCATCCAATCCTTCGATAAATCCGTTAAGCTGGAGCCGGCTAACGCCGACGCCTGGAGGAACCGAGGAGCAGTCCAGAACGACCTGGGCAGGTACGCTGAAGCTTTGGAGTCCTCGGAGAAGTCCATAGCGATAGTTCCTACAAAAGCCAGGGCCTGGATAGTGAGGGGCTTTGCCCTACACAACTTGAGTAGGTACGAGGATGCAGTAGCCAGCTATGCAAGAGCAATCGAATTGAATCCCTTTGGTGCGGAAGGAAGGAGGGCCTGGAACAACCGTGGTGCATCTCTGGACAACTTGCGAAGGCATGAAGAGGCCATCGATAGCTACGAAGAGGCCATAATGATAGATCCCTTTGACGCTTATGCCTGGAACAACAAAGGCGTGGCCCTCAGTGCCCTTGGCAGGCATGAAGAGGCGATCAGGTGCTTCGACAAGGCCATTCTGATCCAGCCAGGGTACACAACGGCTTGGAAGAACAAGGTCGTAGCCCTACAAGCCCAGGGTCGTGATACTGAGGCAAAGGAGGTCATGGGCTTGGCCAGAAAGCTGGGACTTCAGTAGGACAGTTCTAGATAGATCGATAGAGTGGCAATGGAAGTAGTAAAGGAGGGATTGGGAGTCCAAATTTAAGGTGGTCAGCTATGGACTCCCCTTGCTAGGAGACGCCCCTTCTAAGGGCAAAGGACATTACACCTTGATAGATACGGATTTTTTTGAGATAGAGTATGATGGCTCATAAAGGACATCCACTTTAGTGGTCACATTAGGTCAGATGCAACAACGAACATGCTTAGGAGATACTAGTGCTCAGGAACATTAATTTTGCAAGTTAAGGTAATGCCTCTGGAGTTTTGCCCTGGCATCATTTTTATTGAATTTCCATCTTACTGTTGCCCCGATTGCATTCCGATCTTGCTCCCAAGCACCAAGCTCATCGG
>JBGQAL010000129.1:0-7950 GCA_041494285.1 Methanotrichaceae archaeon
CTATTCTATCCGATATCTGCGACAGTCGAGACTTCTCTTGCTTAGCATAAAGCCCTCGCAGCATCCAAGTAGTAAAAGAATCCATATTATGTAATAGTATTGTTAGTATATAAATTTATCTATACTAAGACTTCGGAGTAGGTTTATAGGAATCCTCAAGTGAGTAAGATTTGTACCAATGACGTTAGATCCAGAAACATGGATATCAGCTACTGAAATTGCATTAGTGGGAGGATTAACGGGAGCCTTTTCACAAGATATCTACAATTCTGGAAGGAATTGGATATTAGCTAGATTTATAGGTCATCCTAAAGAAGCACAAGAATCGGCCCAGCATAACGTGAATAACTTTTTTGGAGAAGTCAACATACGTGTTGGTGCGCTAGAAAAATTAAATGAAAATATTGAAGACGAGGAGAAGCGTGCGTTGTCTGATCCCGATTATACTTATCTTCTTTATGAAGCAGTACTTGGTGCTGCACGTACTAATTCGGAGCAAAAACACAAACTTTTGGCGCGTTTGGTTACCGACAGGCTTGCTGCAGAACCCGACTCCTTGCGTACATTAGCTGCTCACATGGCCTGCAATGCGGTTCCTCAGCTCTCGAATATGCATCTCAAGCTGTTAGGGGTGTTATATATCATCCGCCATCAACCCGCGCCTTCGTATATCATGGATTTACCCTATGATGAACGTATCGATGTCGGCACCAAATGGTGTTTGACTGAAATTGCTCCTTTTATTCCAATAGGAGAGATAACGGATTTAGATTTTGCACATTTGACCGCAGTATCTTGTATTACATATGTACCGCAATCGTTTCCCTCTTTAATTGGTGGCTTAGGTAAGGAGCCAGATTATTGGAAGCTACTAACCTTAGTGTATGATAAATTTATCTCGCGTGAAGATCACTTGCATCAAGTAAGATGGATACCCGAAATAGGGGAGGATAAAATTGGGAAGGATCTTTTAAGTTTTTGGGACAATAGCGATATGAGAAAGGCATCCCTAACACCGGCTGGTTCGCTTATTGGCATGTATGTCCGCGATACTACCTCACGAGAGCATAGGTGCATATAACTTGCACATCTCATATCCTCTGGCCTCGGATTCCAAGGCCACGGAACATTTTATGAATATTCTTCAAATCTCGCACCCTTTCATCTCGGCGATATACTCTATATTATAGCTATGCAACGACACAATTGATCAATAGAAAGCAATCTTGTCGATTTGTGCTTGAAGTATCTGGAATACCAGGTTAGCCTGAAGAGTAGTTAGGTCGATCTGGAGGGCCATGAAGCGACCCTCGACATCATACCCAACGCTCATCACGGCCAAGATATCCACGCAGACCTAATATCGCAGAGTTCCTGAGGAGGGCGTTTGAATCTCCTGCAATGGATGGCTCTTAGTAGCTGAATCCTTTTCTGATTTTCGCTAATATCCATGAAGAACCATGTAAACATAATTCTCATTGACTAAACGATAGCATAGTTAGCAATAAACCCCTAAATCTGCCTGTTGCTCATGGCATCGCTGTGCGCATCCCTGAAAGCTTGGTCCTTCATCTGGCACGAGCACCTTCCTTTAAACCACCTGTACCCTGACATCTCCTTCCAGATCTCTTTGAGGCTCTTCTCCTTTATGTTGCCGAAGCTAAAGTGCATGTAGGCGCAGGGAAGGGCATCGCCTGAAGAATCTACATGAATCCACCTCCGCCCGGCGAAACAGCCGAACATATCCGGCGATAGAATGTAGGGCAAGGCGGTGACTCGCGGCCCAGGGCCTCTGTTCTTCGCTTTGTGAAATGTTTCGAGCCGTTTGACGTCATTTCTAGACAGCACCTCATCCTGGTGAGAGGTCCATCTTCCAACCGCTACTATTTCGTATAGCGAAAGCTCGTGGACTCCCAGCTCAGAGGCCATGGCGTGAGCGTCCTCCAGATCATCGATGTTCGATGGAGAGGTCACCATGAACATATCCACCAGCAGACCTGCATCTAGGGCATTCCTGATTCCGGAAAGAGCATCCTTGAAAGCTCCAATTCTACCTCGCACTCTATCGTGCTCGGCTTCGTGTGGGCTATCGATGCTGATTCTCACCGCATAGAGGCCAGCCTGCTTGAGCCTGTGAGCAAGGTCGGAAGTTAAGTGAGAGCCGCTGGTGAAGGCTGCTGAGATAGCCCTGTGGTCAACGTGAGAGACCATCTCAGGAAGCTCTTTTCGCAACATCGGCTCGCCACCGTCAAAGGTGATCAGGTAGGAGCCGAGGTCCAAGGCATCTTCAATGGCTTTTTCGACGACCTCCTGGCTTAGGTTCTCCCCATGCCTGGATGGCGCGCTGCAGTGGATGCAGTCGTTGGGACAGGCACGCATGATGGCTATTGAAAACTGGTCAGGAATCCTTCTCCCTGTCAGGGCTCCGATCTGTGCAGAGATCATTCTATCGAAGGCAAGGCTTGGAGCCGGCGGTATCCAGGTGGAGAAAATGAATTTGTCCGGGCCAGGACTTATTGGTTTTTCGTCAGCAAAAACTCGATTGATCCTGTCTATGACCGGCTTTGCGATGGGTGCCAGAGGGCCTTTGGGAACTAGCGTTATGCCGTTCTCAGCTCTGGCCTCAATCCTCAGCAGAGGCTTACTTACGATCTGCATTGGTCCAACCCTTGCAAGGTCATACGGTCTATTAGCTCACGCAGTCGATTCTTGATCAACGCGTCGCCGGAGCTCTCGTCGAGGGCCAATTTTGCCTCGCTGCAGTTATCATTGATGGCCTTGGTGCACATCTGCACGGCTGTCTCTGCCGGATATTTCTCGCTGTAAATCTTTGGAAGGGTAACCGAAGCCTTGCCCGAAGCCTTTCCCTGGTCAATGCCTAGATGCTCCTCGAGATCATCCAGGATCTGATAGGCCATCCCCAGATGCATGCCGTATCTTTGGAGCCTGGCAACCTCTTCCGCCGGGGCACTGGCGATAAGACAACCTATGCAGGCCGAGGCAGCGAATAGGGATGCAGTCTTTCTGAAGATGCAGGCGTAGTATTCTTCATAGGAGGACGCCCTGGACAGGTCGAGCATCTCTCCTTCAGACATGCTCATGCATGCGTTGGCAAAGGTCGTGATGACCGGCTGGCTGTAGTGAGAGATCAGCTCAATAGACTTCGAGATAAGGTAATCGCCAGCCAGTAGCGATGCCTCCGGGCCGTACCGCTCCAGGGTGCAAGGAGAGCCGCGCCTCATCTTACCGGAGTCAAGGATATCGTCGTGGACCAGAGATGCAGCGTGTACAAGCTCCACAGCCAGGGCGGCGTTTGCCGTCTGTTGGGCATCTCCGCCGAAAGCCTGAGAGGAGAAGATAAGGATCAGCGGCCGGACCCTTTTGCCGGGGTTTGTCAGGACGTAGCTTATGACCTCTCCCAGGTCAGATTTAGGTAGGTCGGTAACCAGCCTTGAAATCTCCCTGTTGATCAGGCGATACTCGTCCCAGCCAGCAAACATCGGTCGTTAACTGAAACGAGAGGATATTTAGCTTTTGGTGACTACTCTCCCGAATAAATTCGGGGGCATCTAGGCTTTCGCCACAGACTGTATCCCTCCAGTGAAATGGAGGGGATTAGCCCTGTTATCATCCTAAAAAAATATCCGAGTTCAAAATATTTTCCATTGAAAGATAAAAGATGGTAGGCGACAGAGGTCGGTGACGGCCTCCCAGAGATAATTACAGCAGCCTGGAAGACTCAACCTTGGCACATCTTCCTGCCACGACGTCGTACCCTTCACTGTCAAGCAGTTTTATGGTTTCAGGGCTTTCCGCGCCGGGTTGCATCCAGAAGACCTTGAAGCCCTTCTCCTTGGCCTCCTGGCAAAGGGCAGGCACAGCGGAGGGCCTCCTGAAGACGTCTATGATGTCAATCTCTTCAGGGATATCTTTTAGGCAAGCGTAGACCTTCTCTCCCAGGATCTCCTGGCCAGCATAGTTGGGGTTGACCAGGTACAGCTTGAACCCGAATCCTTTCAACACCTCGGCCACGAAGTAGCTGGGCTTGTAGGGCACAGGGGAGATGCCTACTACGGCGATGGTTTTGCAGTCCTGGAGGGCTCTCCTCAGGTCTTCCTCTTTGGTTAAGATTGGCATCTTTAATCCTCTAAAGAATAATGAACTGTTTTGGCTATAATACTATCTCTTACCTCTTCCAAGATCATTCTTAGAGATGCGGGGACTCCAACCCTCAGAGCCAATTTTATCAGCAAATTTGCCTAACATGCACAGTCGTAAGGGGTACCATAAGTGGTATCTAGGCTATTATAATACTCGTCAATATCCTTTTCGCAGTCCGTGACGTTAAGGTTCAGGCCGAAGCTGGGTGGAGGTACCCACGGTCCACTGGAGAAGTTGGTTGATACGTTATAACTCGGTACAGGCAATATGACCTCTTCAGGAGCTGATGCCTCAGCCAATATTGTGCGATTCTGGTATTGGGCTACTGCTTTAACTCTATTAACAGGGTCTTGGGATAGGAATTCCAGCCTGACGGTAAGGTCAATGGTCTCCCTGGCGCCTACGGTAAGAGCCAGCAAGGACCAGCTCACAATCCGGCCCTGAACAGTTGGCCTCAAAGTGGTGCTGTAGAAAGAAGTGCCATCCGGCAAGACATCAACAACCTCAACAGGAGCCAGGGTCTTGTTTCCGTCATTGCTGACGTTGATCCTGTAGTGAATGTAGGCTCCATCATTCGATACGACCCTCTTTGTTATATCGAGGTGGGGTAAATGTACTTGGGTAGAGTACTTATGGCGATAGTAGTATCCAGCCTGTAGTTACCTATCAAAGTGCGTTCTACTTCCGCAGTCGCACCGGTGCCATTAATAACGCTGCTGGTATCAATAAGCCTGGCCCTCAAATATTCCGTCCCGTTAAACCGTCCGGTCGTTCCCAAGAAAGACGGCCCAATGAGCGTCTCCTTCTGGATGTGGTCAGCGGAGCTTATCCGCTCTAAAATCTCCGAGCCCTGAGCGGGGTTGCGGGTGTACATTAGATCGCTCCATTTGCCTCCGTAATCGATCTTGACACCTCCGGCAGACTGGTTGTTAGGCTCGTAGGTCATATTGGAACTCTTGTGGATGTTGCCCGCTGAAATTTTCTCTTCAGATTCGTAGGACCCGCTGCCGTGCTCGTCCGACCTCTGGTTGCACCCTACTCTCTTATCAGACGATACATACCCAGTCCCATTGGCATACTTTGTGTAGCTCGCGCTGCTGCCGTAGGAGTCCAGCGATTGACCTGTCGTGAAATTGCCGTGATAAATCTCGGAGATCTCCATAGCGTTTCTCTTGGAATTGGGATCGTGTCTAACATATCGTATCTCGGCCTCTCCTCCGGAGAAGTTCGATCGGGAAGAATAAACGGTCTCGCTAGAGTCCACCTGGAAGGAGCTCACTTTGTTCATGGAGTTCATGTATTGGTAGTTCTCGGATACGGCATCGTTAACATCGTGGTTCTTGACAGAGGTAAGATCAGACCAGGCTGAGTTGAAGCTTATGGTTCTGTTTCCGAGCAAGTGGAAGGATGAGGACTGATGCTTCGCCGAGATCTTCTTGTAGAGGCCAATACTGTGGAGGGTAGTGTTGAGAATGGAGATCTCTCCTTCGTCATAATGGCCGCTGCCATGCTCCTGGCTCTTGAGATCGGCTCCGAGCTCTCCCTTGATATTGATCGTTGCCGAGGCAGAGGCTGAGGGGACCTTTGAATTCCCTAAGAATCCAGATATGGTAACGGTGTTAACGAGCGTTTCTTTGGGAGTAGATCTATGGAACCCAAGGAACCTAACATATCTTAGTTGCCTCCTAATAAATCTATTCTTTTCCCTTTATCCTGGAGTCCACCCTCGCAATGATAACTGATCCTACACTGTGATTCCGAGCCCATGCCCAGACCACAATTTCGAATCTCTATATCTTTAGTGGGGTAGATTTCAGTCTACAAATCTTCCATACCTTTGGTATCTTAAAAACCGTGAAGAATCTTAATTCATAATTCGAATACTTATTTAAGATCAGTAGCTTATTTAATAATTACTACGGGCATTAATTTAGATATGTTATGTAACAATTTAGCGATTTTTTATTAGTGTACGAGAGTTCATCATAAAATTCTGGTACCTTTATAATTACGCTCTACCGATAAACCAAACGCTAATGCCAAATAATAGCAAAATTGTCGCTGTGAGACATAATAAATGCACATCAATCGCGAAAAAGTGCAGAGTTGCTCGAAAGGATCGCGACGGATAGGATGGTGCGCCTCGGCCCGATACCCTTACGCTTGGGTTGGACACTCATGAAAAATGTAAGTCGCTGAAAAGGCGATGCTCGAGCGATTCGGCCTGAAAAAAAGTGTCCTAACAATTGTCGCATATGCCTTTAGGTGTAGACTAATCTATCGTTATTAGGTTATTTCTTATAGCGAGATTCATCAAAATCATAATACGTCTCTTATATAGGCATTCCATCCGATGATAAGAAAATTTGAGGGGAAAGAATAGATCTATTAGGAGGCAACTAAGATATGTTAGGTTCCTTGGGTTCCATAGATCTATTCTTATTGTTAACGGATATTAATAAATTGATAAGGTCTTCGCATCTAAAGGTAGGGAAGAATGGTACTTATGATTTTTGACGTCGTAAGCATGCCTGGCGCTCCGGGTTCTGCAGTGCTTTTTCGTTTTGGCCGATGTTGATTAATCGATTAATCGATAACGAATAATTGTATAATTCATTCCACAAAGTAATAGAACGTAAGTTTGTCCGAAGTGATTTAGAGCTCGGGGGCTCTTACCATCGGGTCGAATCATGCTGTTCGGGCAGGCAGGGATGCACAAATTCATCTCACGGTCTTGAGGCGGGAAAACCTCCCGGCAACGGATGCCACAAAGGCACAACAGAAATGAAGGGCTCTTTGGCTGTTGATATTCAAATATATAATTTGACAGGATCTGGCACATGAATCTTTTCGAGTTAGCCTTTTCTCAAAATAAAATATAGGCAGAAGGATGACTTATTCCATCCAAATTTTGATGTAGCGTTACTGCCTTTCCAGGCTCACTACATCCAGATCCATGAACTCATTAATGCAGATAAATAGCGTGATTACCCATCCAAAAGCCATCAAGAGTACTCCGCTGCCGAATAAGATCAAAACAACAGGTCTTGGAACCCAAGCCATCACCAATAGCGATAATAGACCCAATGAGGCCCCACAAGTCAGGGATTTTAAGGCGCTACTTAGGTACATTTGAACCATCCTCATTTGAAGACCAAAGCCCGCAATCTAGATTGCCGTTTTAGTTTCAAGTCTTTCCTTTACAGGTCATAAGATAAGTATCTGAACATAGTAGTTTAAGTCCTTATATAAGAGGGTTTTGATAAGGACGATAAGGACGGCTTTGCAGCTAAAGTTCGTTCTGCAACTAAAGTTAGAGACTTGCATCTAAAGTCGAGGTTGCACCTAAGTCTTGTAAGATCTCAGGATAAAATTGAATGAGATAAAATTTAATTAGAGGTTGGAATGCATCAGACAACATTTGAAAGGGATTTGTGGATCGTGCCTACAACTCATCGAAAATCTATCTAATGGGCATTTTGATTTTGGTATTAATGGTTATATTCATTTTTTTAATGGTATTGGGAATCTAATGTCTATGTCGAGGCCACAAACGCGACCATAAAGCGCAAGTTTGGCGAGACATTGAAATCCAAGAATCCAACCGCTCAAGTGATTGGACTATTGGCAAAAATTGTAGCCTACAATCTGACGGTGGTAATCACGAGATGTATGAGAATGGGATAGCTCCAGCCTAACCTCCCGAAAATTTCAGGCGCATAAGTTTAGCGCCTGAAGAATTTCTCTCTGTTTTTTTGTCATTTCAGTGACGAATATCTGTCCGTCCTC
>JBGQAL010000043.1:0-17182 GCA_041494285.1 Methanotrichaceae archaeon
ATGCTCCAGAATCGGACCAATCGTCACCGCTGGGAAGAAAGCCAGAGCGCTAATTATGAAGACCACGAAGACCACCGTTATGATGAAGAGCGGGCTAGCAACAGGCAGAGTGGCTGCGCTTATGGGGATTTGTCCCTTCCGGGCCATAGATCCAGCAATGGCGATGCCCACCAGCAAGGTAGAGTACCTTCCCAGGATCATGCAGGGTGGGGTCATCAAATTGATGAATGGCGTGTTCACGTTCAGCCCACCCATATATGAGCCGTTGTTGATGGATGCTGAAGTAAAGGCAAATAGCATTTCAGTCAGCCCATGCGGACCGGCATTGCCGAGGGCCGCCAGACCTGCCGCTGAGAGAATGGCAATAGCAGTCGTCACCAGCGAGGAGAAGGATGAGAACAGGAAGGAGGCCCCGGCAAGTATGATCTCACGGAGTTCAACCTTCTTGCCTATGATCTCGGGCGTCCTGCCTGTCATGAGCCCGGCTATGAACATGCTCACTATGAAGTAGTGCAGCAATGCCAAAGAACCCTCTCCGATGCAACCGAAGATGGGCGCTCCAATAACTACCATGAAGATGACCTGCAATATGGTAAGAGGCATCACGCTATCGTGCTGGGCTATGGTAGAGCCGTTCGCAGGAGCCATTCCAACGATTATGTAAACGATGTGTTCGAACATGGAAAACCGCATCTCTTTGCCCTCCATGTTCAGGCCACCCTGTACGCCTAACTTTTCCAGTAGCGGGTTTTCTTGATTCTCTGCGTAGAAGGGAAGGGGCATGCACAGCACGAACAACACCAGCATGACCGAGAACATAGCTTTGGTCGTGTCACGGCTGATGGCCAGCTTTCCGATCATGACCACAATTGCGGCTGGAACGAACAGTATGTAGCCAATCGAAAGCCAATTGGCAAACGGCGTCGGATTTTCGAAGGGATGGGCCATGGAGTTGGCAAAGTAGTTGGCTCCGTCCTCGCATATCAACTGAAATGTTACGATTGTTGCCGCCGGACCGCCTGGTATAAGCTGCACTCCTCCTTCCAGAGTATGAGCAACGGCATAAGGATCGAAGTTCTGCACCACGCCTTCAGAGATGAGCGGAAACACCAGTATCAGGGAAAGGGGTATCCACACATAGAGTATAGCCCGTGTCAGATCGACCCAGAAGTTGCCTACGGTCGGAGAATGCTTGCGGCTGAAGGAGCGGGCCAGGACGACTATGGCCACGAATCCGATTGAAGGGCTGATATAGTCCTGAACAAGAGGCCCAAGCATCTGCGACATATAGCTAAAATCACGCTCGCCACTGTAAGCCGTCCATTGAGTATTTGTGACAAAGGAGACGGCTGTGTTCAGAGCCAGATCCCATCTCACAGCGCCTAGCTTCTGAGGATTCAAGGGAAGGACACCCTGAAGCTCCAGAATCAAGAAGAGAAAAACAAGCCCCAGGAACTCGAAGCCCATCAGCGTTCCAACATATTTCTTCCAGGTCATCTCGCTATTCTCATTGATGCCGCATAACCTGTAGATTCCCCGCTCTATGGGTCTTAAGAGCGGAGTAAGCAGATTTGGCTCTCCTTTGAAGACCTTTGCCAGGTGCCATCCATAGGGAAATGCCAGTATCAGAGTTGCTACTATAATTGCTAAGTATGCCAATTCCTGCAACATTTTATATCGTCCTCATAGGCGATGGCGAATTTTCATCATTCCGCGTCTGTGTGGACTATAGCCAATACATCTTCGAATATTGATTTCCGACTTGCAGCCGTTTAGATCTGAGTCCATTTTTCCTATCCTCAAGATGTCCACCCCCCGCCGAAAAAAATCGTCACTACAATCCACCACAAAATAAAGAATGCTACCACTATCGCTATGCCTGCGATTATTTGCTTACCTTCGGCTTCCGAGATCTCCCTTAAATCTGCAATCATCTTGGCATCTTCATCGCTCGTTGTGACCACTTCAATCACCCCGTTCAGCCAGACCTGATCTCATTTTGTTTACCTCAGAAAATTATATTCATTAGAAATTATTATTTCCATCCGCACAATCAGAGCTGTGATAGGATACTTCAGTTCACCGGGTACGTTGGCCCGATGAAAAAACGCCCAAATCTCTCTGATATCCAAGAGCTAGCACAAATAAGGCAATCACATCAAGGCATCCTCTACGGATCAATGTGCACTCAACCATCAATCGATCAAGGATCGCAGTTGGGTCAGCCTTGCACATACCAGAGATTTTGCTCAAACTCAAGCCTTCGAGGAGTGATTCAGAGAGATCATCCTACAAATCCTCCTTGAGCCGCGGTGCTTGTGAGTCATTATATATAAGCATTTCCAAGCTACAATAAATTTTTTCGTTTGTTTGTTTAAAAATCGCTATCTTAAGACGTCTCATAAACTATATGAAAAGTTCATAATAAATAGTTCGTCCAAAATCTATATTCGATTCATACTTTATATGAATTGTTCATAAATGCCGATAAGGCTATGAGTGGCCATCCTTGCTCCGCCGGGAATTATCAGAGATAATTCTTAATGATCTCCAGAAGCTAATTTCTAAGGAAAGTCACCGCAATAATAGGTGTGATTAGTAAGAGTTTTTAAAATAATTTCTCAATAAACCAATATCAATAGATTATTCATAAGTAATATGATTATTTCATACTTAATGAGGAGTTAGCCATTAATATCGAAATTAACACGAGATATGAATCTTTCATAAAACCCAATTAAAAGAATACAGGAAGCATTTTCATATATCGTTGAGTTCGGTCAAGATGACCTTTTGATATTTCAGATTGAAAGGCAAAGATCAACTCAGCCTTGTTTCTCGATGAAGGATCCTTTGAAGGCCCCTGGTAGCAGCTCAGTTATGGTGGCCATTGCTGCATCGCCCTTCAGATTGGCCATTACAACCTTGATATCATCCCCGAACTCGCTTAGCATCTGCCTGCATATTCCACAGGGAGATAGCGGCTCGGGAGTGTCGCCGATAACGGCCAAGGCTTCGAACTCCCTCTCGCCAAAAGACACCGCCTTGGCTATGGCTGCCCTCTCTGCACAAATATCTGCACCACTAGAAGCATTTTCTATGTTTCCTGCTGAATATATCTTGCCGCTCTTTCCCAGAAGCGCAGCGCCAACTCTGAAGTTCGAATAAGGCGCATAGGCATTTTCCCTGGCATTGGTAGCCTCCTCGATCAGCTTGTCATAGCTTCCGGCGTACGGATGCGGCCCGCTCCGTAGCGCTCCTATGTACATGCACTCGTTCGGAGGAATGCCGGGTATCTCGCACTCCAGTCCTTCCTCGACCCTGACAGGTGCGTTCCTGATTATGGCCGCGGGTATTCCCTCGTCACCCTCGCCCATTACGATCTGGGCCGCTGATACAAGGTTGTCGGCCACCGCCTTCCTGGTTATCATAAGGGGACGGCCGTACAGATCCTTCTGACCCCGAGCGTCTTCCACGGACTCAATGCCAACGCAACCCAGAGCCACCCCGACGCATCCCAACCGCAGCGGATGGGTGCGGCTGTCGCCAACGATCACTCCAATCCTCTTTCCTTGGGACAACCTGTCGTGTATTACGGAGGCGGATCTCTGGGGATCGGCTGGGAAGAGCACAACGTAACCCGGTGGAGCATTGGAGTGGTCGATGCCTGCGTTTGGATAGAGGAATCCCTTGTTCATCGTCAGGACCACTCCAGGAATCCCCCCAACAATCTCGTCGGCCTCCTTCAGGATCAGCTCCATGTCCCGCGGGTCCTTGGAGTACCTGGCGGCCAAGTCGCAAGCCAGCTTGCCCGGCTTTACATCTTCGAGGTTCACAACCCTTCCTTCCCAGGTAGCCACAGTGCTCTCCGAAACAACAAGGATGTCCCCGTCCTCTAAGGCGAGGCCTGACTCCTTCATGCCCCTCTCCAAGGCATCCACCATATCATCGCCGATCCCGATAAGATCTGTCTTAATGCCGAATACTTCCAAAAACCTCACCTGTAGCGTTCAGGATCATCTATTTGTTTCAGTGCCTCTTCAATAGCTTTTCCCACGAAAGGCAGGCGGAAGGTCTGGTCTTTTAACTTTCGTGTAAGGCCTGAAATCTGGGATAGAGTGCCTAGGACAAGGATCCTCTGGGGATCCGGGTCGCACCGAAGGGCCATTTTAGGAATGGCAGCATCTCCCCCGCGGGCAAGCATTTCCTGCTTGATTATGATGGCCTCCATAGAGCTGATGCCGCCTATGGCCAACACCCTGAAGGAGCCCTTTCTGCACAGGGCACGGTGTCCGCCTGGATCAACTTTTACCCTCCTCAGGGCATCGGCAAGGTCGCTTTCGTGGCCCAGGTATCCGAGGACTTCTACAGAGATGCTTCCCTCCTCGGATCTGGGCGGCTGTCCCCTGATCGCCTCAGCCATGCGAATGATGTCCAGAGTCATGGACACATCGTGAGTCCGGACGATGTGGGCTCCGTTGTAGACTGCCACAGCTGTGGCAGCTAGGGAGCCGTACAGCCTCTTGCTCGGTTCGGGCTGGTTCAGCCTGGCTCCGATGAACGACTTCCTTGAGAGGGCGGCAATGACCGGCCTTCCCAGAGCCCTCAGCCTTCGAAAGCCGTCCAGGATGGCCAGGTCGTGCTCGGGTTCTTTTTCGGGAATCCACTTTCCAATTCCCGGATCGACGACGATCTTATCCCGATCAACCCCCACTTCTACTGCAGAACTTAACCGTTCAGCAAGGACATCTAGGATGTCATCCATTGTCAGCAGGTCACCGGGAACGCGGCGTGAGGCCATTATTACTACCGAAGCGTCGTGGTCTGCTACCGTCTTGGCCATGGACGGATCCAAGAGGCCAGAGACATCGTTTATGCACGTAGCGCCCATGGACAGTGCTTTGTCTGCAACGCTGGCCCTCTGGGTGTCCACTGAGACCTCTAATCCCAGGTCCAGGATCTGCTGTAGCTCGGGCAAAAGCCTCTCTCGCTCCAATGATTCTTCTATCCTTGGAGAACCTGGAGCCGTTGATACCGCCCCAAGGTCTATTAGATCCGCCCCCTCCTCGGCCAAAGACCCGGCCTTAGACAGAGCCTGATTGGCAGTGGCAACAGATCCTTTGTAGAAGGACTCCATGCTCAGGTTTATCACGGCCATCACCCTGACGGGATATTGATCCCCCACCTTTATTCTGCCAATCGTTCCTTCTATCAAACCAAACTCCTCACTCATCAAGACGCAACAGATGTGCTGCTTCTCGAAGCCGGACTATTCAGAGAGCCGCAGCATGATGCCAGTTCTTCTCGCCCTCTCTATCGACCAAGCAAACATCATCAGCCCGACGACCAGATAAAGGGCAGCCAGCAGTGCCCCCAAAATTATGTTGTGCGGCCCAGGAATATAAACAGACCTGTAATATTCCAGGAAGTAGGTGAGCGGTATCGCCCTTGACAGCGCCTGCAGCGCAGGGGGGAGCACTTCCACAGGGTAGTAGATGCCGCTGACCAGGAGGACAACGCCGCTCAGGCTCCAGGCGGCCACGTCCGCCTTCTGGCCGAAGGTCAGGATGGAGATGCAGACGGTGATTCCGATCACGGCTGCCATGGCGAAAACTCCTATCAGGAAGATCAGTACGGGAGTGATCCCTCCCGCCAGGAAGTCGAACCCAAAGAGGCGGTTGCTGACGACCACCAGTATGCCGAAGACAAAGGTCCCTCTTATTACACCGAAGAGCAGAGCCCCGAAGACCAAGTGGTAGCTCTTGATCGGGGCTATGAAGGTGTTCTTGATGCTCTTGGACCACATATCGAACAGGAGCACGTATGCAACGTCCATCTGGCTAGTCTGGAGGATAGTCAGAGCGATCGAGCCCACAAGAAGGAAGGAGACTGTGTTGCTGCCGACGTTCAAGAACCTTGTGAGCAGCCCGATGGTGAGAAGTCCCATGATGGGCCAGAAGAACAGTTCAAACAGCGTGAACACATTTCTCTTGGAGATTATCCAGTTCTTGTAGGTCGAGGCAAGATACTTGTTCAGCTCACCGTGCAAGTTCAAGGAACACATCCTCCAGGTCGGGTTCTTTTATCTCTATGTTAAGGATGCTGGCTCCTGCGAAGAGCTTGATGATCATATCCACATTCTCCGCAGTCCTGTCCATGACTATCTCAGCTCTGCCGGGCTCGGCTTTAACCTTCATTACTCCCGGTATATGCTCCAGCTCATCGATATTGACCTGGCCTTTGTAGTGTAAAATCATCCTTTCGCCCAAATTGAGCTGATTTTTCAAGTTCTGGGGGGTGTCCTGGGCCACCATCCTACCGTGACGCAGGAAAGCGATCCTGTCGCAAAGCATCTCAGCCTCCGGCATGTAATGGGTGGATAGAATCACTGACACCTCGTTTTCTCTGTGTATCCGGCGTATCAGCTGTCTTGTCTTTATGGCTATCCCGGGGTCGAGGCCCGTTGTGGGCTCGTCCAGGAAGAGAAGCCTTGGGCTGTTGAGCATGGCCTTGGCAAGGGAGAGCCTTTGCTTCAGACCGGTGGACAGATCCTCAAACTTGATGTTTCTGTACTCTTCAAGCTCGAAGGCTCCTATCTGCTCATCGACAGACTTCTTCAAGCTCGAACCGTACATGCCATAGAGCATTGCGTAGTGCTTCAGGTTCTCTCTTACGGTAAGGCTCCATGGAAAGTTCGGCTTTGCGGTGCTAATGTTTATCTGTTTTCTTATTGCATCCTTCTCGGTTCGAGAGTCCAGATCCAAGATCTTAAGGCTTCCCCTCTCCGGGTATATCAGAGTGGAGAAGATGGAGATCAGAGTTGTCTTTCCCGAGCCGTTGGGTCCCAGAATTCCGAAGATCTCGTCCGACCTGATCTCAAGGGAGATGTCCTTGAGCACCTCGGTATTTTTTCCAAAGAAACTCTTGTACCCTTTGCATATGCCATTGGCTTTCACTGAGATCTCTGACATTGACTCTCCGTTGTTACCGCTGCAGCCACCTTTTCCTTCTCCTAAAGGTCCTGCCAGGACGCTTCTTTCGCCAAAGCAGAGCTATCCCTCCTACCAGAGCCAAGAAAGGAATGGCTATGACCAAGCTGCCGGGGAAGGAGTCTGGACTCTTCTTTAGCAAGACCGGCAATGAGACCATGTCCGTCTGGTTATTGTGAACTATCTCGCAGGCCAGCCGGTATTCCCTTACCGCACCATTGCCATCCACGATTGCGGTTAGTCTGGCTACCACAGCGTGGCCCGGCTGAAGGTCGCCCAGACCGTACCTCTCGGAAGAGGACCTGAACGGCGGAACGGCCATAAGCCTGGCCGTGCAGTTCCTGGCTACATCCAGGCCGTTGTTCTTTATAACTACGAGGATGGTGCCGTTGGCTCCTGGGTACAGGTCTGAAACGACCCCCTCAACCTTGAGAGACCTATCTGGACCCTGGACCAGGATGGAGATCTTCTGGCTGGAGTTAGAAGGCCGGTAGAGGGATGAGCTGCTGCCGTTGCTGACTTTGACGTCCATCTGATGCTCGTACTCTGTTTCTAGAAGCAGGCCGTACCACCCATCAGCTCCTTCTCTAGTCGTGACGTTAAAATCCAGTTGGGCCACGTCACCTGTTGGCAGAGATGCCAGACTGTAAGGCCTTGAAGTGACCACCACCGGCCCACTCCCGGACAGCCGGACGGTGATGTTGTCGGCATCGATGCTGTGCAGCTCCTCTCTTGCTTCCGCGGAGATCTCGGCCGCGTCTCCAGCTTTATTGGGAATCAGCTCCTGGACTAGGCCGACGTTCTCCAGGGTTATCCTGAGGGTTGAGTTGGTTCCAGGCTCCAGTACCGGGTTGACAGCGGATGCCTTGAGCTCAGGTTCGCCCGCAGCCTTGTAGTGGTCGTCTGCGAAGAACATCAGCTCTTCTGCACACCCGGTAACCACAAGCATCGCAAGCACGCAGAGCAGGAGTAGTGGCCGATTCATTCATTACTAAAATCGACCTGAACCATTTTAAGGCTATCTGGAGGTCAAGGCGCTGATGAAGAAAGCGACAGCGGCAGTGAGGATGATGGTGGCCCCCGATGGAACGTCCAGTTGGTAGGAGATGAAGAGACCAGCGGTTACGAACACTGCCCCACAGAGTATTGATCCTGCCATAATGGCGGGAAGGCCTTTGAAGTGCTGTCTGCTTATGGTCCCAGGTATCGTCAGCAGAGCTATCACCATTATTATTCCCACGATTTTTATAAGCACAACCACGCTGAAGGCCACCATGCACAGCAGCAGCAAGCGAAGCCTTCTGACAGGAAGTCCCACAGCCTCCCCATAAACCGGATCGAAAGAGAGGATCAGGAACTCTTTGTAAAGCATCGCAAACAAAACCAGAACCATAAGGGTAAGGACTAGTATGACCGCTACGTCAGACCAGGTAACAGCCAAGATGTTTCCGAACAGAAAACCGAAGAGGTCTTTGGAGTATCCCCGGCTCATGCTCATGAGCATCACTCCAATGGCCATGCCAGTAGCCAAAAACACCCCTATGGCCGTGTCCTCTGATACTTTGGACCTTGAGCTGACAGTGCCTATTCCGATAGCGGTCACGACTGCCGACAGGATGCCGAAGGCCAGGGGGTCAAACCCCAGAAAGTACCCCAATCCTATTCCGCCAAAGGCGGCGTGAGCGATGCCGTCGCTGATAAATACTATTCTATTTAATATTACATATATTCCTATTATACCGCAGAGTACCGATGCTGCCACGCCCGCGGCGAGGGCGCTGCGCATGAAGTCGTACTGCAAGAAGTCAATCATGTTCCCTCAGCACTCGGTGGGGCGTGCCGTGCGCTATCATCTCCACGGGGCAGCCGTAGGCTTTCTCGATATCCTCGTTTGTCAGCTCCTTTGAGCCGTGATAATAAAGCCGCTGGTTCAAGCACGCGATCCTGTTGACATATTTGGAGATGGCAGTGATGTCATGAGATACGAGCACTACGGCTATTCCCATCTTCCTGTTTAGACGGCAGAGCAGATCGTAGAACTCTGTCTGCTGGGCGGAGTCAATGCCGGCGGTGGGTTCATCCAACAAAAGCAGCTTCGGGTCCGAAACCAGGGAGCGAGCGACGAAGACCCTTTGCTGCTCGCCTCCCGAGAGAGCCCCGATTTCGCGACCTGCATAGCTACCCATGCCCACAGCCTCTAGAGCCTTTGAAGCTGCTTTTCTATCCTCAGGACGGTAGCGCTGGAAGAGGCCGGCCCGGCTGTATCTGCCCATTAATACAACCTCCAGGGCTGTGACGGGAAAGCTCGGATCGAAGAGGGTCTTCTGGGGCATGTACCCTACAAACTTTCGAGCTTGAACAGGCTCCAGGCCGAAGATCCTCACCTCACCCCGGTCGGGTTTGATGAGGCCCAGCATTATCTTGAGCAGAGTGGATTTTCCTCCGCCGTTGGGGCCTATGAGCCCGAGGAAGTCTCCCTCATTCAGCTCTAGGTTCACGTCCTCAAGAACGGTATGACCGTCTCTAGTGACCCACAGGCCCTTGATGGACACGATCTCAGTCATGACTTCAGGCTCTCCGCAATCTTTTCTCCGACGCTCTTCAGATTTTCGATGTAGTTAGGGGCCAAGTCATCGATGGAGACCACCTTGCCGTTTATCTCCTTGGATATCACCTCGGCCATCTTCGGATTGTATTGGGGCTCGACAAAGACGGTTGTGATGTTGTTCGCATAGGCAGCTTTCACCACCTCAGTCAGATACCTCGGCCCAGGCTCCTTCTCCTCGACCTCTATGGCGATCTGCTCAAGCCCGTAGTCCCTTGCGAAGTAGGTCCAGGCAGGATGAAGCACTACGAACTTTTTCTTCTTCGTTCCTGCAAATGTCGAGTTGAGGTAGGCATCAAGCTCTTTTAATTTTACAATGTAGTTGTCTCTGTTATTGGCGTAATAATCTTTTCCGGCGGGGTCCACTCTCGTCAGGCCGTCGCATATATTTCGTACCTGGATTATGGCATCCCGAGGCGAAAGCCATATGTGTGGGTCCATAGCTATTCCGCCACCGCTCCCCGTCTCGCCCGTTCCGGCTGTGAGGCTGACGCTCCTTGAGGTGTCGACCACAAGCATGCGCGGATTGACCTTCAGTATGCTGTCCATCCAGCTCTCAAGGCCGGCGCCGTTCTCCGCGTAGATGTCTGCGTCCGCTACTTCGCGGATCTGCGATGGAGACGGCTCGAATGTGTGCGGCTCTGCTCCGGGTGGCACAAGCACTGTGACTGAGACCCTGTCTCCTCCAACTGCGTGAACGAACTCGCCAAGGGGAATTATCGTGGTGGCAACTTTGATCTGGCCAGTGGCCTCTCTCTGCGACACACAACCGCTCAGGAGAGGCACCAACAACAACAGGACCAGCAAAGGCGTCATCCTCATTTCAGCCTCAAGTTCTTGCCGATGTACTTGGACCTGGTCTTGCCCTCCTCTTTCCAGTAGCCGTACCAGTAAGGCCCATGAGGGCAGCCTTTGCAGCCTTTTCCACAGGAGACCCGCTCAAGACGATAGGTGATCGATCCGGCTCTTCTAACCTCCAGGACCGCCCCTTTCTCTGGCAGACCGTCGGGCTCGGGCAGTCTTTCCCTTATCGAGATCAAATGGTCAACAAAATCCTTTATTTCGTGCAGGACTGGCAGCTTCTGGCTGCATAGCTCTTCAGAGATGTCCTTCGGTATCAATACCGGATCTTATGTAACATCTTCGGTTAAATCTATTGCTCGGTTACATAAGAATGGAGAACTACGTTTCCCAAGACCGAACGAAAGAAATTCAAAAAGAAAGAAGAGGCACAAGGCCGGATATCCCGACCTTAAAAAGCCTTGGCCTTGGAGAACCTCTTGTACAGGTCCGTCTCTGCCGTTGGCTGAACCTTTTTCATCGCCTCGTCAAAGTGTTTCTTCTCTACCTTGTAGTTGCAGATCTGGGCTTCTTCCAGGGACTTGCCCTGCAGCACGCACTCCCTAATGGCAAGCATGACGGCTTCGTTGATGATAGCGGAGAGATCGGCACCGCTGTACTTTTCGGTCTTCTTGGCTATCTCCTCAAGGTTGATGTCGTCAGCTAGGGGCTTCTTAGCGGCGTGGATCTTCAGGATCTCCAGCCGGCCCTTCTCATCGGGTAGGCCAATCTCGATAAGCCGATCGAACCGGCCGGGCCGCAGCAGCGCAGGGTCGATTATGTCAGGTCTGTTGGTGGCAGCGATGACTATTACGCTGTTCAGCGACTCCAGGCCGTCCAGCTCAGTCAGAATCTGAGAGATGACCCGCTCTGTGACGTGGGAGTCGCTCGTTCCCGAACTTCTCGAAGGAGCAATCGAGTCGATCTCGTCCAGGAAGATCACCGATGGTGCAGCCTGCCTGGCCTTCCTGAAGACCTCCCTGACTGCCTTCTCCGACTCGCCAACCCACTTG
Organism: Methanotrichaceae archaeon; assembly: GCA_041494285.1. Taxonomy (GTDB): domain Archaea; phylum Halobacteriota; class Methanosarcinia; order Methanotrichales; family Methanotrichaceae; genus Fen-7. The sequence continues at coordinate 11,448 of JBGQAL010000043.1, forward strand.
GACAGGAACTCGGGTCCCTTGATGCTGATGAAGTTGGCCTGGCTCTCAGTAGCTACCGCCTTCGCAAGCATGGTCTTTCCGGTTCCCGGCGGGCCGTAGAGCAGGATGCCCTTAGGCGGTTCGGCGTCCATGTGTGCGAAGAGCTTGGAGTAAGTCAGGGGCCACTCCACAGACTCGACAAGCTCCTGCTTGACCTGGGATAATCCCCCGATGTCATCCCATTTGACATCCGGGGATTCAACCATGACCTCGCGCATGGCAGAGGGTTCCATCTCCCGAAGAGCCTCGAGGAAGTCGTCGTTGTTGACCTCTATCTTGTTCAGGAGTTCGGCAGGAATGACCCCCGCCTCCAGGTCCAGCTCGGGCAGGACGCGACGCAGGGATCTCATGCCTGCCTCGCGTGCCAGAGCGGCCAGGTCGGCGCCCACGAACCCGTGGGTGACATCGGCGAGCTTCTGCTGGTTTACGTCCTTAGCAAGGGGCATGCCTCTTGTGTGTATCAGGAGTACCTCCAGCCTGGATTCCTTGTTGGGAACTCCAATCTCTATCTCTCTGTCGAACCTGCCTGGCCGGCGCAGCGCCGGGTCCAGTGAATCGGGTCTGTTGGTGGCTCCTATAACGACCACCTTGCCTCGCGCCTCCATGCCGTCCATGAGAGCCAGGAGCTGGGCCACAACGCGGCGCTCAACTTCTCCTGTGACCTCCTCGCGCTTCGGGGCGATCGAGTCAATCTCATCGATGAGCACGATGCTCGGAGCCTGCTCCTCGGCTGTCTTGAAGAGCTGTCTGAGCTTCTCCTCTGACTCGCCGTAGTACTTGGACATGATCTCCGGGCCGCTGAGGGTCTCGAAGTGGGCGTTTGTCTCTGATGCTAGAGCCCTGGCAAGGAGGGTCTTGCCTGTGCCTGGCGGACCGTAGAGGAGAACTCCCTTGGGCGCCTCTACGCCCAGCCGCTCGAAGAGTTCGGGGTGCTTCATGGGAAGCTCTATCATCTCCCGGACCTTCTTGATCTCGGATCCAAGGCCGCCTATGTCCTCGTAGGTTACCCTGGTCATGGCCTTCTCTTCCTTTGCAGGCTTCTCGCTGATCTCTATCCTGGTGCGGTCGCCGATGACCACTGCGTCCTTGGCTGGGTTTACTCTCACGGCGACCAGCTCGATCTTTCTGCCCATCACGCTGATCTCGATGACGTCTCCACGAGTGAGTACGCGCCCTTCCATGTACCTTCTAAGGTACTCTTCAGCTCCGGTGATGCGCATTGGGACCGTGGGGGCAAGAACAAGACTTTCTGCAGGTGCCGATTGAATGATCCTAACGGGTACGCGGTCATCTATGGACACATCGGCGTTCCTGCGGATGTTGCCGTCCAGGCGAATGACTCCTGTTCCTGTATCATCCGGGTAGCCTGGCCACAGCAGGGCTGCTGTCCTCTTCTTTCCCTGAATGCTTATGACGTCGCCTGCCTGCCAGCCCTTCTCCCTGAATATAGCAGGGTCTACTCTGGCGATCCCGCGACCGACGTCGGAGGCTCGCGCCTCTATGACCTTAAGTGTAATTTCTCCAGCCATCAAAAACCTCCAATAAACTCTTTATTCATCTCGCAAGCTTAAGTAATTTTTTAATCTGTACGTATGAGCCTGACAAGGCCCTCTTGTGAAACCCCTCGACTGGGGGTATGGATCGATTCATGAGCGTGATGTTTGCCAACACCTCTCTGGTTTGTTTTGCAAACATCCAACACGTGATATTACTAACTTATAGTTAGCGATGGGTTGGTATTTAAGCCTTTCTATTTATTGGACGAAAACGCTTGTTGGCTCAAAGAAGCTACTTCTTATAGTCTCGTCGTCAATCTTATTACAAAATTGCGAACGGTGATCACATTGAAGAGCTTAATCTTCGTGGCTTTACTCGCAGTAGTAGTATTGTTATCTTTGGGTTGTATTTCATCCCCCGAGAAGAAGCCCGAGAACATCACTACTCTGCGCATCGGCTACCAGCCTAGTACTCACCACATCGCAGAGATGGTGGCAGCAGAAAAAGGCTGGTGGCTCGCCGACCTAAAGCCTTTCGGCATAACAGGCATTAAGGAGTTCCAGTTCCAGAACGGGCCGCCTGAGATGCAGGCTATGTTCGCTGGAGACCTTGACGTTGCCTACGTTGGAGTGGCTCCGCCGATCTCCGCCATTGCCCAGGGTCTGGATGCCAAGATTGTAGCCGGCGTGAGCGTAAACGGCTCGAACCTCGTCTTTAGGTCCGGCTTGAACTACAGTGGGCCCCAGTCCATGGTGGGATTGAGCGTAGGCACCTTCCCGCCCGGCTCCATCCAGGATATCACCCTGAAGAAGTGGCTTAAGGAGAACGGTGTTGACGTCTCAAAGGTTAAGATACTCCCTATGGGACCAGGAGATGTGGTCACAGCCATATTAGCTGGCAAAGTCGATGCGGTCTTCCTGCCCCAGCCATCGCCAGCAATAATAGAACAGGATGGCAAGGGCAGATCCGTTGTAGCTGCCGGCCAGATGTGGCCCAATGCCGCAGCGAACTGCATAGTCGTCAGCGGCAAGCTGATCAGGACCCAGCCCGACCTGGTCGAGCAGATAATCCGGACCCACATCAAGGCCACCGACTACGCCAACGCTAACCCGATGGAAGCCGCCAAGATCTACTCCAACAGGACGCACCAGGATCTTCAGACCATCGAGTACTCGCTGCAGACCTGGGATGGAAGGTTGATCAGCGATCCTAAAGTGGAGATACCCTCTGTCGAGGAGTACGCCCATGTTAACTACGAGCTGAACTACACATCCAAGTTGCTGACGGGGAACGACCTATTCGACACGAACCTTTTCGATCGGGCAATGTCAAAGAACGGCTGAGATAAGATTCGTGGTGGGGTGCTGGCCAGGTATACGAACATCCTTTCGCTCCCTATGCGGAACCTGGCGGTCGCTCTGGACCATTTTTTTTGCATCTCTGTCTGGAGTTGGCTAGCGTCTCGATGTAATTGAAACAATTGATGGAAGACCCGCCATTAAGGCAGAAGCATCACATTTGTCCATCCTTAATGGCTGCTGTTCTCAGTTCCGTGGGGGTACATATTCTGCCAAGCATCCAGGAAGAAAAAACTCCTTGATCACACTTTCCTCATCGAAAGCTTTATGGCCCATAGCTACAATAGTTAAGTAGAATACTTGAATACTCAAGGTATCAATGTGCGAAGGTCATAACCTGCCGGAACGAATGAGAAGCATTCGGAAGTACATTCATGCGCTACACTGCCCTACCAGGTGGGATATCATCGATTGTATCGGCACTGGTCAGAAAAGTTCCAAGGAAATATACGAGGAGCTAATGCTAGGTGAGGCAGGTATGACCTTTGCTGGGCTATACTACCATCTTTCTGCCCTAAAAGGAGCTGGTATCATCGAGGTGGCGTCCTATCGTGAGACGAAAGGCGCGATACCGGAAAAGGTGTGGAGATTGAAGATCACAAAAATTATAATTAATCTATTGGAAGAAAAGGAGGTGAAATAAAATGTGTTGCGGAGATAAAGAAATGCACGGACACCACGCCGGACATATTGATCACGGCGCTCATCACAGAGGCTTGGCTCATGGAATGTGTGGCTGTGATTGTGGAGGACGGAGATTCCTTAGCAGGAAAGAAAAAATTGAGATGCTCGAAGAGTACAGAGAGTCCCTTAAGAGCGAGCTTGAAGGAGTCGAAGAAGAACTGAACAAACTCAAGAGCGAATCGTAGCAACAGTATCCACCTGTGAGGGCCTAGAAGATGACCGGTGTGAACGCCATTGAAGTCGAAGACCTGACCAAACGATTCGGCAATTTCACCGCCGTGGACCACATCGACTTCAAAGTGAAATCGGGCGAGTTGTTCGGTTTTCTGGGCCCCAATGGAGCTGGCAAGACCACCACCGCGCGGATGATCACAGGTGTGATCAAACCCGATGGCGGTAAGGCCAGCATAATGGGCTACGACGTCGAGAAGGAGACCATAAAGGCAAAACAGGCAGTTGGGGTTCTCCCTGAAACGTCCAATGCTTACATCGATCTCTCAGCCTGGCAGAACTTAATGCTCATGGCCAAGCTTTACGGACTGGGAAAGAAGGAAAGGCAGAGCAGGGCGGAGGAGCTGCTGAAGAGGTTCGGCCTGTATGAGAAGAGAGATGTTGCTGTGAAGGGCTTCTCTAAGGGAATGAAACAGCGTCTCCAGATCTGCATGGCCCTGATAAGCGAACCTCCGGTACTGATCCTTGACGAGCCGACCTCTGGACTGGACGTGCAGAGTTCACGTCTGATTCGAAACATAATCGCAGATCTGAACGCCCAGGGCGTAACTTTCCTTCTAACGACTCACAATATGGAGGAGGCGAACCTGCTCTGTAGCAGGATAGCCATAATCAATCGGGGAAAGATTGTAGCCATCGACAGGCCTGAAGTGCTGAAGAAACACATCGAGAGCCTGCACTCTGTCGAGGTGTCCTTTAACCGAAATGTGTCCCAGAGCGATCTGTCAGGGCTCCAAGATGTCGAATCTGTCGAGAGGATGGGAGACAAGTTCAGGCTCTACGCACGGGAGCCAGCCAAGGTTATTTACAATCTGGTGGATTACGCAAGATCGGAAACGGTTGAGATCGTGAGCCTGGCCACGATCTCGCCTACGCTTGAGGATGTGTTCGTAAAATATACCGAGGCGACCTGATATGTCCGGAAGCCAGCTGGTGCGGTCGCTTGCCATTGCCGAGAAGGATATTCGAATTTATTACCTGAAGGGGCCTGTGCTGGTCTTCGGCATTCTATTTCCAATGTTCTTGTTCCTGGCCTTCTCGGTGGGCAGATCTATCCCCATAGAGGTCATGATCTCAGGTTTGCTAAGCATGACCCTGTTCTTCACAGCGACGGCAGTGTCACCGGTTATCCTCCCCTGAGAAGGCAGCATGAGGACCCTTGAGAGGCTTATATCTGCGCCGGTCTCGATCCCGGCAATCCTGATCGGTGATGTTCTGGCTTCTTTCATCTTCGGGATCGTAATCTCCTTAGTCCCGGTTGCTTTCGGGTTGCTTCTAGGAGTTCGGATCTTGAGCCCCTTCGTTATGTCGGCGGCCATTTTATTGTCTGCCTTCTGCTTCTCATACTTGGGAACGCTCTTCTCCACTCCGCCTACCAACGTTCCCTCGAATATAATGATGATCTCCAACCTGTTTAAGTTCCCGTTAGTCTTCATAAGCGGGATATTCATACCTCTGGAGCAGATGCCTTCCTGGGGACGATTGATATCTTTATTCTCCCCTCTGACATACCTGACAGACCTGATACGGTATTCGATTCAGGGAATCAGCTATTATCCAATCTTCCTGGACTTCGCTGCCATCATCCTGTTTACAGTCGTGTTCATGGCTCTGTCAATGGTCATTCACGCGAGAAATATGTCAAAAAGACTTTAGTGGCTTTTAGCGTCAATAGCCGGGAACGTATGACAGCCATGAGCCATCCCGAACGCTTTTGATACTTATTCCCATGCAGAAAAACCGATATCGAAATAAAAACTAGAGTTTCTTACGGCAAAAAGAATGCTAGTGTAGCGTCAATCTTGTAATGTCGTAAAATATATAATGTATAGTCTTCATAATCCACCTGGGAGAATCGGATATGAAGAAATACATTGTGACACTTTCCGAAGACGAACGAAAAGCTCTTGGCGAGCTCGCATCCAA
>JBGQAL010000062.1:0-14079 GCA_041494285.1 Methanotrichaceae archaeon
AGTGGCGGCGTGGCAGAAATTCAGGAACAACAAAAATTCAAAGGTTAACTGGCAATTCACTACTGAGGACGCTCGGATCAAATTATCTCGTCTTTATCCGACACTACAGAGTTGACGCTACACTAGATAATAGTCGAACTATTTCCCGTAATGATGAATGCCTAAATTCCGATAGGTCGTGAATCAGCTTGAACTCTCTTTGGCAATCAAGATCGCGGCACATTGAATTATCCTGTCACCGGCAACCCTGCACCACCTCGCGCCAAAGTCTCGACTGAAGGTTTCGCCGTTGCTTGATCTATTTTGGCCTGGCTCGTTGAAGCATTGCCTCAAGGTTGTCTCGAGTTCTGGGATGTTAGCCCAAGCATACCGACCAACGCGCCCGCGTTTGCCGCTCTGGTGCTTGCCTCCTCGGCCGGGATCTTGGGCACGCCGTTCGAATAGGAATATCTTAACTTCGTCCGGTTCGAACGGTGGAACCTCCTCTTGCCCTAAAGATTCGTCAAGCTTGGATTTCAGGCTTAAGGCCTCGGGAACTGCAATTTTGTAAAGCTGATGCAAATTTTCGTACTTTCGAGTGGTGGGGATAAGGCGTACGCCTAGTGCTGTCCCACTCATGGCCGTCCTGCCTCCGGACGCCTCGCCCGCCAAGAAGGACATCCGAGAGCTTAAGTTTCATCATAAGCTCTTTCATCATGCCATTAATTTCGACTTCGACATCAGCCAATTGAGCCGACCAGACCAGATAAGCCGCTGGCGGTGCCATTTCTTCGATTATCATGGCCTCATCGGATTTGAATTCCCATCGCTGATGAGCATGATTGAACAGCATTGCGCTTTCTGGAACCATCGGGATAGGTCGAGCGAACTTAGCCAGGACTTCAGCCCGCCATGCAAACGCCCTCCATAATCCATGTGATCAGTTGTGATAACGGCCGTGACGAAAAATCTTTATCAGAAGGGCGCCTTGTATATGACCATGAATTCTGAATCACCAGGTCCAAGCGATGTCGAGCGGAAGGTCGGGAAGGCTATTGTTGAGGCTTCCAGGATGTCAGGACAGGCCAGCCGAGCAGCCAAAAGGATACTGAGCGAGATGGCGGGAGACATGGCCGAGGCAAAGGGCTACGACCTTCCCGCAGTCGATCTCATCGAAACAAACCAGGAGATCATAGTCAGGGTGGCTCTTCCAGGAGTATCCAAAGAGAAGATAGACCTGCGGGTAACCGAGGACAGCATCTCTGTGGATGCCAGAGCAACTCCAGTGGAGGGCAAATACTTGAGACGCGAAACCAGTCCGTTGGGGTTCAAGAGGGATATGAAGCTTCCCGCAGAGATCAAGCCCGAGCAGGTCAAAGCCTCTTACGAGAACGGAATACTGGAGGTTCGCCTGCCAAAGCTGGTGGTGATAAATCCAACCACAGTGAAGATAGAGTAAATTTAATATTTTTTTTTATATAATTCCCTTTAGGCTTAAAATACGGGAACCCAAATTGGCGTATTTGGTTAGTTACAGCCATTCAAATCCTGGCAGGTTCTTCGACTTGACCCGTAAGCATCTTCTGTGCGAATACCCACTTCGCTGTCTGGCGAATATCATATCTTCCTCTGCATCCAGACCACGTCGAACGCCTGCCCCATCTTTCGCCCGATCCCTACAAAACGTCCACACTACACAAAACCGTTTCTTCTTGTGGAAGGCCAGGCTGGCCTGGTTGAGGGAAGATATACTTGCCAGGATGGTGACGATCCCCATTCTCTAGCCCGGTCAAGAAGGCTGTCCAGAATATGCTGGCCGATTCCAACGCCGGTGTGCTCCGGAGAGATGAATTGGTAATCTCCGACGTCCTGGAAAAAGTCGTCAATGGGCTGTAGGGGCGCAGACTTCCAAAGCCGATGACCTTGTCGCTCATATCTTTAGCTACGAGGAAAGGATAGCTTTGGGTCAAATTCAAGAATGCCTGGAAGAATTCGTTGGGATCCTTGCTCTCAGGATAGGCGGCGAAACTGTTTTCCACGTAGTAGTTGAAGATGTCGATTATTTGATCGCCGTCCTCGACAGAAACGGGTTCCAGCCTGTAGTCCACAGTATCATTATATTACTATCATCTAATTTAATTTTACCCCCTTGGATAATTGCCCAGCAAGAAGACTCCTTTTCCACAACTCTGTGCTAAGTTTATGGAGATCAAACCCAGGCGACATTATAATGCGAGCGACGTTATTGCGTCTGCATGGCCTAATCGGCTTGAACCCAATAGACGGCAACCTTGCTTTAGCAGATATCTGATGAAAATGCGCTCAGGAAAAAGTCTTATAAATATCAAGGACAACCGAGATAAAAGAAGCAAGTCTATAAGGTGCAGTGCTAATTAGCGGTCACTAAGAACACTTCAAATTAACAAGCTAATCTCTGCGTAAATCTGCAGCTTAAATTTCATTGCTCTATGAGGAGGATTCCATGTTCTATATGGCCAATAAACTCGGCGCATGGCAGATTGATGGTGACGAGGAAAAGGGAAGAGTCTCCTTCAAACTATTCTTCCCCAAAGGGTTCGACCCGGAAATTGTGTCCATAAGGGTTGCAGGCAGCTTTCAGGATTTGACACCAGGCGTCGCAAATTGGGATTTTCCAAAAAGCTTTCCGCTAGATCGCGACGAGTCCAACCAGGAGGGCACCTTCTGGAGTTGCACAACGGAGAATATGCTTCCAGCAGGATTCTACCAGTACAAGTACATGGTCCAATTCACTGACGGGAGTACGCGAATAGTCTCCGATCCTTGCGCCAGGTACGGCGGCAGCGAGAATCAGAATGCAGCCTTTGTCGTCGGAGGCAGTCGACCCGGTGACAATATTGTACAGCCCCTGAAGAGCGGTCGCAAGCACCTTCGCGATCTCATCATCTACGAGATGAACATCGACGATTTCACTAACGAATACCGGGGCCTAAGAGCTCCGCTCGATGCGGTCACCGATAAGCTGGACTATCTTGTCAATATGGGCTTCAATGCCGTCCTGTTCATGCCCTGGACAGCCTGGAAGTATCGAGATTTCGATTGGGGTTACGAGCCTTTCCAATACTTCGCAGTTGAATACCGATATGCAGACGACCTCGAACAGCCATCAGAGAAGATATCCTAGCTGAAAAAGCTGATCAACGCCTGCCACGAGCGCGACATCCACGTCATCATGGACGGGGTGTTCAACCACGTTAGCATGGACTTTCCCTACAAATGGCTGTACCGCGACACTGCAAAGTGCCCTTACACAGGGGATTTCGGGGGCACGTTCCCAGGTCTGCAGGATCTGAACTTCAACAACTCGTGCACCCAGGAGTTCATACGGGACGTGTGCCTCTACTGGATAGACAACTTCAGGATCGACGGCATCAGATTCGATAACACGGTCAATTTTTATATCCCCGGCAAGACTGAAGGCCTGATCCAGTTGCTCCAGGACATCCAGGACTATCTGGACAAAATAGGCGAAGTGAATTTCTCTCTAACATTAGAGCATCTCAGCACCGATGCCGCTGACGTAACAAACCAAAGCAAAGCTACAAGCTACTGGGACAACGCTCTCCATGAGCTGTGTTTTAATTATCTGTGGCAGGGACAGATCGACGCTCGCCTTCTAAACGCCCTTAACAACAGGAGGTATCTGAAATCTGCTGACAAAGTACCAACGAGCTACTTAGGAAATCACGATCACGCTTTCGTCGCCTGGCAAGCAGGAGCCAGGGAAGACGCTGGTGCTGCAAGGTGGTACAAAACCCAGCCTTACGTAATCGCCCTTTACACAGGCGCTTCCACCCCTATGGTCCAGAACGGCCAGGAGTTCGGCGAAGATCACTGGCTTCCCGAAGACGACGAGGGAACGGGAAGGAGGGTGACTCCGCGGCCTATTCGATGGAAGTACGCCAACGACGCAATAGGTACTGGCCTTCGCAAGCTTTACAGTAGAATGGCAGAGATCCGAAAGGACTACTCAGTTCTGTGCAGTGGTTCTTTCGACCCTGACTACTGGGACGAATGGCAAACCCAGTTCAACCCTGCCGGATACGGACTGGATACTAAAAGGCAATTGGTCGTTTACCGCAGATCGGGCAGCGACGAAAACGGAAAGATGCAGTACTTCGTCATCGTTCTCAACTTCTCCGACTCCTCCCAGCAAGTAACGGCGAGTTTCCCGGAAAATGGGCTATGGACTGATCTGCTCAGCGAATACAGCGGTAGTTGGCAACCGCAAATCGAGAACAATAGCCTTACCTTCGACGTGGGCCCTAATTGGGGACATGTATTCTATAAACCCTCAGAACGTGCCTGACCGGTGTTGGCAATTCACGATTTTTTTCGATTTTTTGATATAAGGTCAGATTTGTTGATTATCTCTCCAGCGAGGATAATCATCGAAATTATCTGGTATCATCAGCTTACGACAGTGCAGTTATCACTATCAGGAAAAAAAGCTAAATAGTTTGCATTAGATAATTTATCTTAGCTTTTCTTAGAGGTGAGAAGTTTGGCTGATAAGAAATTTTACTCCCTACCGGATATGCCCTACGCCTACAACGCGCTTGAGCCGTATATATCTGAGACGCAGTTGAAGATTCACCACGACAAGCACCATGCAGCCTACGTCAACGGTGCAAACGCAATTCTTGAGCGGCTGGACAAGGCCAGGCAGGCTGGCACGGACGTGGACATAAAGGCCACCCTGAAGGAACTCTCCTTCCAGGTCGGCGGACACACTCTGCATAGTCTCTTCTGGAAGAATATGGCTCCGGCGGCGAAGACTACCAAGGAGCCGGCGGGCACCCTGGCCGATGCCCTGAAGAATGAGTTCGGAAGCTTCGAGCGGTTCAAGAAGGAGTTCACAACGGCTGCTGTCAGCACCGAAGGCTCGGGTTGGGCCGCTCTCGGATTGTGCGGTCAGACCCTCAGGCCCCTGATAATGCAGATCGAGAAGCACAACGTGAACGTTGCCCCCAACGAAAAGATTCTAATGGTCCTGGACGTTTGGGAGCACGCCTACTATCTGGACTACAAGAACGAGAGAGCTAAGTTCGTGGAAGCCTTCTGGAACATCGTGAACTGGGACGAGGTGAATAAGAGGCTAGAGGCATTGCTGAAGAAGTAGAACGGGCTCCTGCCCTAAACATCTTGTATAATCCATTCTTTTGGGGATGGAAGTGATTGGCTCAATAAGAGCAGCTCGCTTTCCCCCATTGCCCAATTTTCCTAGGACTCATGCCCAACCAGGCGAAGGCCATAGAGATTCTCGATTCGAAGTCTAACCTCATCGCGATTCGCGAGGCCGCGCCTAGCCATCTTCGTTTCGAGAGAGGTGTAAGGACTTGGCGACGCAGGAATTATCCTCAATTTAATAAATCTTTTTGGAGGATTATTAAGGGATTAATCCCAACATATTATCTTCATAACATTCAAAAATATCTATTTGATTTTTGTCTCTGAAGCAGATGGCAATATCAGATAAGATATAATTAAAATGATAAATTTCCTAGATGCGAAAATTATATCTACCCTTTATGAGTGTGGCCCTCAAATCTTTAAAATGCTCAAGAATCATCCCTTCGTGATTGGAATAAAGCGATCAACTACACCCGCTTAACATCACACATCATGAGAGTTTCATTTAAGCATTGGAGAACCGCAGAATCACTTTCGGGGCACACAGGGGCAGAGTTTAATAGCTTAGGGTTCCATTAATCTAGCGTAATCCTTTACTACTTGAGAAGCCAAAATAGTCTAAAAATTTTGTACAAGTCCTGGGGTCAAATATAAAAACCTGTGACAAGATACTATGAAGAGATATTATGCTAATATGAGGAGGAAACCGACATTGCTGCACCTTAGAGGGGATGGACGTTGAGTTCCAGGATCGTCCAGCAGACGCTGGAAGGACTGTCCCTATCGGCGATGCCCAGGGTCAGAACAACCGACGGGCACCTTCTGGACTGGGATAGAGATGCCATAGCAAAGCAGCTCATGAAGGAGACCAAGCTGTCCGAGCAGTTCTACAAAGTACCCAGCATATCCGAGGACGAAGCCAAGGAGATAGCCAGAGAGGTGGAGCGCAGGATCAGATGGATGAGCGTTAAGTACCTCAGCGGTCCTCTCGTCAGGGAGATCATGAACGTCATCCTCCTGGAGAGGCATCACACTGAGTGGAGGAACATCTGCACCCGTGTGGGCACGCCTGTCTACGACGCCCACCTGATAGACATCGGAACAGGCTTCGAGGCCAAGGAAAACGCAAATCTGCAGGAGAACGCCGAGACGAGCCACAAGAAGAAAGCGGACAAGATCAGCAAGGAGCAATACCTCCTCTTGCTTCCGCCTTATCTGGCTGACCGACACCTGGCCGGAGACCTTCACATCCACGACCTGGAGTACTTCGGGACGAGGCCATTCTGTCAGGACTGGGACCTGAGGTACTTCTTCTACTACGGGCTGATGCCCGATGGATTGGGCACCAAAGCAAGCGTTGCAGGCCCTGCCAAGAAGCCAGAGGTGGCCATCCTCCATGCTGTCAAGGCTCTGGGCAGCGCCCAGACTAACTTCGCAGGCGGTCAGGGCTTCTACAACTTCCTTACCTTCATAGCACCTTACTTCGAGCGCCTAGAGTACGAAGAGATCAAACAGCTAATGCAGATGTTCGTCTACGAGATGACCCAGATGATGGTAGCCAGAGGAGGGCAGCTCGTGTTCTCGTCCGTCCAGCTAACGCCAGGAGTGCCGACTCTCTGGCGAGACAAGCCGGCCGTCTACGCCGGTAAGGTGTGGAACGGTGAGAGCGAGGGCGCGACAAAGCGCACCTACGGCCAGTTCGAGAGAGAGGTCCGCCTGGCGTTCAAGGCTCTGATGGAGGTCATGTTAGCTGGCGACCACTGGGGTAAGCCCTTCAACTTCCCCAAGCCGGAGATAAGCATTGAGCCGGATTTCATGAAGGAAGATGAAGAGTTCAACGCCGCACACCCCGATCTGCCTACATACAACGACCTGTACCTGCTAACGTTCAAGCTGGCCGCGGAGTACGGCACGCCCTACTTCGATAACCAGCTTCCAGCCTACCGGGGTGCGGGTAAGGGGATATCGTGCTACCAGTGCTGTGCGTACCAGTTTGCCGCCACCTACGACAGTGATAGCCAGTTCGAAGACAAGCTGCACTTCATCGATGGAAAGCACTTCTCCATGGGCTCCTGGCAGGTGGTGTCGCTGAACTGCCCGAGGGCCGCCTATCTGGCCAGAGGAGACGACGACCTCCTCTTTGAGTACCTCAGGGAACTCATGGACACTTCCGTGGAGGTCTTCAAGGTCAAGCGGGAGTGGATGAACCAGATCATCAAGAATCACCGCATGCCCTTTGCCACTCAGCAACCCCGCGATCCTAGCACGGACGAGAAAGGAGCTGTGGCCGTGGACCTGGAGAGCCTTGTTTACACCATAGGCGTAGTGGGGGTGAACGAGATGGTCCAGTTCCATACCGGCAAGCAGATGCATGAGTCCAAGGAAGCGTGGAAGCTGGCGGTTCGGGCCATGACAGAGATGGAGATGTACGCCAAAGAGCTGTCCGAGCGCCACGGAATGACCATAGCCCTTGCCAGGACGCCCGCAGAGACAACAGCCCAGAGGTTTGCCGTCTCCGACTTAATTCACGAGGAGTTCAGGGATTGCGCAGAGAGGGTGGTAAAAGGAGACCTCAAAGCCACAAAAGCCAGCATCATCAAGACCCGCGACCTGCCGGTCTACTACACTAACGGCACTCACCTGCCGCCGGGGGCAGATGTCTCCATCTTTGAGAGGGCCAAGCTAGAGCACGTCTTCTTCCCCATAGTCGATGGTGGAAACATCTTCCACGTCTTCATGGGCGAGGCCACGCCCGATCCTCAGGGCCTGATGGACTTCGGGATGAGACTGGCGAAGAGCACCCAGATTGGATACTTCACATTCACCAAGGACATGACTGTCTGCCTAGGATGCTACAAGGTATCCTCTGGGCTTAAGGATAAGTGCCCTGCTTGCGATTCCACCGACGTGGAGCACATAAGCAGAATCACAGGATACCTCCAGGCCGTTAGTGGCTGGAACAGCGCCAAGAGGCAGGAGCTCAAGGACAGGAAGAGGTACAACGACCTTGCTTAGCCGGAAAAACGAAAGGTATATATCGTCCCTGCGAACTGGTTAAGTTTGCCCGAGAGCGGCAATATTGGAGGATTTCATAATGCCAGCAGTAGTCAACAGAGAAGAGTGCGTAAGCTGCGGAACGTGCGTCGAGGAGTGCCCAGAAGAGGCCATTACTCTGGACGACCAAGAGATAGCTACAGTGAACGCCGAGAAGTGTACCGAGTGCAAAACCTGCGTCGAGGCCTGCCCATCTGAGGCCATCCACGTCGAGTAGCTACAGCTTACTGTAGCCTTTTTCCAAATTTTTTGTTGTTTTTACCGTAATCGTAATTTTATTTATTTGCGATTCTAATTTAGTATGCAATTTATAACCAGCTCATGCACGATCAGATATCTCATCGTAGAGCTTTTCCCAATCCAGGGTGGTGGAGACACACCCGGCACGGGTCAAAGGTATGCCTATAGCTGGTATGTCATGGCTGTGACACAGGTCCAATCCCTCCTTTATCTCCAATTGACAGCCCACACCTATTATAGCCTCTGGCCGGTACTTCTTGATGATGCGCTTTATAAAGCTGGAACCTGATACTACGAAAAACCGATACCCTAGGCCTTCTGCGAATTTCTTGGCTTCGCCCACATTGCAGCGGCCACAACCAACGCACTTTATCCCCTCGGGGGTCAGCTTAGCAGGGCAATCGACGCTGCGGACGCACTGGGGTATGAAAATGAAGCGGCCGTCGTGTGGTATGCGCAGGAACTTCTTGCGGTTGATGTAGTTCCTGAGGCGAACGCCTACATCATCCACAATGGAACCATCTGCTCTGGCCAACAAGAACAAGGCCTTAATGACGCTCTCCAGAAGGCTGATGCTGATGAGCATAAGCCTGGCAGCAAAGAAGTGGCCGGTTTTGAAGGAATACAGGATCAAGACGGCACCAAAAATAGATACGACAAGGACCAGCAAGGCTAGGATCACAACCCCCTTTCCCAAGAGGTAGAAGATCGTGTCCATGTACTCCGCGAGCATAGCCGGAGTTGTGCCTCACCGCTTATTAAACTATGCCGGGGAAAGATTTTTATCCCATGTAGCAAGGAGGTTTATGCCTTCGCATTTATGAATTTAACGAGGATTTGTTATGGCCAGAATGCACAGCAGAAAGAAGGGAGCATCCAGATCAAGGCCACCTACCGTGGGAAAGGTGCCGGAATGGTCGGATGTATCCAAAGAAGAGCTTGAAAAGCTCGTAATAAAGCTTCATGACAGCGGTCTGCCGTCAACCAAGATTGGTTTGACGCTCAGAGATCAGTACGGTGTACCCAGTGTAAAGCTGGTACTAGGCAAGAACATGAACAGGTTCCTCAAGGAGAACTCCTCCATCCCGGAGATACCGGAAGACTTGAGCAACCTGATGAGGCATTCCCTTCAAGTAAGGAAGCACCTCAAGACCAACGTCAAGGATGTGCACAACAAGAGGTCCCTCCATCTCATGGAGAACAAGATCAGACGGCTTGTCAAATACTACCACGATTCGGGCAGGATGGCACGGAGCTGGGAGTACAAGCCGGAGACAGTTGAGATGCTCGTAACATGAAGAGGTTGGACAAAGCCGCAGAATCCATATCAAGGTCGATTTTGCGTTGCGACCGCATGCGTGTGATCTCCCACAACGATGCCGATGGGATCACATCGGCAGGGCTGGTCTGCAACGCCCTTAAAAGGGCGGGAATACCCTTTCACGCCACTCTTGTAAACAGGCTAGACGAAACGGTCATAGAATCCATTATTGGTCCTGTGGTCTTTTGCGATATGGGCAGCGGCAAGCCGGATCTGATCTCCAGGATCAAAGGAGATGTTTTCGTTCTGGATCATCACAAGCCGGTGGGAACTCTGGATTGTATGCACCTTAACCCCCACAACTTTGGAATAGACGGAGCCTTCGAGCTGAGCGCCTCGGGTACGGTGTACTCCGTGGTTAGGAGGATGGGGGATAACTCAGACTTGGCCGGGCTGGCGATCGCTGGGGCCCTGGGCGACAGGCAGGCTATGATTGGCGCTAACCACTCCATCCTTGAGGAAGCGATTTCCTCTGGTGCCGTGCAAACCTGGCCGGGGCTGAAGATGTCTGCGGATGGACCTATCGAAGAGGTCTTCGAGCAGGCAATAGAACCTCTGCTGGATTTTACCGGAGATCCCGAGAAGACCAGGGACTTCCTCCAAGCGCTTCATATAAAGGGCGATATCCAGAGCCTCGGCCGTGACGACCTAAACAAGCTGTCCACAGCCCTGACCCTAAAGCTGTTGATGCAGGGTAGCTTTGCAGCTGACTCCATCATCGGAGAGGTGATCCGGCTGAAAAAGGAGTTGGTAGAGAACTCTCTGGAGTTCGTTCAGCTGCTGAACGCCTGCGGGAACAGAGATCTCCCGGGGCTTGGGTTGACACTGTGCCTAAGAGACCGGTCGGCCCTCGACCAGGCCAAAAAGATGGCCGCCGAGTACAGGAACAACATCCTGGCTGAGATCAAGATCCTCCGGGAACAGCACAAGGAGATGAAGAGCATCAGGTACCTGGTCGTGAAGGACTTGGAAGCGGGAGCGGTTGTGGCTGGTCTAGGGATTAGGTACCTGTACGCTGACATGCCCCTCATAACGTTGAACCACAAGGGTGATGTGGTCAAGGTCTCCGCCCGTGGGAACAAGCTTCTGATATCGCGAGGGTTGGACCTGTCCATGGCCCTTCGAAAGGCAGCCGAATCGGTGGGAGGAGTTGGTGGCGGCCACACAATAGCCAGCGGTGCATCCATTCCCCCTGGTTCAGAGGAGAAGTTCCTTGCCTATGTCGACAGGATAGTGGGGGAGCAGTTGCGCGAGCCAGCCGGAGAGGCAAAAGCATGATGAGAGCAACGCTGACCTTCCAGGGAAAGGATGCAGAAGCTCTGGGACGGGCGATAGGTCCCGACAACCTTCCCGAGATGGCCATGAAAGCTGAAGGAGAACACTTGAAGTTCGAGTTCTCAGTCCAGAAGATAGGAACCATGCTAGCCACCCTTGATGATTTATTGATGAACTTAAAGATAGCAGAAGAGACTTTGGTCTGTGGGGAGGAGAGATGAGATTTCATTTGGAGGCAAGCTTCCGGCTGAGCGCTGATGCTTCTTTGGCCCAGGAAGCGATCGCCCAATTCTTTGCAGAAGCTGGCCCCATCATGCAGAAGGGCGCTCCAGAGGGACATGGTGCTGAGATATCCCAGTGGAAACTGACCGGAAACAGGATAGATCTGACTATCGAGAGCGATAGGTACGTACGCGCCCATGATGCCGTCTTGCGCCTCAGAAAACCCCTGGCTGAGATCTTGGGCAAGAAGTACCACATAGGCGTGCGCGGCCTGGATATAAGCAAGTTCGAGATCGAGGTCGAATCCGATCGAGCCATTGAGCACAAAATACCCTACGTAAAGGAGATCAAGTTTGAGGACGGCCTTCTCAAGCTCGATCTGGACGTTGGTCCCTCAGGAACCCTGGGTCAATCCGAGATTGAGAACCGCATACCTGACAGGATAGTTAGCCTCCTGGAGGAGAAGCTCCAGACCTACGGAGGCAAGGGGGAGCACTGGGAGCTGCTCTGGGAGAGTGCAGAGCGCGAGCCGAAGTTCAACCGTGATCCCACCGAGGAGATGCTGAAAAGCGGCTGGATCAAGCACGGCTCCAGCCGGGGCCAGTGGATCTACGGGCCCGAGGCCACGCACATCTTCCGCACCTTCGAGCAGATAGTGCTCGATGAGATCATCGGACCCTTGGGCTACAGCGAGATGATCTTTCCCAAGCTGGACACCTGGGACGTCTGGAAGAAGTCCGGGCACGCGCAGGGTGTCTATCCAGAGATCTACTTTGTCTGCCCGCCTAAGACCCGCGACCCGGCGTTCTGGGAAGAGGTCATGGACTACTACAAGGTCACGCACGAGGTGCCCCTGGAGCTAGTCAAGGAGAAGATCGACGTGCCCATCGGAGGCATGTGCTACGCCCAGTGCCCCACGTTCTGGGGATTCCTACAGGGAATGACCCTTGCCAACGAGGAGCTGCCAATCAAGGTCTTTGACCGCTCTGGCACCAGCCACAGGTACGAATCGGGCGGAATCCACGGCATAGAGCGTGTGGACGAGTTTCATCGGATCGAGATCGTGTGGCTGGGCACAAAGGAGCAGGCCCTCGCGGAGGCGGAGAAGCTGAAGGCATGCTACAAGCACATCTTTGAGGATATCCTGGAGCTGCGCTGGAGGATGGCCTGGGTAACTCCCTGGTTCATGGCCCAGGAGGGCAAGACGGGTCTTTCGGAGATGTCAGGAGCCGGCACAGTGGACTACGAGGCAGTGCTGCCCTATAACGGAAACTGGATCGAGTTCCAGAACCTCTCTGTAAACGGCGAGAAGTACCCAAAGGGCTTCACCGTAAAAGCCCAGTCGTGCGAGCCGTTGTGGAGCGGCTGCAGCGGCGTAGGACTGGAGCGCTGGACAAGCGCCATCCTGAGCCAGAAGGGCCTGGACATGGATAACTGGCCTGAGGCTTTCAGGCGAAGGTTTGGCGAGATGCCGAAGGGGATAAGATTCTTGTGAAGATCTGTCCTATTGTAGGATGCCCTACCAGCGGTCATCGACACATTCTATTTTTCTCCTCGTCCGCTCGTAGCTTTGAGATATCCTTTGGTTGCCGGAAATCTAACCAAGGGCTATAAGCTTCGAATCGTCGCCCAGATCTAGTTGCTGCTATGGGACGGAAGGGACATTTTATCCTTAGCAAGGATCGTGTATGCTCTAGAATAGCTGACAAGCATGCTGAGCGAGACTTTGCTTACAATATCATATGATCAGAACGTAATAGCCGTAGAACAAGTGTATGGTACGTTGTGCAAAAGATCTCGTAGATTACGTGTGAAAAGTTTATAAAGGCACAGATTGGTGAGATGACTATTAGTCAATCGACGATACTCCACGAGAGACATGGAATTAAAAGGGTATGCTTGAGCAAGAGACATGTGGTTGTCCTGATATTGTTCTTATTCCTATTCACTACGAGTCCGTCCCTGAGTCTTGAAGCCTCCAGCCCCGAGAACAATGGATCGACCAAGGAGAGCCCCGCAGCAGCTTTTCAGGCGAACATGTCCAACCAGCAGGATTTGACTTCGATCGCGAACTTCAATACTGTTAATACAACTGCAACCGTGAACTTGAAGTACATCTGGTCGGTATCAGGCATCGAGAAAGATCAGATCACAATGGCCCTGGACCAGGAGGGCAACGACCTCTTCGGCAAGGCCAAATACGAGCCAGAGAACGGCGAGCCTTGGAACGGTGTTGTGGCGGGGTCCGTCTCTGAAAATCGGGTACATCTTGCCATAGCTGCAATGAAAAGCAAGGAGAAAGTCTCGACCGTGCTGGATGGCATTCTCGCGGATGGAGCCATCAGCGGCGAATTCTTCCAGGCGAGCGAGGGCAGGATCTCCAGCAGCGGCGAGTTTAACGCCGTGTGGATTAATCCAGATTTATCAAGCTACCTTCCAGCAAAGGTCAACGAGCTAGAGCCAAAGATGCCCGTTCCTGCAACCAACGTTTCCTCTCCCTCGGCCGCAAATCAGACAGATCAGCAGGCACCTCAGCCAAAGTCCAGGTTCCACGATGTACACCTGGATGCGGATAGAATCCAGACAGGGGTCGGAGATATAAGCCAGATACCTATTGGAATGGGATAAAAGAGGTTGAAAAGTGTTGAGGAAGATGGGTTCAAGCCGTCGTCTTCGCCTTGGCGATGTACCTTACGAGGTCTGATCCCAGCTTGCCAGTCCTTTGAACTTGTCTCTCTATCTCCTCAGGGTTGGTACCACTTTCGTTCATCGACTTAATGGCGTCCACTGCCTCATCAGGAACTGTGAAGTACTCG
>JBGQAL010000245.1:0-2379 GCA_041494285.1 Methanotrichaceae archaeon
ATGTTTGGATTCAAGAGAAATCAATAAACTTCTTTGCCCATCAGATAATCTTAGCAGTAATAATTAAATAAAAGCTGCGAGTCATTGAGTAGACCGCAGCTTGTCGATTCGTTCTCTAATGCCCTTCAGGTCTTCCTCTAGCTGCCTGGCTACATCCTCCGGATAGCCCATCTCTTCCGCAGGCGTGAGCTCTCGAAGGGGCTCGTACCAAGGAGCTGCGAATGCCTGCCTCCTGAACCCTCTGCCAAAGCCTGTTCCTCTGCTCCGGCACCAGCGATCCATCGGCGCATAAACTGAGGCTCTATCGCCCCTGGGACTCATCCTCCAGGGTCCCGTACAGTCTCCCCAAGGCATATTTTTCACCTAATTTCAACAAACTTGCAGAGGTATTAATCCTCTACGAATAATAGTAACTTATGAGACAATATACTTAAAGTTATCTAGCGAGCTAAGGATTCAAATACAACCTAAGCAGGATGATGGTTATGTGTCCTTGCAGGGGGAGACGCCGCGGAAGACGATGGATTTCGGAGCTCCCTCAGGTCAGATGCTTTTTGCCCGATGGCTGCCCGAGAACAGAAGCTGTCTGTTTAACCCTGGAGGAGCTGGAGGCCGTGCGCCTAGTAGATCTCCTTGAGCTGGAGCAGGAGGAGGCGGCTTCTTACATGGGCATCTCCCGGAAGGCCTTATGGAATGATCTGTCTAGTGCAAGGAAGAAGATATCAACGGCACTTGTCTACGGCATGGGGATTCTCATCGAGGGCGGGAGCTACATACTGAGAGAAAAAGCGGATACTGCGACCACTGAAGAGCCATCAAGTCAAGCCGCAGGTGAAGTGGAAATGGCCCTGATGGAGAGGGAACTGCACCTCCTTGGGACCAGGCTGGATTACCTCATCGCCAAGATGAACTCCTTGAAAGGAGCCGCCGGTGACGTGAAGATCGAAACTGCAGAAGAAGGTCTCAATAGGGCCGATAAGGCTTGAAAATCTGCCGCCAAGCCTCTAGGCAATTTTATATCTTGTTTTCATTTTATTATTAAGAAAGCTTAAATATATGATCTCATCAGCTACTTTTAGCGAGCAATGATATTGCCTACTAATCATAACTTACGGTGATTATGATATGAGCGGTTCTGCTAAAGAAAGCTGCGATGGAAGCTGTGAATCCTGCAGCGAGCGCAGCACATGCGCCGATCCCAGGACGCAAGACGAGACCTCGATCCGCATGGGGAGGATAAAGCATAAGATCGTTGTGGGAAGCGGGAAGGGTGGCGTTGGCAAGAGCACCGTGACCGTCAACCTGGCCGTAGCTCTGAAGCGCAGAGGCTATGGTGTTGGCATCATGGACGCCGACATCACCGGCCCATGCATCCCCAAGCTCATGGGTGTAGAGGACAAAAAGGTTCGGCCTGGTGAGGAAGGCATCGAGCCCGTTGATGCCGATGGTGTGAAGGTTATATCCATGGCCTTGCTGCTGGAGAGCAGAGACTCGGCAGTTGTGTGGCGCGGACCCATGAAGATGGCCGCCTTGAAGCAGTTCCTCTCCGAGGTGAACTGGGGCGATCTGGACTTTCTGCTGGTGGATCTTCCACCAGGGACCAGCGACGAGCCTATCAGTGCAGTACAATTGATACCGGACCTGGATGGGGCCGTTATTGTAACCACTCCACAGGAGGTGGCGTTGCTGGACTCCCGCAAGGCGGTGAATATGTTTCTCATGATGAATGTTCGAGTGTTGGGCATCGTTGAGAACATGAGTGGCCTTATCTGCCCTCATTGCGGTGAGCAGATAAATGTGTTTAAAACAGGAGGCGGTGAGAATGCCGCAAAAGATCTTAACGTGCCCTTCCTGGGAGCCATACCTTTGGATGCGGAGATCGGAAGATTAGGCGACCTGGGCCAAGCCTTCGCGGGAAGAGATACCCCGGCTGCTAAAGCCTTCGACCAGATAGTTGAAGCCATCCTGCAGAGGCTTTAGCGACGTTTCGATGTTCTAAGCCTCTAATTCTAACAGAAACCTTTAACTATTTGATCCCATAGCAAACAAATAGAGTCTCTCGATGGCTGACGTTGTAGTGCGACATTGCAGAGACTCTGATACCAAAAATCGATAGCGAATGGTACACGATTGAACCTTTACCTTTAGTTTGAATGACGGATTGAGGGTATATTTTCGATAATATAGCAAGCGCTTTGAATTTTGCAGAATATTATTTGTATAACCTGCTTGTTGAGGGTGTGTACATAATGTTATGTTTGATAAAAGACAAATTATACATGCCTTCAATTATGTTAAAATCGTATGTGTTTAGCTCCCTCGTGAATTAATTCAAATTTGCCTAAAACCGTTTTGACCAGAAAAATTAAATAATCTAAT
>JBGQAL010000163.1:0-5964 GCA_041494285.1 Methanotrichaceae archaeon
ATTTATATAATAGATTTTATCTTTAGCATCTCTGTAAAACTGATAAAGGTAATTTAATGCGAACGCCGAGATTACACCGAAAAAGGACCCAGCCAGTGGTGGAATAAGCGCAGAAGAATCCATATCTCTATCCACTCCAGAATGGCTCGTTTTGTCTCATCTGCAAGCGACGAGCCAGGTTTCTCTTGGCAATCGAGCCACTATGGTTGGACGGGCTTTTCGAAATTGCAGCCGCGAAAACGCCTGATTGAAGGTTCAGCAACCCCAACCTCTTTCCTGATTCTCGTTTTCCTCGCATCACTTTTTCCCAAGATCCTGGAACGCTATATTCTTTTGAGTTTGGAAGGATCCTGAATATCGCTGTTCACTTTTTTTCGCATTGAACGACCAACCTTGTTGGGTCACTAAAGCCCAGAGCCCGTCGAATGCCTGTTCTTCTTTGAAAGCCAATGTATTATCAGAGCGGTTGATGGACCTGATCAAGTCGGTCTCGCTTCTGTCCACATGGCTCACATTGAACCGCTCATAGACGCTTGCTCCTATACGTCCATAGAATAGAGGAGATTCAAGGATCTTTTCGCCTTTGAGTTGTCCTCCCTCAAACACCAGATCGCTCTTCTGAGTGAAATTGACCATTGGGCGGTTCTTGTTCATGCTGCGCAGGGATTCAAGGTTCATGGACCCAGTTCCTTTCATCCAGCCTGTAGAATCCATGGCGCGGTCGTTAAAGGATCCCTTGATTGAAACGTCTCCCGTTCCCCTGACAACGGAGGACTCATCGTAGAGCATTGCTTGATGGGTATTGTGCTCCGGCTCTTTGACCGAAGCAAAATAGGGCACATTTGGCCTTTCGTCCGTTGCTCTGACGCCGCATGTAAGGCCTGCAGACAGCACCAATGCTGCAACAAGGACTCCACTAGCTATTATGACGATGAATCCGAGGCCGACTTTCTCAATCCTCATTTATTTTTCCTCTAATCAGATACTTCATTTTCCGTAACAGCTATTTTGCTTATACATCAGCAGCATCGTTGAAATCTCTTCGCCTTTGATGCCTCGACAATGGGATAGATCTGAAGCGATTTCAACCTTTTGTTAACCAGCGAAGGAGCCTCACCTGTGCGACTAAACGCACCTTCGGATGACATCTTCGAAAGGCTCCTTAGATCGCCTCCAAGTCCGAAATACCGTTAGATTCTAAATTATGTCGCCTGCAATATAAATTTAAATCATGAAATTATTTACTTCTTGCTGATCTATATCCTGGAAGATAAAACTTTCTAATGATTGACTGGAGCAATGCTGACCTTTGGCCCGGCTTCAGCAAAATGTTTAGACAAAATTAAATACTGAATCATCGAGCCGCTTATCATGGTCGTTGTGAAGGCCATTACCACTAGAGCCACGAAAATTCGATTGTCTATCAGGTGATAATCAAGGGCCACTGATGCCAGAACTATCTCCATCGCCCCTCGTGCGTTCATGCCAAACCCAACGGCAAGGGCATTCCTCCTGCCAATCCCGGCGGCAAATGCCCCGAGGCCAGCGCCCAGTAGCTTGCCTATGCAGGCTACCATCAGTATCAACACAACGATCACCGGGTCAAAGCTAGCTGCATAATTTGCCTTTAGCCCTATGGAGGCGAAATAGATCGGTGCAAGTACCCCCATCACCATAGGGTACGCCAATCCGCTAATTATGTCTCTTTCTCTAGGTGACTGAGATAATACCACTCCAGACAAGAAAGAGCCGAAGATTCCGTTGGAACCTGAGAATTCAGCCATGAAAGATACTGTCAGCATGGCCAGAGCGGTTAACGCTACCATGCGGTCTAACAGGTCGCTGGCACTGTATTTGGCCCGAAAATATATCAGACAGACTGTTAGGGCAGAGATCCCCAGGGTCATGCTCAGGTTGATCCAAAGGTTTCCTCCAATGTTTAGGAAGCTCAGGATCAGAGCGAAGAGAGTCCATCCCGTCATGTCATCGATGGTTGCCGCTGTTAGTATCATAGCTCCCAGCTCCTTGTTAAGGAGGTCCAGGTCCATTAGTATCCTGGCTATCACAGGGAGAGCTGAAATGGATAGCGCGGTGCCCATGAAAAGGGCAAAGATCCACAGGTTGGCTGCAGGTGCTCCCCATAATCCCGGCAGCAGCACGACCATAGAGAAGCCCAAGGCAAAAGGCAGGAGGATGCCCGAAATGCTTGTCAGCGCAGTGCTCCTGGCTCGGCGTTTAAGGCAGGATATGTCCACATTCATGCCTGCCGTGAAAACAAAGCAGAGCAGACCGAAATAAGTGAGGGCGTGTAGCTCTGGGGATGGCGGAAACATCCAGGCGTAAACGGACGGGTCCAACGTTCCAAAGATCGTTGGCCCTATCATCACTCCTCCGACAATCTCGCCGAGAACCGGCGGCTGATGCAGCTTGCGCGCTATCCTGCCAAAGACGATGGCAAAGAGGAGGAGCATCGAGGCTTGAAGGGGCAGCAATGCGGCTCTGTTTTTGAAGACGCTAGCCATCCAGAAGAAAGCGAGAGCCAAAACCGCCACTATGAGAAGCATTTGGTATCCTTTCAGGCTTCCTCCTTTTTGGCTTCCATCTCTATATGTCAATGCTGAAAACCTTCTTCTCATACTCTGCAATACTCTGCAAATTTCAGCAACCGCTATGCTGGGAGGGTAATTCACGATTGTGAATTATGTAACGATCGTTATCTTATAAAGGTTTTGGATAATTTGAAGATAATGAAGAATCTTGCTCAGGCAGAGAGATCGCAGGCATGAGACCAGAGACTTCCCTCTTTCATCCTTCCATTGACCAGGCATAATAAATCCGCTGATCAGGGCCTTAAGATGTTTCAACCTGTTTATTCAAGTCATAAAATGTACATTGAAGACTCTACATGGGACTCTTAGAGATCTCATATGATGTTTACCTTCATATATCTCTCAAAGCGTGTTATTAGTGCAAAGTAATAAGATGGAAACTAATCGTAGAGATTTGATACTGGGTGATAAGAAATGAAAGCTAAGGAAATATCGGGATTCCTTTCCGCCGGCCTTTGTATTGCAGTCTTCCTAATAGCGGTGATGCTAGGAAATGGTGCTGCTGATCAGAGTTACTTTAACCCTGACTATAGCAAGGCCCCTCTAACTGCACAAGAGCGTGAAGGACTGTTTAAGGTGATTCAGAATACGTCCAAGAAGAACATCTATCAGGTTACGCCGCTGGTCGGAGATCCATATAGAGCACTTCAGAATCCCTATGCGTTCACGGATCCTCAAGCTGCACTGGAGCAGGCAAATACTTATAAATCGATTCAAAAGTTGAATCGTATTTACCAGAACCCTAGCAGCGAAGATAACTGGTATTATTGGTCCAACATGTGGCTGAACGGGCCCCAAGAATCAACCAAAACAACCCAGACGATCAAAGGTTCTAGCGACTTACTCGGCGTTGCAAATACATATAGCGCAATGGATAATCCATTTGCATTCATAGATCCTCAAGCTGCACTGGAGCAGGCAAATACTTATAAATCAATTCAAAAGTTGAATCGTATTTACCAGAACCCTAGCAGCGAAGATAACTGGTATTATTGGTCCAACATGTGGCTGAACGAGCCCCAAACTTGAGGGCTCAATTAACATCTATTTTTTGCTCTCTTTTTGCTACGATGGCCTGATAATTCCCACTCCCCGATCATGCGCTTTTGGGCTCCTCTCGTAAATCAATAGATTTTCGAAGAAAAAGTAAGGTGTCCAGGTAGCATCATTCAGATCGACATCGGAGATCCGGTCTCACCTCTGGGCAATATCGGCAATAGGTCCTGAGGATGCAGTCATGCGCTTCACGTCACCAGTTAGCCTATTGATCATTTCCAAGATCATCTTTAGACCTGTGCCGAAAATCTTCGCGGTCTCTTTACAAGCCCCTAATTTCTTCCCAAATCACCGCGGCGCTTTATGCAAATTTAGCACGGTAAGCCGCTTGAAGGAAAGATTTCTTAAGGTCGGTGCGAATAGTAGTTATAAAGATTAAGCAAGAACGGCCATGACAGAGAATAAAGAGAAGAGTTCCTGGATAGACTTTTCGCCTGCAGGCATGCCTAGGGATTGTGAAGGAACTCCGAGGCGATACGTGACATGAGTCAATAGATATCTACAACCACATCGATAAAAAGGAGCGGAGGGAGAGCTACATGGCACATATATCGCAGCGTGGTATATGCAGGATTGTTAGTCCTCCATCAACTTTTCGGCCTACTTTGTTGTTACTCAAGAAAGCTTAAATCAAATAAAACCATTCATCGTTAGAATGAGATCAATTATAGCTTTGACTATACTGCTTGTGCTCGTTGCGCCAAGCATAGCTCTGTCTCCTGTGGAGCAAGCATATGTTGATGGTGTGAAGGAAGGTCTGAAGCTAGGACAGCTAGTCAATAATGTAGATCAGTATAATATTGCTATACAGCAATTCAACGATAACTTGAATCAAACTTTCAGCGGCAATGCATCGAAGATGTGGCTTCCAAAGATCGCCCTAAATAACAATACTATTCCAGACATCTCGACCTTCGGCAACCTTAAGCCGGTTCATAAACTTGATGGAACCCCAGCTGAGACTACATATATGCAATATTGAAGCGTTCCTAAAAAGCCATGAAAGAATGAATGTACGCTGGGGCATCATGTCCCTAGAGCTTAAGGGCAAGTACGCGAGACAAGGCTATCGATATCTACAACCACATCGACAAGAAGGGGCTGAGGGAAAGCTATCTGGCGCGTATACCGCCGTTTGGAATATGAGCTATCCTTTCCCAACTTTGTCTCATCCGCCTCAGATCTGTTCCCTCCCGATACGGTCAGTGAGCGCACCTGAACACGTGCCGCAGAAAAGAGAGTGGCGGAGTTCAATCCATTTTTCCCATCCTTGGGTCATTGGAAACCCGCCGCCTGGACTATTACAAGATCCTTCGGAATCTCTCCGTTCGCCATCATTTGATTATATAATTCCTATCTATAGAGGACTCCTAATAACCTCCGATTTTTAGTACGGATTTATAAATAGTATATAAAGCAAAGCGTTATATGGCGGGTTTTTAGGAATCCTCTATATGATCTTGAATTCTAAATTGCAGGAAACTACTTTTTCGGCCTTATTCATTTCTTAATCGCAGCCATGCTCTTTGTCCTCTTTTACAGGAGCATCGTAAGGTTCAGCGTTGGCCCCAAAGGAGTGGAGTTCGAGATGAGCACTGAGCACCGACAGGCTCTGTTTTATCCAAATTCGAGCGCTGAAAGAAGGAGATCCAAAAAATTTGCCCTCGGGCGAAATCGCGCCAAGGGCAAAATATAGCGCAAATTAGCTTAGCCTAAATCTTAGCGTAGGCCGCAGCGTCTCCCAGCTCTTCCTGTATCCTCAGGAGCTGGTTGTACTTTGCCGTCCTCTCCGATCGGGCTGGCGCTCCTGTCTTGAGCAGCTCTGTGCCGAGAGCCACAGAAACGTCAGCAAGGGCCGAGTCCTCCGTCTCCGCCGAGCGGTGGGAAGCCATGACCTTCCAGCCGTTGCGGAATGTCATCTGAGCGGCATCAAATGCCTCGGAGACTGAGCCTATCTGGTTGAGCTTGAGCAACAGGGCGTTGGTGGCGCACATCTTGATGCCCTTCTCAAGACCGGAGCACCAGCCCGATCGGAGAGGACAGCAAAGTACAACCAGCTCCTGAGGATACAGGAACAGCTGGGAGACACTGCTGCTTACGCCAAGATTTAGGTTAAGCGTATAGCGCTATATTTTGCCCTTGGCGATTTCGCCCGAGGGCAATTTGTCTCTCCTTTCTTTTCAGCGCTCTACCCTTGATAAAACATCAGCCATTTGAGCTTGGGCAGGTGCCTGTCGATGCTCAGTGCTCATCTCGAACTCCACTCCTTTGGGGCCAACGCTGAACTTTCCGATGCTCC
>JBGQAL010000217.1:0-3394 GCA_041494285.1 Methanotrichaceae archaeon
GACGACGTATCGCCAGTTTCGTCCATCCTGTCTGCCAAATCTTCAGTTGCCGATGTAGTCTGATTGCTCGTCATGGCAGTGGCCTCAGAATCAGCGGAAGGCTGCAACTCGTTCAACTCGGCATCATTGTTGTTGAGCATTCCAGTTCCGTTCTGAATATAGGCTAGGACGCTTTCTGAATGGTCAAGGCAGACGTTCCCCAAGTGCCCGTCTTTTAAGTCCACAGGGGCGGGCTTGCAGGCTTCCTCCTCCCCGGCTGTAACCGATATGTTACCATTTTTGTGACCAATTCCTTTTTCGGAATCGGTATTCTCTGCCTTTGTGTTACCAATGTTACCGATGTAACCTATTTTCTCGCTCGAATCCTCTTTAGAGATTTGGACAGGATTGCCCTGCCCAAACTTCTCTTTCAGCTCTAAGTATCTCTTAGATAATTGGTTACATTGGTCACATGGTGACTCGTTGCTGTTAATATCGTTACAATTCGGTAACATATCGGTTACATTTAGCCGATTCTTCAGTTTAGTTATCTCTTCACAATAACTATCAACATCGAACTGGATTCCTATATATGCCTTTACGGGCTTATCTTCATTCGGCAAGCGTCTTGAATATGACTTAATGCCGGTCAAGTTCCCGACAGCCCGCCCGAAAGCCTGTGGATTAGATGGGCTGGCGTTTGCCAGGGAGGCCCACTGTTCAAATGCTTTGAATAGATCAGCGGCTTTGACATACCAGCCATCTTGAATGTATTTTCTTGAATCCACTTCACAGAACTTATCCACAAACTCATCTATCGAGTAAACCTGCTCCTGATAGCCTTTCGTGAGATGGTCACAGCTCGGATATCGCCGATCCTTAACTATTTCCTTAGCTCGCTCCAAAAGCACGTTGAGATAACCGCTCAACTCCTGCGGGCTGGTTATCCTTTTGTGTATTAGAGGGTCGATAGACTTTTGAGTTGGGTCTCTTTGATCCACAAGGTCGGTAAAGAAGTATGGCAAATTTATCCTTCGGAACCTTCTAGTGAATCCTCGACTATCGTCATCGAATTTCGGCGCAGAATTGGCATCGATGGTCACCTTGCAGAAGGGCACGAACGGCAACCTGCTCTTATATTTCCTAGGAGCTGCCAAGTCATCGTCCCCTGTGAGCCTCTTCAGCAGTGCTGTATTGTACTTCTCGCCTCTTCCTGCGTCCCTGGTGGTCTCGCCGCAGTCAACAGCTCTCTTTCGGAATAGTTCAGATATGGCAAAGCCGTCATTATTCAGATCTTTGAGTGGGATGCTGGCAATTGAATACCGCCCGAAGAATCTTCTTCTGAATTTCTGCCTCTCTCCTTTGCCGTTTCCTCCTAGCCCCAGACGGAGCTGGATATACTGCCATTGGACCAGATCAAGAGTCGCAACATCGTCATCTATCATAGCCATTTTCGAGCAGTTGTCCGAGCATATCGAATCATAGAACCCGAAGATCTGGGAACATCTTGCCTGCGGGTCATAATCGACCGGCAAAATAAGATCCGTGCTGATATGGTCCTCTGGCGTGACCCTCCGCACTTGCCCTGTTATGAGATCGCATGCCCAACCATTAGCTGTTCCAACGAGATGTGAATTGCAGGTATCGAACTCAATTGGATTCTTACGCAAAGCGCTTCTAATGCGTCTTTTTGTTTCAGCTAGATTGCGATGAGTCGAAAGATCATCAGCAATGCCATCACATAATTCTGTAATGAGGTTATCACCATCCCGGCTCCAAAATCCATTTTCCTGGCAAGTCCAGATATCAGGCTCTTTTTCATAGCCTTCCACTTCCCACGAAGCGAACGTGAGAGGTATCTTTTCCAAGATTGAATCAGCGGCACGAGACGGGCTAAACTTTCGATCCTCTTCTCCTGTTTCCTCATCTATTTTCGAAACTATCGTCAAGTCCTCAATGGTCAAATTTCTCTCAATTGATCGCGTTGGCTTATCTCCGGCAGCCTTCCCGTCTATCACATGACCGTAACCTTCCTTGGTGTCGGCTATTGCTTTTTCAATAGTCATTTGGCCATAGGTTTGCGATCCGTGCATCTCATCCCATTTAGACCGCATGCACTCGGATTGCCTGAAAAGTCGATCCATCTGGATCGCGTTGCTATTTGTCCAAAAGGCCAGTTTATTGCAGAGAGCTTGATCACGTCCTGACTCATTGCCGTTATAGTCGAGTGTAGACCCATCCCACAGCGCCTTGAACTCGTTGCCGTTCT
The DNA here is from genome assembly GCA_041494285.1 of Methanotrichaceae archaeon. GTDB lineage: Archaea > Halobacteriota > Methanosarcinia > Methanotrichales > Methanotrichaceae > Fen-7. The sequence continues at coordinate 2,249 of JBGQAL010000217.1, forward strand.
TTGCCAAGGTCGCTTTCAGGATCAGGGCGTCATCGTCCAGCTCCGGCGCGGGAGTGTTAGCCGTTTCCAGTTCCTTTATTTTGGCTTTGAGCTTTTTGGCTACATCCTTTTTGCCTATTGCCGATGCGCTGCTGGCCGCGATCTTCAACATCTTCAGGCGTTCCGCTTGCGTGGGCTCCCTGGGTTCGTCTTCCCCGAAGATCTCAAGGTAAAGCCTGTCTAGCTCATCCTGTCGGGTTTCTATGATGCAGTAGCCTTGCAGGACGTTGCCGGTAGTGCAACATTGACGGGCATGGTCGTAAATCTCAACTTTGTGTGGGTATTTCGAGGTCGAACACCGAGCACCTTTTTTAGTGGCATGAATGAGAAGATGCAACCCTTTGCCACTCTGGGACTTTTCGGTATAGGACTTGAACAGCTCGACGATCTCCTTTGCCCACGGTTCGATGGTGCCATCTGCGTTGATGCAATTGTCCAGGTCTATGAATACAATGCCGCACTCTTTAGACAGCATGAAACATATGCCGTCGTATCCTTCGATGTCCTGATAAGCCGTCTGTGCCGCGTTGAACGTTGTCCACGTCGAGGGATTGGTCGAGCTAGCTCTCGCGCCTGTGGACACCTTGTATGGCACTTTAGTTAGTTTCCCATCGACCATTTCGAGTTTATAAGCGCACCATTGAGGGAGAGCCCTCATTTCGGCGGATATGCCGGCGTAGTTGACGGCTGGCATCACTGCCTCCGAGGATCGACTTCGAAGGCGCTCTTTATCGCATCTTGCCGGACGAGGATTCGCATGCCGTTTCTCTTCTCAAAAAGTAAATGATTACCGCGAACATCGATTAATTTACCTGATTGTTTACGGCCATCGCCCAGGTCAAATAACCAGATTTTTTCTTTGCACTCAGCCATCGGGTTTTGCCCCGATACCTTAATATCGATTGACGTCTCTTCTTTCATTGAGAATTACCTCACTGGAGTTCTCGTCAGTGGCCGCGTGCGCTAACACACGGTCACTATCACTTTCTTAGAGAAAGCTGATTTTCAATGACTATCTCTGCATTACATTTTTTGATCTTGATTCGTCTCGGAAGGTTCGATTACCATCGCGTTGCCTGCTCCGGCAGTTATAGTCGCATAACCCCC
>JBGQAL010000127.1:0-7981 GCA_041494285.1 Methanotrichaceae archaeon
ATCGGCGCTGAACTCGCCGTCCGCACCATCAATTAGCGACACGTACTTGACTTGGGCTGATACTTTCGCTGACTTCGGATGGTCGGTATACAAGAAGCTCCTATTCGGCGTAGAGACCAGAGAGGCCATACCTCCGCCCGGAATCAACCCTCGGGCAGGTAAGAATATAGTGGTCTTCCAGCAGAAGGATAAGACCAGCGGAAACTGGAACGTGATATCGTGGAACGGTCAGGAGAGGACCCAGCTCACCCAAGGCTCGGGAGACCATATCAACCCAGCCACAGACGGCAACACTGTGGTCTGGCAGGATAAGCGCAACGGCAACTGGGACATCTACGCCTACGATCTCAACACCAGCAAGGAGATGCGGATAACCAAGGGTCCTGCAGAACACACCAATCCTGACGTTGAGAACGGAGTGATCGTCTGGCAGGATAAGCGCAACGGCAACTGGGATATCTACGCCTATGATCTCAACACGAACAAGGAGAAGATCATCTGTAAGGCTCCAGGAGATCAGACCGAACCTCGGATCGGGGCTGGAAAGATCGTCTGGACGGACAGCCGGAGCGGGAACAAAGACATCTACATCTACGAGAACTATGTGTCTTAGAGAACGAGGCGGCATACGCCGTCTCATCCTTTTTGTCTTTTTTGTCTAAAAATTTCGTGATGATATCGAGCTGCCGCTAGGCAAAGTTTATTAAAGCCTAACACATTAGGAGGGCACTTAAGACATTGGGGCTATTCATGGAGCTTGAAAATCTTAGATTTGGCACGGAGCTGCTTAAACGCGGTTTTGCAAAGATGCAGAAGGGCGGTGTCATCATGGACGTCACCACCCCGGAGCAGGCTGTCATTGCAGAGGAGGCTGGAGCGGTGGCTGTGATGGCGCTTCATGCTGTTCCCGCTGACATAAGAAAGATGGGCGGAGTGGCCAGGATGGCCGATCCGGTCATAATTGAGGAGATCATAAAGGCTGTAACCATACCGGTCATGGCAAAGGCCAGAATCGGACACTTCGTGGAGGCCCAGATCCTGGAAGCTCTGGGCGTGGACATGGTGGACGAGTCGGAAGTATTGACGCCAGCGGACCAGTTCCACATAGAAAAGACCAAGTTCACCATACCCTTCGTCTGCGGAGCCAGGAACCTTGGCGAGGCCCTCCGGCGAATAGCCGAAGGCGCTGCCATGATCAGGACCAAGGGCGAGGCAGGCACGGGCGATGTGAGCCAGGCTGTGTTGCACATGAGGCTGATCTTGGGTCAGATAAAGAGCCTGAAGGGCATGGACGAGCAGCAGCTCATGAAGGTGGCCAGGGATATTGAGGCTAACTGTGATCTTGTGGCGGAGTGCGCAAGGCTGCAAAGGTTGCCCGTAGTGAACTTCGCTGCTGGCGGCGTGGCCACGCCCGCAGACGCGGCACTGATGATGCAGCTTGGAGCTGACGGCGTTTTCGTAGGTTCGGGGATCTTCAAGTCTGAGAACCCCCAGGCCATGGCATCGGCCATAGTCCAGGCGGTGCACAACTACGACAACCCCCAGCTTTTGGCCCAGGTGTCCAAGGGACTTGGCGCTGCTATGAAAGGGGTGGATGCCAGCACAATCCCGGAGGGCGAGATTCTCCAGTCCAGGGGATGGTAGAGTTTAAAATAGGAGTGATTGCCCTTCAAGGGGACGTCTCCGAGCACGTCGCTGCCATGGAAAGGGCCCTGTGCGGCCGGGGATCTATAGTCCAGGTAAGACGGGCCGGGGTTGTCCCTGATTGCGACGGGCTGGTGCTTCCGGGGGGCGAGAGCACAACCCTATCCAGCCAGCTGGCTAAGGCGGGGATCGACCAGGAGATAAAGAGGGCGGCAGCTTCTGGGATTCCTGTGCTGGCCACATGTGCTGGCCTGGTGCTGGTTTCCAGCATAATCCAGGGAGACTCCAAGATCCGTCCTCTAGGGCTGATGGACACGACCATCGGCAGAAATGTATTCGGCTCACAGGGAGAGTCCTTCGAGGCCGATTTAGAGGTTGAAGGGTTCGACCAGCCCTTCCGGGCTGTCTTCATCCGGGCTCCTGCCATAGTGAGTGTTGGAAAAGGCGTTCAGGTCCTGGCAAGGGTGGGAGAAAACGTTGTGGCCGCTCGGGAGAAGAATGTGCTTTGCCTCGCCTTCCACCCAGAGCTGACCGAAGATTTGAGGTTCCATCAGTTGTTCCTGGAAACTGTAGGAGTGAGATGATATGTTCTCCGATGAGGGACTGGTTACCAAGAGCCTTGAGGATATGCGACTGGAGATAGAAAGCCTCCATGCTGAAGCTGCCAAGCTTAGAGCCGAGCACGATGCGACCCTTCAGAGGGTTGAGGAGCTGCGCAGAGAGTCGGTTGATACAAGGCAATCGGATCCAGAAGAGGCAGAGCTGATCTGGTTAGAGGCTGAGCGCCTCCAGGACGAGAGCAAAGAGATGCTGAGAAAGTCGGTCGAGAATACTCTCCGGGCCGGAGAGGTCAAGCGCAGACTGGACATCCGGGCCCAGATAGAGGCCATCGATGGTTCAGATGAGATCTGGAAGAAAGCCATCCGAGCCGGGCGATCCTGATCTTCGGCCCGATTATTTTCGGACATAACGATAAGCTGAATCAGCATCAACTTCAGTGCCTTAGTGCCATTTCTCCTTAATTTTTCCCCAAATCCTGGAACTTGATCTTCTTCTGGGTCTGGAAGGATCCGGAATACTGTTGGTCCCCTTTCATCTTCTTGAAGAGTTGTGCGTACTGGGTCTTTATGTTCCATGTTCCATTGAATGCCTGATCTGCATTGAAAGCCAGAGTGTTATCCGAGCTATTGATGGACCTGATCATGTCCGTCTCGCTCTTGTCCACATGGCTCAGGTTGAACCTCTCTGTGACGCTTGCACCAATGCCTCCGTAAAATGCTGGAGACTCCAGGCTCTTCTCGCCCTTGAGTTGTCCTCCCTCGAAGACCAGATCGCTTCTTTGGGTGAAGTTCACCATAGGGCGGTTCTTGTCAATGCTGCGCAGTGACTCCATGTTTATGGATCCGTTCCCCTTCATCCAGCCGTTGTAGCCCATTGCATTGTCATTAAAGTCATCTTTGACGGAGATCTCTCCCGTTCCTCTTACTACCGAAGACTCTACGTACAGCATTCCCTGATCTGAGGTTGCCTGGCCAGGTATCGCGTGAAGAGCGGCGTCCTGCTGATCGACTGCGGACCAGTGGAGCATGTAAGGCCCGTCGTCCACCGCTTCGGCATCGTCTTTAAGGGCTATCGACAGCACCATGTAGGTCCCTGCTGCCCGGCCGGGCAAGGAGCAGGACCAGTAGCCGTTCTTGGAATCCCCGCTTTCGAGAGCCATAGGCATGGTGTATATCCTATTCACGGATGGCATCTGCATCTTTGTTATAGGAGTGTCTTTTACTCCAAACTTCACAGATGCCGATTCTATCCCTGTTTCGCTCTGTATGTGGGCTGTTATCTTTACAGGGGTTCCAGCGGACGGGTTGGTTGGAGCGGCGCTCACATCCATGACCTTAATCCTCCCGTGGTCCGAGCCTTTGGCGCTCTCGATGGCGAGCTCGTAGTTCTTGGAAGCCCTTATATCATTCCCGCTCTCAGTAGCTGAAGGGTTCTCAGCACGGGAGACGGCTTCCGTTCTGTGGCCCATGCGCTCTAATATTTTCTTTATGTACTGGACCAGCCCCGATATCTCATCAACGACATCATTTCCGTTTTTGGCCGAAGAAATGCTGGTGACCTGAACTGAACCCTTTTCAGACATGGGTTTCTTGGCGGAAGGGCTTGCGACTGCTTCTGAAGTGGCTTGTTGTGCCTTCAGATTCGATTCACCACCCTTTTTTTCGGCAGATATCGGTTCCCATGCTATCGCCCCAGAATTCAAACCTGCCCCAGAATTCTGCTTAAAATCGTTCTTGCTTTCCAGCGCTGATCCGACTTCCCTATCAACCGGTGGCTTCTGCTGTCCCGAGGCAGAAGCTGGAGCAGACCGGCCCACAACCGCTATATGAAGATTGCAACTGTCTGTCACCGGCAACTTGGCAGAGGTGGAGCCTTCCGCTTTAATCACGTCCTTTACCTCTTCATTAACCGGCTCGTCTGCTATGAGGGTCTTTTGTTGTTTGGGTGCAAGATAATCGATCAGTCCCAGAGGGCCGAAGGTCTTGCTATTTGCAAGGATGTTGTAAAGTGGAACACTTCCAGGGTTATCCAGAGTGCACGTGATCCTAGCAACATCTCCCGATTTAACAGATTCAGGAGCTCTCACGGATATCTTGACGGACGATGTAACCAGGCTTGCCCTGGATTTGGAGGAGTCAGACCAGGTCCGACCTAGGGAATCTGTCCCTTGCACGCTGAAATCAAGAGTAGAGTTAGATGCTATCTTCATATTTGGTGAGAATACGTGGAACTCGCCTGGAGACAGACCCTCTATCATGTCCAGAGCATTGCTATTCTCGGTCAGGACAACGTTGGTCAGGGCATCGTTGCCGGTGTTCGTAACCAGGCAGGTGAGGTTGACGCCTTCCCCGACAAAAGCTTCCACATCGGAAGGCGTAACCTTCAGGCTGATGCCCGGAGAGATTACCCTGATGTGGATGCTTCCTCTATCCTGGACGGTATAGCCTCTGGAATCATGGCCTTTGGCTGTAACATTGATTCTGGCGGACTTGTTGAGGACATATATGGTGGACATACGGATGGAGTTTCCGGGCGCGATCTCCTTCAGCCTGTACTGGGAGTCGCCTCCGCTTAGGGTTATGTTTTTCAGGATCTCCTCACCGGTGTTGTTAAGAACCCATGTTGCATCCACGGGCAGGCCCGGATACACCACTGCCTCCTTTGGCATCGCTGTCAGGTTCAAGCCGGAGCCCAAGACCTTTATCTGGACCCTCGCGGATTCGTACACTTTTTGGCCGTTCGGCTGGTTAGCGGTAACGGCAATTTGGTCGAGAAGGCTTTCTCTGGCCGTTCTGTTCTTCTGAAGTGCAGCCGACTTTCCGGGGTCTAGAATGGGAATCAGGCCGATTCCGCCGAGGGAGTCGGATACGGTTATATTGGATAGGCGATTTTTTCCAGCGTTCTCCACCTCGACGGATAAGGAGATCAGGTCACCCCGGTGCACGCTGTCTGGGAGTACTTGCGCTCTGAGCTTCAGATCGGGAGATATCATCCAAACCCAGGCGGTAGCATTCGCCTTCCAGACATTTCCTTGGGTGTCGTTGCCTTTCACGGTGGCGTTCAACAAGGTGTTGTCCTTGAGGGTGAAAGATCCATCTATGTGAATCTCCTTTCCTGGAGTCAAATAGGTGGTGGATGTCCTCTTATCTCCGCACACCACCTCCAGGTTGGAAAGATCCTCTTTTCCTGAGTTCAACGCTGTGCATTCGTATGAAATGGAATTACCCTTACGGCCTTCCGATTGGTTGGTTATGATGGTGAGGTTAAACTTCGGTTCAGAAAGAGGTTCTTGAGTATTATTATTGCCATAATTATTATTTACGTTGTTATTATTTATGCGGTTATTACCGCTATTGTTATTATCTCTAATGTTCTTGTCCATTGTCGAATCTATTTGTGTTAAGTTGGTCTGAGAGATATTTGTCTGAGAGACGTTAATTTTTTGGCGATTTATTTGAGAGGCATTTCTTTGAGAGCTGTTTGCTTGATTGCTGGCAGCTTCTGTTTTTGAGCTGCTTTCATCGGTTACTGGTCCGGGGGCAACAACAGGTCCTGGGTCTGAGTTTTCGCTGATGCTAGAGCCACCGCCCATGACTGGCCCGAAGCCGGACGCGGCAGGTGATAGAGCAGGTTTTGCATATTGGATCGTAGCCACAACAAGACCATTGGATGAATCAATGGCCGTGACATTGGCCTTTTCCACGTTCCCGCTTAAGGCCAGGGTCTTTCTTTCTCCTGGTGCTAGCTGATAAAGGACTCCGATTAATTTGCCGCCTTCGTCTGTTATCTTCACCTGCTTGAGGGTATCCTGGCCTGTATTCACCAGCTCAGCGTAGGTCACCGGCTGACCAGAAATGGAAGATGTATTTATCAGAGCTGATAGTGCGGGCCGCACTGAGGCAATCTTGAGGACGTCGCGATAGGAGCTCTGGTTTGAAGTATTTTGGCTGTGAGAGAGATTGTTCTGGGCGTTCTTGTCCTGGACGGGACCTGATGCACCAGAAACAACTTCACGGCTATGATTTTGGGATCCGGAGAATAGGGGAACGACAAAATAGAATCCTGCCGCCACAGTGATAACCAACAGCAGGGCTACAGGCAGAGCTAATCCCTTCAAGAGACTACTTCTACCCCAGAGTAGCCTACGCCTGTTGGGCCATCCCTTCATTCTACTCCCTTCTAATCCCTCAAAATCCCTTGATGGGCAACGTCCCTTCTAAACGATGCCAATGATATGCTCTAATTCCCTTCTGATATTTTTTTATTGTTTTCTCTGTATAAATGCGTTTCGGATGGATGAATGCTTTGCGGCCCAGCATAATCAAATTCTTATAGATGATTCAAGGTTTCTATATTAATGGACTTGATCCAGGCCATTCTATTCGCCACGATTTTGTAACCCGATCTTCACCAATTTGGTTTCATGATACTGGTGGGCTCTGCGAACGACATCTTTGATTTGGTCCATGCTTATGGAAAAATGAAGGTGGCTGGGGCATCGACAGTCCGTGGATCCAAAATGGGGGACCATCTTTAGCTCAGATCCAATTTTTCTGGCAATTCGGCACTCCAGGTCAACGGACGTGCGGGTAACAGCAGCCTCCACCAGGGAAGTGTAAGGCAGCAGGTAATCTATATGCCACCGCCGGACCGAACTGGCACCCAGTAATACTCTCTTGTGCCGCTCCAACCGTTTTAGGCCGCCTGGACCTCTGGCCGAACCTGTATAGGAGTAGTAGCCTTCAACAAATTGAACAATGCCCAGGGAACCGACTTCTATCTCTCGAGCCCGGTCAAGCCATAGCACTAGAGTATAGATTCCTGGGTCCATAAGGGGCTTGGCTTGTGAGAGTTATACTTGAGATTGGCGCTCACGAAAGGATAATACGAGATCTATATCACAGCAAGACTTTTCTAGGATGACTTACGTTAATTGACGGGGTGAAAATTCAGTGAAATTATTGCTAGCAGCAGTATTAGCGCTGATGCTCTCATCTGTGGCACTAGCTGCCCCAGAGACTCATCAGGTTGGACCGTATAAGGTATCGTTTGACATGAACACACAGACGAAATACCAGATTCAGACGCCGAATGCACAAGGAAATTCTATGGTTACTCCCTACTTCCTTGTAATAAAAACCGATAATTCAACCGGTGCTTCAATTAACATAAACGAGTACAAGAGCCCAGTAGATTCGACTCCGCAAATGCAAGGAGTTCTTACCATGTATAGCATGATAATTAGGGGCATTAACGCAACAGGACCCATGAATCAAACCATTGACGGCAAGAATGGCTTCCTGGTCGCTGGCGTTCCTTTCGCCGGTTCAAAAGTCCCTGCTGGAATCAAGTTCTACCAGGCTCAATACTGGCTTGATAGCCATAACTATGGCCCGGTGTCTGCTGGTACAGAGAGCGTTGATATAACTTCGACCTATCCACAAGACGTAACCATGAACCTGCTTAAAAGCATCAGCGTAGTGAAGAGCGCTTAGGATAGAGAGGATATGCCCTCTCAGAATACCATTCTTCACTGCGGATGATTTAGGTTCGCAAGAACCACTTTTCTTTTTTACAGCTTCTCCAAAGCCGGAAAGCCATTTACCCAAGGTGTTCTATCGGCGGAAGAATTGTAGGACTAGTGCTCAGGAACATTAATTTTGCAAGTTAAGGTAATGCCTCTGGAGTTTTGCCCTGGCATCATTTTTATTGAATTTCCATCTTACTGTTGCCCCGATTGCATTCCGATCTTGCTCCCAAGCACCAAGCTCATCGG
>JBGQAL010000136.1:0-7432 GCA_041494285.1 Methanotrichaceae archaeon
ACCATAGCTCCTTCTGCACCTGGAATCAGGTTCTCGCCGGACCAATACTACATAGGCACAATGGACCCTGATGAGGTCTTTACCATAAGCTTCGGCATCGATTCTGATAATCCGGCCAAGCCCATCAATAAGGCGGTAAATCTCAGCTTTGTTGCTAAGTTCAAGAACGGAGATACCTGGCATGAATCAGAGGCTTATGTTACCAGCTACACACCTCCCAAAGACAACTCCAGGCAGAATGGATATTTGTTGCCGGCAGGCGCTGGTGCCTTGGTATTGTTAGCAGTTGGGGCCTATCTGTACAGGCGCAAGAAGATGTCAAGCAAGCCGGTGTAAAATTGTGGGAGTTTTTAAAATAGCCAGGAGGCCGTATGAAGTTACCTGATATGCTGGAGTACATTGCTGTCGGCTTTAAGGCAGACAGGTTCAAGACTCTTATGTCCTCCTTAGGAATAATCATCGGGGTTATGGCAATCGTTGTGATGCTGTCAGTTGGAGAGGGTCTGTACTCAGGGGTGTCATCCCAGTTCAGCGCCCTCAACCTCGATGTGATCCGCGTTATACCTGGCACATTCAACTTCGGTCCGGGTGCCCAGCCAAGCTTTAGGACTCCGCAAGAGCCCGCCAAGTTCACGAATAAAGACACCAAAGCCCTTGAGAACATCGTTGGAATAAAGACGGTTGCGCCAGAAACTTCAGCAAATGTAGTAATCCGCTTCCGAGACAAAAACGCATCGTCTAGTCTTACAGGGGTAGAACCGAAGAAGGAAGACGATGTCAAGAGCAAAATTGCATTGGGACGATTCCTTACCGATTCGGATTACAAATCCATTGTCGTTGGCAGCGGGATTTCAAACGGACTCTTCAGGATGGACATCACTCCCGGAAACAAGATAAGGCTGTACTATCAGGATCGCTACATGGACTTCAAGGTGGTCGGCGTCCTTCAGGAGCAGCAGCAGACGTCCTTTGGCGGTCCAGGCAACAATCAAAACACCCAGATGTACATAACTCACAAGGCCATGAAGGAATTGCTAGGCAGGGATAACTACTATTATGGAACCTTCAGGGTGACCGTTGAGGATCCTGCTCAAATAGATGACGTGATCGCCAGGATCAAACTTGACCTACAAAGGTACCACAAGAACGAGGCGTACGACGCCACCACCGCACGGGATTTGCTCTCGTCGCTGATGAGCATACTTACAATGGTCAAGTATGCTCTGGGCGGCATAGGTGCCATATCATTGGTCGTCGGTGGCATAGGAATCGCCAACGTCATGATGCTCACGGTGAAGGAACGAATTCGTGAGATAGGAGTCATGAAAGCCCTTGGTGCGACTATGCGGGATATCAGGGTTCAATACCTGCTTGAGGCGGGAGTTCTGGGAACAGTTAGCAGCCTCATCGGCATAGCTCTGGGAGTGACAGTTTCGACAGCAATAGGATCTTTGGCTGGATTACCTTCGGCTATAACGCTACAGTCTATCATAATAGGACTTCTTTTCGGAGCAGTGACGACTGTCATTGCAGGCGTCTATCCAGCAAACAAGGCTGCAAAGCTGGACCCCATCGAAGCATTGCGAGCGGAATAACCCTCTGGATAGGGACCAACTAGGAGACCTCACTCAGACGGTCCCCTATTCCATCGGCTTTGGTGATCAGTTACGCTTATGCCTTCCTCATAAAAGCTCACGAGCCTGAGGAAAAGAAAGAGTCTCATGCGCGAAAGATGAAAATGATATCTGAGAAGCCACTCCACGGGAACTCGTGTCGGTTACTACCAGTATATTCTTCCAGGTTGCAAACAACAGGATATTACTATAAAAACATTAGAAAATAGTTACTCAGCAACTCTAGGGTGCATTTAGCCGTGGGTAGTTCGAGACGTACCAATTACGTCCACCGTAAAATCGAGGCCAATGACCTCTAAACTTGTAGCTCGGATAATGATATCCAGAATAATAGTAGTAGTTTGGTGTCAGGTAATTATATGGTGTTAGGTAACTTTGTGGAGGCACGTAAGCTATCACATTTATTGTCACTTGGTTGCTTGACTGGCCGTTTATAATGACAGATAGTGTGTGCTGCCCGATTGTGTCTGCATAGAAGGTTAGCATACTATTGGGATAGAAGTAGAAGCTGGAGTTATATGCCGCTCCATTAAGGATCTCACTGAGGTATCCACTGGTACCTGTAGGAGAGACTGCTATGAGCGTTGCTGTTGCACCCTGAGGAATTTTCACATACTGCGTCCAGCTCCCAGCTTCTTGTATCCACAGGGAGGGAACGACTGCATTATTGGCATTAGCCTGGTATTGCGAGTAGGGCACTGATTGTTGCTGGGTGCTGAGGTAGACGATCGCTGGTGTCTTGCCTATGATCACAGTTTGTGCGGGAGCACTAATATGGGTACTTGGAGCCGATACTGTGGGCATGGTATAGTACTGAGCTGCGCTCTCTGTTATGATGCGTCCAACTGATGGACTGGGCACGGATACACCCGATGCGAGGAAGAGATTAGACATCCCCTTGGCCTTGGCGAAAGCTGCATCAGCTTCATTGGTGCGGCCCAGCGCCTTGAGGGCAACGCCTTTGTTGTACCAGGCATTATCATAATTTGGTTTTAGCTGGATGGCTTGATCATATGCCTGAATGGCTTCATCGTACTTGCCCTGGCTAGTTAGAGCATCTCCTTTATTGAACCAGTCTGCGGCGGTCTGCTGACATTGGGCTGACGTCATCAGTACCAGCAGAATAATGAAAACTGTGCAGATCGATCTCATAAGATCGAAGAAGCGCTTAGAGATGATATATTTTTTGTAGTTTCTCGGCCAGCAAGCAGGGGTGGGTGGCTGCCCACTGTAATCAATGATTTGTCCCGGACTACATCTCTATATAGGTTCCCGCAGCAACATACCATATCTGGGCAGGAGGGTTAGATGTGAGGAAAATTCATCGATTGTCTTTATTGCTGATCTTAGTCCCGGTTTTGATGTTCATCGAATCAGCCATGCTTGGCGGCGTGAGATGCGATGATTGGCCAAGCTATCCTATCCAGGCTGATTCGGATGAAGGTGGATGGAGAGCTGAAATCTATCAGTTCCTGAACTATGATAATTGCAATAATGTCAACTCGGCATGTGGAGCCAACAACCCCACCTCCGTATCTAACCAAACAATTGGTAATGGCACTACGAATTATCCGCTTGCAAGCGCCAACAAGCTCTATTTGGCAGGTTCCTACGAACAGGCCGCAGAATCATATGCCAAAGCAGTGAACCTTGAACCATCTCTATCAGAGAGTTGGCTCAATCTGGGTAACTCCCTGTACTATCTGGGTAAATATCAGGCATCGCTGAATGCCTACGATGCTTTACTGAAGCTTGAACCCCAAAATGCAGATGCTTTAGCTGGCAAGAGCCTGGCACTCTTGGCTCTGAACAAAACTAGTGGATCTAATATATCCGCCATTACGCCCAGCACGGTGCAAGGGCCCTAACCTGCGAATCTTGGCTCACCAAAATACAAGTGAAGGAAAGATCGGCGAACCAGTGATAGTGAGAACTGTCCTTCCTATGCATATGTTGATTCCTTTATCGTGGAAGAGGCATACAGCAATTATGAGAGGTGGATGAAGATGAATGCTAAAGGTCTTGCAACTACTACACTGGCAGTATTGCTCCTATGGTGGATAGTCGCTTCAGCAGCAGATATGGGTCCATCTACCGTTCCCGATAACACTATCTACGGCCATATCTTTGATGCCCAGACAAAGAAGCCTTTACCATCCGCATTATTGTATTGTTTGACTTGCGCTCCGAGTATGACAGATAGCAAAGGCTACTATGAATTTGGGCGATTCTTCTCTGCATTGACAACTTATACTATCGATTGCCATAAGGAAGGATATCGAACATTTAGCAGAACAGTTACCACGGACCTACAAGGCAAAGCCGAAGTCGACTTTTACCTTCAGCCTGAGAACAAGACCCAACCAGAGTCGCCCTTCAGTCAACCTCTGGATTACTGATTTGGATTCAATTATGCGAGATCGTTAGCTAGAACAGTGCATCTTATAGAAGCTGTTAGTGGCAATACCTAAAAAAATATTGGGGCTTTGAGGAGAGCTGCCTAAAATACGGTGACCAATCAAAGCTCTTCAAGCTTCTCGATGCCGACCTTCTTTGACAATGGGCTTCCAGATCTTTGCAGGCATCCATGCGGGTGCGTTGGTGGCTTTTTAACCCTGCTTTCGCTCCCCTGCTGTAGATATGCTACTTTCTTTGTTCCTCGCTTCCTCAGCCTAATATCTTGTGATGACCTTGTTGGCTACTTTCAACGCTGCCTGTCTCGGCGATTTCCCTGTAAAAGGGCTCAACTGGGCACTAGAAATAGGCTCATTATATACTTGATCTAGCCTGCATGAAAGCCAATTGGAACACAAGATTTTAATCGTATATATTAGATAGCTATTCCAAATGAGCAAAACACAAGGCCGCAAGATTTCGAATGATCTCCAAGCCATTGCCCTCGCTGTCATTTTCTTGTTCTTCGCCTTTTCTCTGTTGCAACACCATTCTGTTTTTCCCGATTATTGGTTTCCCTCCCCGTTTGCGGCTTCAGCCTTTACCATCTTCTTTTGCATGTGGATTTTGGTTGAAATAGTGAATTCTGCGTGGAGCAGGAAGAATTCTCGTACAACAAATCAAGACAAAGGTTCTTACAGGGTTGTGGTTCTAACAACGTGGTTGGCGATCATTGTTGTTTTCACGTCTCGCAGTTTTGGGATCGGAACATTCAGCGGGAATTTGCAATACGCGGGGCTGGGTCTGCTTGTGGCAGGCATTGTGCTCCGTGAATGGGCGGTATGGATTCTTAGAAAACATTTTACCGTGCGTGTTCAGGTTCATGAAAAGGCAAGGCTTGTAACGCGGGGTCCTTACAATTACATCCAACATCCATCCTATACCGGGAGCCTACTAATTCTTACAGGGCTTTCCTTAGCGGTTGGGACTTGGCTCGGGTCGCTTTTTGCTTTCGTCGTAAGCCTGATCGCGCACGAGTACCGCATCCGTGTTGAAGAAGAAGCACTGAAAGAGGCTTTTGGCTCTGATTATGAAGACTACAAAAAAAGAACCTGGAAGTTGTTTCCAGGATTTTGAAAGGAACGAATAGGAGATAACCTTGTGTCCCCGCGCGTGAGGGCGATAAATAGGTCCTTAATATCCGCTTGGAGCCGAGAGAGGATATCAATATTAGCTGCCAGCCAGAAGCCGGGGCCGTAAAAGCTGGGGGTGGCAGAGGCTTGTTAGGCTTGTTCTTTTTAAGTAGAGGCCTCAAGGAAAGATGGCGTAGTCCGGGAAGGCGATGGTTCCCAGTCTGAACGATTCCTTGTTTAACTCCTATGTATCCGCTCCAGTCCTTTTCGAAGCTTGCTGTCAGTTGGCTGATCACCCCAGGGTCCTGAGTCAATATTCCCAGCTCTCTGTTATGGTCTAGGGACGTAGGGGAGAAGTTCTCAGAACCTACGAAAGAACTAGAATTATCTGCCACTATGATTTTAGCGTGGATATAGGGAGATTTAACCAGACAGGTCATTACTCCGCCAGCTTGGATCTTCTGTAGACCTGGGGCGTTGGCATCTTTTCCGGTTTGTCCCAGTGACATGACTACCTGGACATCCACGCCTTTTGCGGCTGCTGATGTCAAGTGCTCTTCAACCTGATCATCCTGCATCTCCTCGTTTTCTATTCGAAGAGTCTACTTCGCACTGTCTATCAGACCAAGAATGCGCTGGCGGGAGTTGACCGGGCTCCATACGAGCCTAGAATCAGTTAGAGTCGGAGAGGTTCGGTTCCAATCGTCCTCGAAAAGTCCTTGGCAATGAGCGAGCACGATCTCCTTTAAAGCTCTAAGGTCCGAAAGGAGGCTGGCCGACATTTGCGCTATCACTGTAGCCGCCGTTTGACTCCCAATAGCCTTTGATGTCTTTGTCCGTAACTTCGATCCTTGTTATCCATTTGGCCCACTTGTACCCGTACTTGCCCTTGGCCACAACCTGCAAGGGAAAACCTCGATCTGGTGGCAGTGTAACGTCGTTGATGCCATAGGCCATAAGAATATTGTTCTTCTGAATATAGTCCAGAGGCAGCGACGTGGAATAGCCATCAGCAGAGGTGAAAAATACATATTTAGCTCCCGGCTTCAATCCCGAGATGTTCAAGAGATCGGTTACTCGGAAACCGGTCCACTTGGCATAGAAACCCCAACCCTCTACACAGGGCAGGTAGACAAGCTCTGAGTAGGCTGGTAGATCAAGAATCTGACTATAACTCAGATTCAATTCACGTTCCGTCAGGCCAGTCACATTAAGACGATAAGTTTCTCGATCGATATTCTGCGTCCCTTTAATGGCATTATTCTCCTGGCTGCTCATGGGCATGAGCTTTGTGCCTTGGTACTCGACCGCCTCGACCTCAGGAAGATGGCTGGATGTTGGCTCCTGGGTATTGTTCGATGCCAACACTGCACTGGACTCCGTAGGCACCAGGCCAGAAAGCATCATGAGCCCCATGACCGGGGTGATCGCTGCCAGTGGGGCTGCAAGTTTCCCGAGATAGCAGTGTTTAGACGCCTCCAGCTTGTGTAGGATGATCCTATCGACGAACAAGAAGATCGAGAGGGTTAACGTGGCAAGACCTATCCAGGAGTGAATGGTGTGGAAGTCTATCGGAAAAAAGCGGAAGCCCCACGCATAGATGTAGCCAGCCAAACCCATGAGAGCGAGCAGGACTGTTGCTGCGCTCAAGGCTTTGTGCGGCTTTCCGTAAGCATTGACGGCCAGGCTGAAGGTGAGGCGAGCTGCCAGAGCTGAAGGGACCCAGTGCAGGGGCGAAAAGACCATGTATTCTGTATAGGCTTCAATATTTTAATAAGCTTTTGAGATGTTGATTGTGAATCAACGTCTGTTCATCCGGCTCCGGGAAGGCTTTCCGGTTCGCAGGTTCCACTGGGTTTCTCACGCAGGGTGTCGATAACAGAAACTGTTTCAGTGGGGCCACGGCGATTTGAACGCCGGTCACAAGACCCCCAGTACTAAGGAGGAAGGCAACAAGGACCAGGAACTCATGGCATGTCGTTTTTTGCAGGAACTTTGTAAAAAGCCCACAAGGTTGTAGCTTATCATAGATCGCGACTATATAAGCACAATTTTGGGGATTAAGGGGTATATGTGCTATGAGGTCTATGTTCAAGATTAACTGGAGTTTGCCAAAAACTCCAGAGGACGGAATTGAGAGAGCCATAATCAAATACAGGCTCTACCTGGAAGAGAAGGGATTCAGAGAAAGCACAGTTGACATAAATTCAGGCAACGTTAAACGATATCTAAAGTACGTTAAAACTGACCATCCTTCTGCTGAGGATTATA
>JBGQAL010000253.1:0-2089 GCA_041494285.1 Methanotrichaceae archaeon
AACGCAGAGCGTTGACGCAGTAGTCGAATTGTTGAAATTCACCGACAGATCCTTCAATCCCCTCCCTGAGGCCGTTCAGCTCACGGGCACGGTCCTCGTACTGAGTAGCAAAAAAGATAGCTACTACGTGGTCACTCCCAAAGCCTGCAGTTGCCCGTCTGCATTCTACAGACCTGGCCAGAGATGCAAGCACCAGAGAAAGTATTTCCCAGAGGACTCTGCTATCGGCTCTAAGCGCCAAAGCCTGGAAGAGACCCTAAGACAAGCAGATCAGAACCTCAGTAAGATGCCTAAGAGGTATCAGGCAATGGTCCTTGCTGCCAGGGAATCAGCAGAAGAAGATAGGGATAGCATTATTCCTAAAACCAAGTGGGCGGGCGGCTTCAATGGTCCACGTGAGCCTTGTGAAATAGACGATCGGGAAAAGATCACAACTGGGATCGTTCAAAACCCGAACCCCAGGCAGGGCCAGGAGGTTTGATCCATGACCCCTGTAGATTTTAAGTCGGCTATCACCGAGGATGTCGCAGAGATCGATTTGGTTTTAAGCGTTCTGAATGGTCTAAGGAGTGTCAACCTGGCCAGACTCGCCTTGCTTTATGAAGCCGAGGCAAGGAGTGTTGAGGATTCGGGCACCCAGAGCAAGGAGGCCTGATCATGCCCTCCGATATTTATTCTCTTGTTAACGACCGCATTCTGGCGGCCCTGGAACAGGGGATTATCCCATGGAAACGCCCCTGGACCGGCAGGCTACCAACAAATTACGACAGCGGCAAGGAGTACCGGGGTGTGAACATCCTGACCTTGGGGATCGCCGAGATGCTGCGAAGCTACTCAAACCCTTATTGGCTGACTTTCCGTCAAGCCCAGAAGCACGGTGGCCACATAAAACGGGGCGAGAAAGCCACCTACATCGTATTCTCGGAGAAGAAGGTCAAAGAGGTCGAGAAGGAAGATGGAACTAAGGAGCAGAGGGTATTCCATTTTGTTAGGTCCTTCCCAGTCTTCAATTGGGAGCAGACCGAAGGAGTCCCGAAAAAGGAGGCCGGGACCGCCTTGAACCCAGATCGGGATCTTATCGAGGTCTGCAGCTCCGTCCTATCCAGAATGCAGAACCCACCTGCCTACCGGGAAAGCGGAAGTTCAGCTTACTACGTACCCAAAGAAGACCTGGTTAATCTCCCGCCTATAGATACCTTTAGAACAACAGAAGGGTATGTTGCAACGAAATTCCACGAATACGCCCACAGCACCGGCCACGAATCCAGATTGAGCCGTCCTGGCATCATGGCAGTCGCCGCTTTTGGTGGTGAGGATTACAGCTTTGAAGAGCTGATTGCAGAGCTTACAAGTGCTTACCTTTGTGCCAGGAACGGCATCGATAACACACTGGAGAACTCCTCGGCATATATCCAGCACTGGCTCAAGGCTCTAAGAGACGATAAGACCATGCTGATGAAGGCCAGCGGAAAGGCGATGGCAGCGGTTGAATATATCCTTGCCAACAAGGCTTGAGATAGCTGAGCTAAAGGAGATCGAGACCTATGATGAAGGTGGGGTATCATTCGTGACGCCTGGCACAGAGACAATCCTCCATTCTGAATCAAAAATCATGCCTTTCCAGATACCCATCTTTGCCTCCACAGGGCTTCTACGAGGCCCTAGGAGGATGGATCTCTGCTTGAGTGGCTTCAACACTGTGCCCAGGCCCCGAGATTCTTTCTGGAGGGCCCTATTGTTGCCTGATTGTCCATGAATGGATATCCAATCGCCGACTATCTCTTAGACTCAGTATATTACAGCGAAGGAGGTCGGTCCTTGTGGAGTGGGGGCTTCAGGATCTACTACCGCATAATGCTTCGCATTAATGCGCTCCGAGATGGAAGGATGCGAGGCGGGATAATAACTTAATCATTGTCATAGCCGTCTGAAGACCGGCATGATGGGGCGAAGGACTCACTATACGCATTAGCTTTTTTGGACTGAATTGTTTGGAAAATCGACCAATGCCAAAGGGCTGGCTATTTTAGGGAAATCCAGCATGCAGCGCAAACCAAGTGCTACTCGATTTGGCATGCTTGACTGATAT
>JBGQAL010000078.1:0-12634 GCA_041494285.1 Methanotrichaceae archaeon
ATAGAATCAGATATGGTCAGGAATATAATATAGCTGTTTCTGTTATCGCTGAATGTTGTCCCACTAAATGGCAAGAAACTTCATATCCTGCGTACCCAAAGACAGAACTGTGTTGCTACATCGCATCCTGGACCTGAAAGATGGAGATGACGTTTTCCTGGCAGAAGAGTCCCTGGGAGACCTAATCGCCTTACCTGTGACTTCTGAGTTTCTCAGCTCTGGAATCGAGGCAAACGAGGCCATAGAGCTCGTTGGAGGCTATGGCGTGGCCTTTCATCTCAACGAGCCAGCCGACTTCTGGCTTCTGCTAACTGACAAATATTCCACAATGAAGATTCTTGAAGGCTTTCGGCTTGAACACGACAGGATAACTTGGAAGACTGCTAAAACATCGGATGGCGAATTCTTCGAAGCCGTCGCCGAATACTTCTCCCTCTCTCTGGCCGGAGAGCTCTTTTGTGAGAGCTGCGAAGTGCAAGATGGGCCTTTCTATATAGAAGAAAGAATCCATAGGTTAGAATCATTCCTGTCTCCTATAATTCCTCGGGATGTCAGCATTCTTGAGGTAGCTTGCGGAAACGGCATGGCCACCCAGTCGTTGCATCGATTGGGTTTCGGACCGTTTACCATGGAATTGGACCGCTGCGAGATGTGCCAAGGTCTCAAGGCGGGAAAGTTAGAACCATACCGATCCTTCGTCCTGGATGCCCGTCTCCTCAATCGCTTTTTCAAACACGGATCTTTCGATGTAGTAGTGGGTTTTATGGTAGGACTGATAGAACAAGTAAACTGGAACATGTGGCGGGAGATTCTACTGACAGCTTCCAATCTGGCCAGCAGGATGATACTCTACACTGTCTATACACGGAAGGAAGCTGAGCTCATCGCGAGGGCTCTGGATGAAGCAGGCTGGGATGCGTCTTTAATTGATAATCGAGATGCAAGTGGAATTTATGACCAGTGGGTCGTCCAAGCCGAGCGGAAGGTTGACGGAAAGGTTAATACAACTTCAGATAACGATGAAGTATGGTGATTCTTATGTCTCAGTTTAAGAAGAGAGATGTCGAGCGAAAGGGCGGAAAGAAGCAGGAGATCTTAAGCAAGAAGCTCATCGAGGAGAACCTAGACGACCTGAGAAACACAAGCGAAGACGAGGAATGAATTAACTGCAAAGGAGCTTGCGGGAAAGAGCATCAGCAAAAAGGGGTCCGCATAGGTCGCTCCAGAAAAACCGTTATTGGGCCGCTGGGGCGATCCGAATATTTATCAGAGACAGTATTGTCGCTGAGCAATGTATTCCTTTTACCTTTTTGGGACGCGATTCAACCCCGCTTTCGATGAAAACATAATTGAGAGCTATTCAGGCGGAAGGGCTCTCCTCGCTGAGAGACCTGCTCATCTCCTTTAGCTTCTCTATGCTCTCCATTGTCTTGGCAGATTCCCGTTTCTTCTCGTCTTCGAAATACTTGATTATATCTCCCAGAGTTATGGTGAGCTTGTACACTTTCATTGGCCTGCCCTTTCCGTCTTTCTTGATTTCCCGCTCTTCCACCCAGTTGTGGGTTCTTAGCGTCCTCATGGCTATGCTGACCTCGGGCTGACGGAGGCTGGAACCTATCTCGATTTCCCTGGATGTAGCCTCTTCTACGTTGGCCAGATAAGTGATCATGCTTGCGACATTTCGAGGAATGCCAAGCTCTCGAAGCACCTCAACGAACTCTCGATCGTTGTCGTCCAGAACCTTAACCGAAAACTGTCTCATATTACCCTCAATCTATTAACCTATATAGAAATACTTTATCATATAAATAGTTTATTTCGATAAAGCTTATTTATGTTAACCTAAGATTATCTGGCCATTTAAATCGTATTAGGAGAACGATCAGTGACTCTCCGCTATTGCGATCATTGAATCTAATCAGGCCTCGATACAATAACCTTATAGAATCTAGAATCCGTATCAACAATAATAATCCTATAATCTAAGGGCAAGAAAAATCCGATGGATTCGCGTCGAGAAGGATGAGAAGACAGATATATCTGCTAATTCATTGCCCACGGACATGGAAGTGAAGCTCGATCCATGGGGCGCAGTGTTCGTGGATGATTACTCCAAGCTCTTCGATGAGTTTGGGATATCCAGCTTTGACAAGATCCTGCCTGCGATTGACAATCCTCACCCTTACATGAGGCGGAAAATAATTTTCGGACATAGGAACTACGATTTAGTCCTTCGAGCCATGCAAGAGCACCGTCCTTTCGCTGTCATGAGCGGCTTCATGCCTTCCGGAAGGGCTCATTTCGGCCACATGATGGTCATGAACGAGATTATCTGGCACCAGCAGCAGGGAGGGGACGCCTTCGCTGCCATCGCAAACATGGAAGCCCATGCTGTTCGTGGAATAAGCTGGTTCAAGTGCAGGGAAATTGGAATTAACGAGTACGTCCTAAGCCTCATAGCTCTGGGATTCGAGCCTAATGGTCACATCTACTTCCAGTCGGACAACTTCAAGATGAGAAACCTAGCCTTCGAGCTGGCCGCAGCTGCCAACTTCTCTGAAGTCAGCGCTATTTATGGATTTTCTGGAGAAACGAGCATTGCCCATATGGAGAGCGTCATGGCCCAAAGTGCAGACATTCTACACCCTCAGCTTGAGGAGTACGGTGGGCCCAAGCCCGTAGTTATCCCGGTTGGCGCAGACCAAGACCCTCACATAAAGCTCACACGGGACTTGGCCTACAGGATGAGAAAGTTCCTGGTGGAGCGTCGAGAGGAATATGTAAGCATCAGAGGAAAGTCTGCGGGCGTTGATCTGATGATCGCCGCAGAGAAAGCTCTTAGGTCTGCAGGCTACCAGGAAGTGAAAAGGTACGAAGAGCACATAGACGTACTAGATATAACAGACAGTGAAGGTCTTCGATCCGGTTCCCTGCTGGAGGAGATCGACCGGCTCATAATAAAAGTGGAAACTGACCACGGAGAGTACGGCTTCATCCCGCCGGCGTCCATCTACCACAGGTTCATGACAGGCCTTACAGGAGGCAAGATGTCCTCATCCAAGCCCGAGAGCCATATCTCCCTCACAGAGGACCCGAAAGTCGCCGCCAAGAAGATCATGAAGGCCATCACAGGAGGCAAGCAGAGCCTGCCAGAGCAGAAGAAGCTAGGCGGCGAGCCAGAGAAGTGTTCAGTCTATGAGTTCCTGGTTTTCCACCTCTCCGACGACGACCCAGAGCTTTCCGAACTGTACGAGCAGTGCCGCAACGGAAGCAGGATGTGCGGGACCTGCAAGAAAGAAGTTGCGGAGAGGATTCAGATTTTCCTGGCCGAGCACCAGAAGGCCAGGGAGGCGGCCAAGGAGAGGTTGCCAGAGTTCGGAATAAAGGTGTGATTCATAGGAACAATTAAGATGTTCACTCCACACGCTTAACGTAATATCGCTTCATGAGATGGGCTCACTCTCCCTCCACCTTCTTCCTCAGATCCCCTGCATCCTTCGCCGCCTCCGCCTTGCCCATCACCCTTGAAACAGCTTCGATGGCCTCCAGGTATCGCACTATCTGGTCCAGCCAGTTTATAAGGTCGCCCTGGTAGGCATACATTCCATATCTATCGCTAAAATAGTCGATGATC
The DNA here is from genome assembly GCA_041494285.1 of Methanotrichaceae archaeon. GTDB lineage: Archaea > Halobacteriota > Methanosarcinia > Methanotrichales > Methanotrichaceae > Fen-7. The sequence goes on from JBGQAL010000078.1 coordinate 3,635, forward strand.
TCATCAGGGCTCTTGCCCTCAGACCGTAGGTCCAAGATCTTCAGGGAGATATTCTTCTGGGGGCAGCCGCAGTAAGGAGCATCCATACATGTGCAGCGGAGAAAGTCTTTGGCGAAGTCCAGGCACTGCTTCTGAAGCTTTCTCTCCAGGTCGTTCAGCTCTGCGCTGGATAGCAGGTCCAGGAATGAGCCGTGCAGGGCACGTTGGGAGATCGGCATCTTCAGCGCCGTGGAGATGCGCTCGGCGAACTTCAGGTATAGGGCCTCAAAGCTCTCAATGGCTACAGCCACCTCGATAGGTGGCTTGCCCTTCTGGAGCTGCTCTACGATGGTCTTGACCTCCTCCAGTGAAAGGAAATGGGCAGAAGCCGCAGAGCCCAAGCGAGTCGGCTCTGTCCCTTTGATCAATCCCGCCTTGCCCAAAGCCTTCAGGGAAGTCTCCAGGTCGTCCAAACCCAGAGTCAGATTGTGAAGCTTCTCCAGTTCCTGCCGGTTTCGTGCTGCAACGGCGTTCGCCAGGACCTCCTCCATCTGCTGAGCTTCGTCGAACTCGGGAGCCACGTCCTCCATCTCTCCGTTCAGGAGATGAATGGCCATCTCGTCCTCCGTTTCGCCGCGGGATGAAGAAAATTTGCGCCCAGGCTCGGCCAGGATGTACACCAGACCTTTATCGTGGTAACCCGGACGGCCGGCTCGACCGAGCATCTGGTTGAACTCGTGGACGTTCAGCCACTCTATCCCCATAGCCAGGGACTCGAAGATGACCTGGGAAGCGGGGAAGTCGACGCCAGCTGCCAGGGCGGCCGTAGTAACCACAGTGTTGATCTTTCCTTGGCCGAACATCTCCTCTGTTCGTTTGCGCTCATTGTACTGAAGGCCTGCATGGTAAGGGGCAGCTCCCGGTATGGCCTGGGCAAGGTTGAAGCAGTTTTTTCTGGAGTTGGTGAAAATGATGGTCTGGCCTTTGTAGCCTGTGGAGGAGGTGTGTGACTGGGCCTCTTTGACCAGCTCTCTCATCAGACGACGTTTTTCTACCCCAGAAGAGAATATTAAGTGGCGCTCGATGGGCACCGGCCGAACCTCGTGCTCGACCAAAATCGCTCCCAATTCTTTGGCCAAGGCGGCAGGGTTTCCCACGGTAGCCGAAAGGAAGATGAACTGTGCCTCCGGGGCAACGAGCTTCAGCCTGGCGATCATGCCAGCTATCCTGTGGCCCCGTTCAGAGTCCTCCAGCATGTGGACTTCATCTACCACTACCGTTCCCACCTTTCCCAGGCTCTTCCTGGTTCGTATGACCTGATCAATGCCCTCGTATGTTCCTGCTATTATGTCAGCGCCAAGATCCTGGCGCATCTTTCTTCCATGCCCCAGCTTGATCCTGCTGACACCGACGCGTATGGACGTATTAAATCCGAGCTCGTTGTAAGCGGATAGCTGATCGAACTTCTGATTGGCCAGAGCGACGAGGGGAACCAAAAAAAGCAGCTTGCCCTTTCCTTCCAGAAGGTTTTTTATGCCGGCCATCTCCCCAATTAGGCTCTTTCCTGTGGCAGTGGCGGACACGACCAACTGGCTCTTTCCTTCAAGCAGGCCTGCCTGGACGGACTTGGTCTGAACTGGCAGAAGGTTCTTCAGCCTCCTCATGAGGACCATTCTTAGCTTCTCAGGAAGATCCGCCTCCTCCAGGTTCATTGTGATCTCGTCCTTGCTGGCTGGTATGGTGTCGAACCTGGTCAGCTCGGGATCGAGCCTCTGCAAGCTCAGGAGGCCTAAAACGTCGTCCAGGTTCTTTCGTTTCCTCAGCATTCGAGCCAGATGGGCCTTGGCTGGCCTGCTGAGACCCCGGAAGTCCGCTTCTCTTATCAGCTCTGCTGCAGCACAGTCCTCACAGATCTTGGCTCCCTTGTAGGATATGGCGCCGCTCCCCACGGAGGTGAACCTCTTTTCTCCAAGGCAGTGGCTGCAGACCAAAACCCTTCTGTATTGGAGCTGGTAGGCGTCAAGTAGCTCCAGGAACTTCTTCTCGAGAACAGCCTCGCCTCTGGCAATGTAGATGGCACCAGCCTGGCGCAGGAGCTTTGTCGCGTCTTCAGGTGGTAGATACCTCTCCGCATCGTCCTTCACCAGAAACTTGAAAACCCTCGGGCCCTGGGGCATGTCCTTTAGCCTAAGATAGCCTTCAAAAAGGGCCTTGCCATCCCTCAATGGCAAAAGCAATATCCTGGACCTATCGGCCTGAGCCAGAACCTGAAAAGACATCTCAAACCGTTGTCAGGTCGACCAGCTCGTACTTCAATCCTTCTGACTCCAGGCGCTCCAGAAGACTCGGTACCTGTTCATCGACGCTCACTATAACTGAATTTATGCCGTGAAATGCTGCTTCCACAGCCGACTCTTTGGCTCCGAAGATCACGTCCGGCTCTCTTCCAGCCTTCCTCAAAGCCACGAGGGCTTCGATACCCAGGGCCCCTATCATCATTTCCCCCGAGACCAAGGTTTTCAGGGTGTCGACATCTACCTTTCGAGAGCCACCAGCCTGGACACGCGGCACTTTAGCCACCACGATCACACCCTCATCAAGGCTGATCAGGCCCTTGAGGTCGGATACACCAACGTCCTCGCCCGCTCTGGCATCAGAGATCGTTATGCCGCTTGCTTCTATCCCTTCTTTTCTATTGGCGTATAACAGACCGCCCCGCATCTCCAGGGAGACCCGTTCGCCTTCGGCCAGATCGGCTTCCGCCAACGCTGTCCAGACAGAAACATGGCTGATTATGTCCTCCATGACCACTCTGGCATAGCGTTTGAGCTCAGCTGCACCCTCCAAGAGCCACTCCACGCCTTCCTTGGTGATGCTGTAGCGCATCCGGCCGTCCGTGGTGACTAGTCCGTTAGCGACCAGCTCCTTTATGTATTCGGATATGGCCTGCGGAGTCACCCCCAGACGCTCAGCAACTTCCTTCTGACGCAGGTTGGGCTGGTGGGCGGCTATCTCTACAAGGATCTGAAATCGAGAGCTTTCCCGCTTGCTCTGGAGGATGTTGACCATTCAGTGCTCCTCATCGTAAAGCTCGATACGTTGTCCCCTTACAGTTAGACCTTCTGCCCTCTTGGCGATACCTCGGATGAAGACCTGGCTCAATCCCAGTTCCCTTGAAAGGTTCGTCAATGATGTGTCTCCCTGCTCTACAATCTTCAGGATCTTCTCAGTCACATCACGCAGCTCTTCTTCCGACATAAAAGTCAGCCTGATGATTTCGCTCAGATCCTCCATGGACGCCCCGAAACTTGCCTGGATCCGGGAGTAGGTAGAATGGTATTCCTTCTCAGGGCTTGCCCCTGGTTCGGGCATCTTCCATTTGGTCTCTACAAGGCCACTCTTGCGAAGTAAGCTTATAGACCTGTGAACGCTGCTCTTATCCCCGATTAGATCAACTAGTTCGCGCTCTGTGCGCCAGCCTTTGTTCAGCTCATCGAAGGCTTTCTTGTGGACCTCAGAGCCGAAAGCTTGTAACAGAGGGACCATGTCTGAGGGATCGTTGATGATCCGAGTTCTCTTTCCCGTCACAAAGGACCTCGCTTGAACATGTGTGTGCTCAAATAATATGCGTGAATTTGATAAACCTTTTGAGGAACATATCGAATAATGTAGTGGGAATAGGCAAAACTATCTACATTATCGGTTTTATTTCCAGGTAGATCTCTTATCCCCATGCGATACGCCCTCTAAAGGTAGCCTTCCATTCGAAGGGCCCTTAGCACTTCAGATAAGCCTCACAGTCTCCAGGTTCATGGGGGCCATGGTCGGAATTCTGTACCTCTTGTAAAGAGATGAAGCCAGATCAAGACAGTTACTCTCGTCACCGTGGTTGGTCAGGATCCTTCCGGGTTTGGGGTAGATCCTGCGGATGTACTCCATGAGCTGATTGCGATCCGAGTGACCAGAGAATCCATCGACTGTGGTTACTTCCAGGTTCATCTTCACAGTCTGTGTCTTGCCTTCCGCAGACAAGGGCACTTCCTTCCAGCCTTTTTGGATCCTTCGTCCGAGTGTTCCTTCGGCCTGATAACCGACTATGACAAGAGTGTTCTTGTCATCCGGGCCAAGGCGTTTCAAATACTCCATTATCGGCCCGCCATTGAGCATGCCGCTCGTGGCCAGAATAACACACGGAGGCCCATCGATTACCTCTGCCCTCTTACTTGGATTCTCCACTTGGACAAAGCACTCGGCCAGGAAGGGATTGATTCCTCGGTGGAAAATCAATTCTCGGAGGTCGCTGTTCAGGTACTCCGGATAGCTGGTGTGGATTGCAGTCGCCTCAGAGATCATCCCGTCCAGATAAACAGGCACCTCATCTATGGCCTTCTTTCGGATGGCCTCCTCAAGGACAATCATCACCTCTTGGCTTCTTCCAACAGCAAATGCGGGGATAATGACCTTGCCGCCTCGACCGATGGTCTCCTTTACGACCTTGAGAAGGTTGATCTCGGCCTCCTTTCTGGAGGGTTGAATGCTGTTGGTCCCGCCGTAGGTGGCCTCGGTGACCAGCGTCTCAAGGCGCGGGAAGCTGTTGACTGCAGGGTCGAACAGCCGAGTCCTTTCGTACTTGAAATCGCCGGTGAAAGCCACGTTGTACAGGCCGTCGCCTATGTGGAAATGCGCAATGGATGATCCCAGGATGTGACCGGCGTTGTGCATTGTGAGCTTGGTGTCAGGGGCTATGTCGGTCACATCTCCGTAATTCAGGGTGATGGTGTGCTTGAGGGCCTGACGGATCAGATTCGAGTCGTAAGGAAGCTTTCTTCCCTCGCGCCCTGTGACCTCTATGTAGTCCAGTTGAAGCAGAACGAACAGGTCGCGAGTTGGTGGTGTGCAGTAGATCGGTCCATCGTACCCGTACTTGTAGAGCATGGGCACCAAGCCCGCATGGTCAAGGTGAGCGTGAGTGAGAACCACAGCATCGATCTGGTTCAGAGGGTAAACCTCCGGAACATAAAGGAAAGGCGTAGCAGAGTCGTCAGATCCGACGTTTATGCCGCAATCGATAATTATCCTGGACTCCGGGGTAGACAGCAGCATGCAGCTACGTCCAACCTCTCGGCAGCCTCCGAGGGTGGATATCCTGACCCATTGATCCTTGGAAGCTATATCCCGATGAATCTTTCTGCCAACAGTTCGCAGTATGGTCTTCCTTTCTTGCTGGACGCTTCGCAGGTAATCTTTTATGTTGGCTATTGTGGAGGACCTGACAGGTGGCGTCCTGACCACTTTCGGGGTCCAGCCGATCATCTTGGTTATCTCACGGAGAGTAGCTCCGTGTCTTCCTATCACAAGCCCTGGCTTCTCGGCCTCGATTACAACCTCGCCAGTCTCTCCATCGAAGTAGTAATCGGTGAGCACAGCTTCCTTTGGCACAACCTCCTGGATCTTGGTTATGGCAACCTCGGGTTCGGCCAGCACCTTCAGGTCCGGCCTGACCACAACGCGCTTTCGGAGTTCCTTGGCCAAGGACCGAATTATCTCTCCATCGTCCGCCAGCTTCTTCGGGTCGTCTGTGTATATGACCAGCTCCGGACCCTCGAACTCCAAGCCTGTTACGTTCGTGCCTGGCGGCAGCTTACTCTGCACCTTACGTTTAAGCTCAAAAAGTACTTCCTCAACTGACAATAGAACACATCCAAAAAAGATTAAATGAGGCGCATAATCTCTTCTAACTCCGTATCGCCTACCTCTTCGTACTTGTCCTTAGTTATCCTAACAAGCTCTATTTTATCTCCAGAGGCCGAATCTCTCTTAATAGCGTTCTTGATGGCCCTGGCTGCTAAAACCGTTCCGTCCTTCACGTTAATGCCGGGCTGGTAGAGTGCTTCCAGAACACCATAAGCGGTAGGTGATCCAGAACCTGTGGATACGATCCTCCTCTCCTCGATCTGTCCCCCGAGGGCGTCAAGGGAGAATATCCTTGGACCGTACCTGTCCACGCCACCCAGTATCAACTGCACCATAAACGGGAAATATCTCCTCGATGCAAGGACGTTCGAGAGCATCGAAGTTACGGCTTTAATTGTTAGGGGTTCGCCCCTCTGCATCCTATAAAGCCTGGCCTCCACTTGGACCATTCGGACCAGGGATTGGGCATCGCCCACCACTCCAGCGGTTGTGAGCCCTGCCAGATCGTCGACCTGGTAGATCTTCTTGGCTGTGCTGCTTGCTATGAAGTTACCCATGGTAGCGCGGCTCTCCGATGCGAGGACAATGCCTCCATCACAGAGTACTCCTACCGTAGTTGTACCTTTGAACACCTCGACCATCGAATTACCTCAACTAAAATCAGAAAATGGACAAATCACATTTCTCTCGTCAATATAAATACTTTCCGGAATGAGACGACTACGGTCGTGGGCGAATAGCCCATGACAAGATCCGAACGATAGAAATACCATCGGTGAGGATAGTAGGCTAGATGAACCCTGATATCGGCCCTTGGGTGTACAACTGGGTATACAAATATTATGCAGAGCCCATAATCCATGATACAGGATACAATCCTGTCAACACGGTTACATGGGCCATCCTTCTAGGGATTTCCATCCTGGGCCTGATCAGGATCTTCAAACGGCTGGACCTAAAGATGGACGAAAAGCTAGTGCTCTACACTCTTCCTTATGTCCTGGCCGGATCAAGCCTGCGGGTCATAGAGGATGCTGGCCTTGTCACGCCACCGGCCAGCTACCTGCTCATAACTCCCTTGATTTACTTCCTGGTATTCTTTGTTACAACGGCGTCTCTCATCTTGACCAGAAAGTTCCTAGGAAAGAATTTTCACCGTGCTTATGCAGCCATCGGCCTGCTCTGGACTTTCATGAATCTGGCAGCTCTTTCCACGGTCGGCGTTCAGAGGCCTCTGGTCCCTGTCGCTGTACTCTTCCTTGGCACTTTCTTGACTGGGATCATCTACATTCTGCGGGTGCCATTGCCACGGCTGAACTTCTTAAACAACAGATACAACCTGGCCATCCTTTACTCTCACATGCTGGACGCCAGCTCGACCTACATCGGTGTGGACTGGTTCGGATACTACGAGAAGCACGTTGTACCAACTTACCTGATCGATCTCACAGGCACGGCAGCGATCATGTATCCTCTGAAGCTCCTCGTGCTACTGCCCTTGCTCAGCATCATAGACAAGTACATTGAAGATAAATCTCTCCTGAACCTGACCAAGCTGGCCCTAATTGTCCTGGGTCTGGCACCTGCAATCAGGAACACACTGCGCCTGACACTGGGCATCTAAATTCAGAAGGAAAAGAGAACTGAATCGGGACTCGAAGCTTTGAACCTCAAAAAGGAGAGATACAAAGACATGAGCATCGAAGATCTGGTGAAGGCGAAGCGAGAGGAAATCCTAAAGATCTCTGCTAAGCATGGCGCATTTAATGTGCGGGTCTTCGCTCGGCGGCTCGGGGAGAGGCCGGAGAGGGGAGCGATATAGACCTGCTAGTGGATGTAGGGGCTAATCGGACGCTTTTTTTCCCGGAGGATTGCTCGCTGACCTGGAGGATTTGTTGGGCCGAAGAGTGGACGTTGTAACCGAAGAAGGGCTTCACTGGTACATCCGAGAAAAGGTGATGAAGGGGGATGTGCCCCTTTGAGGATGACCGGTTCTATCTCGATTGCGACGAACAGAGCGTTTAAAAGATCTCTTAAAACCAGGACTCCAGGCAAGCGTTTTCAATCTTCCATTTCCTTCATTAGGTCTTCAACAGTGCCGCGCTTGACCTCGCCTTTTCTGAATGCTTCTCTGGCTTCTCCAATCTCGCCTACAAGCTCCGCTCGACGTTTCTCGGTGATACGCTTATTGATAAGTTCCACCAGCATAGATTGATCATCCAAAGGCAAAGACTCGACTGCATCTATTAGATCCTGAAAGCTCAAGGATTGCGCTGCGCCGCTCATTTGAATTCACCTCTACTTCTGTTTACGATACAAAGTAGTCGTTTATCACATTTAACCTTAAGGTTAGCTATTTGCATTTCCAAACATATCAGCATAAGATCCAAAAGGGATCTGGCCCTGGGGCCAGCAGCAGTGCCGTCCATCGGCACGCTTTACGCTCGTCGACAAAAAAACCAATCCCCAGGAATCTGACAAAAGGGTTGTTATGGAGTTGACGAACCACGGGGATTCGTCCCCAGATTGCGTGGGCTTCCCCCTCAGCACAAAGCACAAGAATGCGAATCGGTAAACATCCTCTATGAAGCAATTGATAAAAGACACCGCTGTACTAGGCACGGCTCTCTGGCTGATCGGTTATCTCGCATCACTGGTTCTGTTCTTCTCGCCGTATGCGGGAGTCATGGGCTGGATTCTCCTTGCTGTCTTCACCCCGGTCACTGTCGTGATTGTGTTGTGGTGGTTCAGGAAGCGGGAACGCCTCCCCCTGCAGTATTATGCTGGTGTAGGGGTTGCATGGGTGCTGATCGCCATCGTGCTCGACTACCTGTTCATCGTCCTGCTGTTCCAGGCGAACTATTACGGAATCGATGTGTTCGTGTACTATGCGGTGACATTCCTCATCCCGGTGGGCGTCGGACTGTTCCTGAACCGGAGTCTCATTGGAACAGTTCGATCAGGCTAAGCTCATTCAAGACGGTTTGATAAGAGGGCTTGAGATAATTGGTGAAGCTTCTAGAAATCTCTCAATGATCTATGCCAAAGTCACTGGATTTCCAAAGAACTCAACGGATTGGTGGGCGACTGATGTATCTAGGTCGATTAAATCTTGTCAGCTAGAGTGCAACTAGCCCTTACACCCTAAACACCGGGGCAATTAATAACTATACGAAACTATAATGTCTTCAGACATCGATAAGAAAATCAAGCTTATAAATCGACATGGTTACTACTCTTAACCATGATCTATTACCTATCGGACCCTTAATTGGGGCTGATTTGGGGAATTAACTATTCTTAGTGCGCCTTTGGTTAATAAAGATG
>JBGQAL010000015.1:0-28218 GCA_041494285.1 Methanotrichaceae archaeon
ACCACATCAATCTCTGAGAATAGAGATCAATGAGGGAAGAAAAAGATGGACGCAGCGAACTCCGGCAATGGCTGAAGGTCTAACTGATCACGTATGGAGCCTGAAGGAATTGTTGAATTTCAGAGTGCCAATTCAATAAACGACATACACGACCTAATACTATTCAAAGAGGTTAACTTAGTAAAGAAGACGCAGCGAGCAACTAACGTGACAAACCCTCGACGTCTAATCGATTCTGAAGTAGTTGACATCGCCAATCTGGCGGGACTGAAGCGGTAAGACTTATCAATAATGATCTAGAACCTCAGGCGCTTCGGCCTGGTCGAGAGAGACCGCCAACTCTGGAGGTGGATCAAATGATCGCAGCTTCCAAACCCTAATAACGAAGAACAAACAAACCTCGTTCAGATACCACGAGACTATAACCTAGAGATACACGGTCTCGATCATGGATAACATTATAAAAGAAGTACTACACCTTCTCGTTATCGGAAGCAGGAATCCTCTGAATGCAGACCGAGACGACCTGAGGGCTTAACATATGGACTTAGATTTTTTGCATGTGCTCTGTTAGAACAATACGTCGATATGTGGTTCAGGCAAATACTCGGAAAACTATGTCACCATCCAGGTTGCATATAGACCTTGAAGATCGTATCAAAACCACATGAAGAAGCCTTCAATATTTTTTATTATACAATTAAAATTAAAATTATAGTTCATATTTGCGACCATATGATGCATTTAGCAATGCTAATATTCTGTCAAAACTCTTTTATACATATCCACAATAATTATTGATACTTATCAGCGTACAGACGTATAAATAAGTCTCGAAAACAAAGCTGCCAATTACGGTATGTAGCTCGGTCGGAAAGGAGATGGTCGATGTACTTTAATAAAGCCATAGCATTCCTGACTTATGTGCTTTATTGAGTCTGTCATCGATAGGCGTAATGGCTTGGGCACCCAGATCGGCTGTTTTAATTATGTTGGCAGCGGAGTGTTCTTTCTAGCTTATGGCTGGATGATCACGCTATTCATGGCTTTATCTGCGATAATGGATCGAGAAGAAACCAGCCTAGGATTTTTATAGAGCGCAGAGTGCTGATTTAAATCTCATTTAGTGCCTTGTATCACACAACCTATTTTAAAGGGTACGTCTTATGACAATCGGGAGGAAGGAGAACGAACCTGAGTTTAATTCCAGTTCTATTACTGGTCATGGTTATCACAGTTCCCGGATCTGGACAGCTAAACGCAACAGAATGGTTTGATGTTGGTTTAACCCTTTACAACCAAGATAGATACAACGATTCCATACAGGCTTACGATAAGGTCATAGGGATTGATCCTCAAAATGCAGTGGCCTGAAACAACAAAGGCATCGATCTAGGCATGCTGGGCAAATACGACGACGCCCTTATGGCATTCGACAGGGCAACGACGATCAATTCATCATATGCAGAAGCTTGGTACAATATGGGCGCGGTCCATGACCTCCAGGGCGACTACAATTCAGCTATCCAAGATTATACCAGAGCCATTGAAATCAACCCATCGTATCAAAAAGCCTTGATCAATAAAAATAACGATATCGATATCGTCACTGACGATTGGCCCGACTGGAATCAGTTCTAATAAGGTAACTACGTGCTCAGGTGCGTCTGTGACATATTTTTTGACCAAGTTGCTACTCGGCCTTTCCGGATAAGAGACTGTGCATCCTCAACATTCCCACAACATCTTCCCTAGACAAGTCGTACCAGTTTCTATAGGCTTCGGCCACGGCAAAATAGCTACCTGTCCGAATGTTAGGGCAGACGATCATCTCCACATCCTCGGCCACCAGCTCGATGGTGTGCAGAGAGGCTGTAGGAACGGCAACCACGATCTTCTCCGGACCGCGCCTCCTGACCAAGCGAGCAGCGGTCGTCATTGTGTAACCCGACGCCAGGCCATCGTCGGCAAGGATTACCACTTTTCCTTTCAGGTCGGGCCAAGGCCGGTTCTCTCTGAAGATGTGATTCCTGGCCTTCAGCTCCTCTTTTACCGGCTCTGCCAGCTCCTCGATCTCCTCTTTAGTTAGGCCCAGCATTCTGACCATGGAGTCGTTCAGGACCATATCCCCCTCCAGGCTTATTGCCCCGAAGCCAGCCTCGGTGTTACCAGGCACTGGTATCTTTCTAATGATTATAAGGTCGAAGGGCAGTCCGAGCCGGGTGGAGATGGCTAGACCGATGGGAACGCCACCTGAAGGAATGGCAAGGACGATGGCGTTCTGCCAGTGGAAGCCTTCCAAGGACCTGGCAAGGTAATTTCCCGCCTCCTCTCTGTCCTCAAAAATTCCGGTTCTGTTGCGGAGCCTCTGGTCCTCGATTATACTAGCTGACATGGTAGAGATCAATGAACTATTAGGCTTTCAATGAATTTATAGTTGATGTGCGGTTTGACCTGGGATAGCCTTGAGTCGATCCTCAAGAGAGGGCTAAACCACATAAGTTTTAAGGAAGGGGTGCGTATCACAAACAGAGTCCTATGCCCATCGGCGTCTACGTCTGTCACTGTGGCCTGAACATCGCCGGCGTCTTGAACATGGATGAGCTGAGATCTTTTTCTGAAAAGCTGCCGGACGTTGTCATCGCCAGGGACCTTCCATTCTCCTGCTCAGACATAGGCCAGGAGCAGATCCAGAAGGACATCACCGAGCTGAAGGTGGACCGCGTCGTGGTGGCAGCCTGCTCGCCCAGGCTTCATGAACCTACATTCAGGAGGGCCATAACCAAGGCCGGACTGAACCCCTACATGCTGGAGATGGCCAACATCCGAGAGCAGTGCTCCTGGGTGCACATGGACCAGCCTGCTATGGCAACCCAAAAGGCGAAGGACCTGATCCGCATGGCTGTGGCAAAGGCCGCTCTGCTCCAGCCCCTGGAGAGTGCGACAATCCCTGTCAGCAGGGATGTCTTGGTGGTCGGTGGAGGCGTTGCAGGAATTCAAGCTGCTCTTGATCTGGCCGACTCAGGGCAACACGTCTATTTGGTGGAAAGACGGCCCACCATCGGCGGCTACATGGCCCTTCTCACGGACGTTTTCCCGACAAACGACTGCTCCATCTGCGTTCTAGCGCCAAAGATGTCCGATGTGTACAACCACCCGCTCATCACACTGATGACCTACTCGGAGATCCTCGGAGTGGAGGGCAGCGTGGGGAACTTCAGGGTCTCAGGAGTGAAAAAGGCAAGGTTCGTTGACTTGAAGAAGTGCAAAGGCTGTATCAACGAGTGTGCCGGCGTCTGCCCTGTTGAGGTCCCTAGCGAGTACGACTTCGGGATCGGAAAGAGAAAGGCCATCTACGTGCCATTCCCACAAGCGGTGCCACAGGTGGCCTGTGTGGACCCCCAGGCCTGCATTGGTTGTGCCCGCTGCATTGAAGCCTGCCCTGCCGATGCTGTCAACTTTGAGGAGAAGCAGGAGGAGTTCAAACTGACTGTGGGGGCAATAATCGTGGCCACGGGCTGGCAGCCTTTCGATGCAACGAGAAAGGAAGAGTACGGCTTCGGCAGGCACAGGGACGTCATAACCACCCTACAGCTCGAGAGGATGCTCAACGCCGCCGGACCAACTAGAGGAGAAGTGGTCCGACCATCCACGGGAGAGATTGCCAGGTCCATAGCCTTCCTGCAGTGCGTTGGCTCCAGGGACGCTACTGTTGGCAACATATACTGCTCCAGAATCTGCTGCATGGCCTCACTCAAGAACGCTCAACTTGTCAAGGAGAAGTACCCGGACACCGAGATCACAATCCACTACATCGATATCAGGGCTGGCGGCGAGGGTTATGAGGAGTTCTATCTGCGAGCCCAGATGCTAGGAATAAACTTCGTTCGAGCACGAGTGTCCGAGATAGATGAAGAAGACGGGAGTCTCTACCTCAATTTCGAGGACACGCTATCTAGCAGCTTCAAAAGGGTCAAGTACGATCTGGCCGTGCTGTCCATTGGCCTAGAGCCTGACAAGAGCGCCGAAGTCCTGGGCAACCTGCTGGGCCTATCCAGGAGGACAGACGGGTTCTTCGAGATCGCCCACCCAAAGATGAGGCCAGTAGAGGCGCACATCGATGGAGTCTTTATCGCAGGCTGTGCATCGGGACCCAAAGAGATCCAGACATCCATTGCACAGGCCGGCGCAGCCGCGGCCAAGGCCATGAAGCTGCTTAGCAAAGGCGAGCTGGAGCTTGAGCCGACCTCGGCTTACGTCAACAGAGACCTGTGCACGCAGTGCAAGCTCTGTGAGGACGTCTGCCCCAAGAGGGCGATCTCTGTCAAGAGCCCTGCACTAGTGGACGAGGCCGCCTGCAAAGGGTGCGGCTCGTGCGCTGCAGCCTGTCCAGTGGATGCGATCCAGATGCGCCTCTTCTCGGATCAGCAGATTCTGGCTCAGGTCAAGGCCGCTACGGAGGAGAAGAGCGAGTTTCCTCTCATCGTGGCCTTTCTGTGCAACTGGTGCAGCTACGGGGCAGCCGACCTGGCGGGAACTTCAAGAATCCAGTACCCAACCAACGCCCGGAACATTCGGGTCATGTGCGCCGGACGCGTGGATCCAAGCTTCATCCTCGAGGCCCTGCAGCGAGGAGCGGACGGTGTTCTGGTGGCAGGCTGCCGCCTAGGTGAGTGCCATTATGTCAAGGGCAACTATCAAGCTTTGCAGAGGGTAGAGGTGCTCAAGGGCGTCCTTGAAAAGATCGGCATCAACCCTGGAAGGGTTAAGATCGTCTGGTGCGCTGCGAGCGAGGGCGATATCTTTGCCAAGGACATCAAGCAGTTCGTTCGGGAGCTAAAAGAGATGGGACCCATAGGTACCGAGCTCAAGGAGGCGTTGCCCGGCGCATGATGGAGATCGAGAAAGAGATGGAGGTGGAAGACTCCCACATCCGGTGCAAGCAAATGACCGACGAATCAGAAAAGGTCCTGGATTACGATTACAAGAAGTGCGTCGGTTGCTCCATCTGCGTAGCCCTCTGCCCCAAGAAAGCCCTTGCTGAAGGGCCGCTGCAGGAGATCGCCAAGGGGATGGACGCGCCGCCGGTACTGATCGACCTGGACGCATGCGTCTTCTGCGGTATGTGCGCCAACTTCTGTCCCGTCCGGGCCTTCAGAATGACGGTCAAAGAGAAGGCGCCCACAACAGAGAATGCCACAGAGAACGCGCTTGCAACGACTGGCTGAAAGAAAGGCTTCAGGAATGGCATGACAGACAAGGCTACGGATGAGCCTACGAAGATGGCTAAGGATTTTCGGGAGCTTGAGCAGTACCCCAATTTGGTGGCTGAAGCAGTTCCAGGCGAGAAGTGCCTTCCCTGCCTACTTTGCGAGCCCGTCTGCCCTACCAAGGCCATCAAAGTGACATTCAACAAGACCAGGGAGGACTATGGACCTCTTCGGAAGGGCATAAAGGGAAAGATCTCAGTTGACAGGGACAAGTGCAACCTATGCGGCCGATGTGCCAGATTCTGTAAGGCTTTCTTGCTGGTGGAGAAGGGCGAGAAAGAAAAGACCCCCAGAGAGCTAGTGCCCTATGAGCAGCTCCTAGTGGACGAGGATCTGTGCGACTACTGCGGCCTGTGCGTCCCCCTCTGCCATGAAGAGGCCATAAAGGTGGAAGGCCCTTCTCTGGAGGCTGAGCCGGAGATCGAAGGCAAGATAGAGATCGACAAGGACCTGTGCATAGGCTGCGGAAGGTGCGCTCTGGTCTGCCCTTACGAAGCCATTGAAGTCAAGAAGCCCTTTGAGGGGGAGATCAAGCTCATAGAGAAGAACCTTGTCCGGTGTGACCCCATGGGATGCCAGGCGTGCTTCAACGTCTGCCCAGCAAAGTGCTGGTACGTAGACGAGCGCGGCAAGGCCGCCCCCGTGAAAGAGCAGTGTATCCTCTGCGGAGCCTGCGCCAAGGCCTGTCCAGTCTCTGCCATAGATGTAGGGCGATCAAGAGTTCGTCACACAGAGATCAAAGAGACGCCTTGGGCATCGGAGTGGAAGGATGCCATTTCTTCCATAGTCACCGGGGAGAAGAAGAGGCCCGATGTCTCAGCGACCGTGGTCCCGCCCGAGATCGAGCGACCGCCGCTACCAAAAATTGAGATGCCTGTACGCGACCCCGAGCTGCAAAGGCTGGTAGAAGAGGCGCTGCGACCAGTGGTGCCTGTTCTGAAAAAGCCAAAGGTCAGGTTCATCATGGAGAGGGAGCCTGCCAAAGTGGCCAGTGACAAGATCGTGGAGCGTCTGAAAAAGGCCGAGGCGAAGAAGCAGATCGAAAAGAAGAAGGAAAAACCCCAAGAAGCAGCTGCAGAGGAGACGTGAGTCCGGTGAAGGGAGACGCAAAGTTCACAAACGAGGTCCTAAGGCTGGCGGGTCCTGAGGTCAGAACCTGCATCCAGTGCGGCACCTGCTCGTCTGCCTGCCCCACTGCTCACCTGATGGACAACAGCATCCGAAGGCTGGTGAAGTTTTCCCTTGAAGGCAGGAAAGAAGAGGCCCTGAGAAGCGGTTCAATCTGGCTGTGCACATCTTGCCAGCTATGCACCGTCCGTTGCCCTCGTGGCATTCGGCCCAAGGTCCTTGTTGGCGCTCTCAGGGACATCTTCGAGGGAGAGGGAAGAAAGGACAAGGACCAAGCCTACGAGGACCTGTTCATGCGCCAGATAATGGATCTAGGTAGGATATCCGAAGCTCTGCTATCAGCCGAGTACTTGCTGGCCGATCCACTGTCGGCGATCCAAACCATGGAGCTGGGCCTGGAGCTGCTGCCCAAGGGCAAGATAACAGTGGAGAAGGACAGGATCAAGGGAACTGATGAGGTGAAGAGGATCTTCACAGAGCTGGGGGAAGGATGAGGCTGGCTTATTATCCAGGGTGCGTCTCCAGGTCGACAGGTAAGGAGATGGACCGCTCAACCAGGGTGGTATGTGCTGCTCTGGGAATCGAGCTCGATGAGCTGCCTGATTGGTCCTGTTGCGGAGCCACCCACGTCCCCAATGAGTTCGTCAGCATAGGCTTGGCAGTCAGGAACATCATCCAGACTGAACTTCCCATCATGACAGCCTGCTCCATCTGCTACAGCAACCTGAGAAACGCAGTTCAGCGAATGGAGGTGCCGGAGGTCCGTGCTAAGGTTGACGCTGTCCTGACCAAAAGCTACAAGGGCGCTCGGATCAGGCATGTCCTGGACGTCATTCTCGAAGTGCTTCAGAAGGATGACGACAGGTTAGTAGTTCCGCTTAAAGATCTTAAGGCAGCACCCTACTACGGCTGTCTGCTGACCCGGCCGAAGGGCGGCATAGACAGCCCGGAGGTTCCCACCATCATGGAGGGACTCATAAAGATCTTAAAGGCAGAACCAGTGGATTTCGGGCTCAAAGCCTTCTGCTGCGCAGGTCCCATATTCATGCCTCAGGAGGACGCCGCCGCGGATATAATCTACCGCATTCTAAAAGACGCAAAGAAGGCCGGAGCGGAGGTCGTCGTGACTGTTTGTCCGCTTTGCCATCTGATGCTCGATGCCAAGCAGAAAGCCCTGGAGCGGAGGCATGGAAAGATAATTGGCATTCCTGTTCTTTACGTGACTCAACTCGTCGGGATAGCCCTTGGCTTGGGGCCTGAGGAGCTGGGGCTTAATATGAACTCCGTGTCGCCGATGCCGATGGTGGAGAAGGTGTACGAGAGGATGGCCCAGCAGGGATGATCTAGAGCTGAAGAGCTGATTGTATTAAAGCTCGTCCTGTAAGCGGACAAAACTACTAATTTACTCTGCCTTTCATCGGACATTTGCAAGAAACAAAAATATCTTGCTAGTTGTTCATAATGCCAAGGCCCAATTCGGCCAAGCAAAAAAGAAAAATTGGAAGTCAAAGTTGCTGCAACATGCCCGCTGAGTGGGCGGTGCAGGTTCGCCGTGGCCAGCATCGAATTCGAATTGATGTCTTTCTCTAATTCAGAGCATTAAATGATGTAACGTTCTCAGGCGTTTGTTGCTGAATTGGCTTTACAACTGCTTTATCCCTTGGAAGGAGCCATCCCAACCGCCGTAGTATGGGTGATTCCAGTATCCCTCATAATCGCTGTAGGCATATTTCCAGCTTCCACACAGACGAGAGGTGTCGTTGGAAAAAGTCGCTGAAAAATATCCCCAATCATCGTTGAATGGTTCGTTCCATGTCCCCATCCAGACATTTTGAGCATCGATATAGCCATCGATATTACCTTGGCCTTGGGGAGTATTGTACGTCCCAGAAATGTGATTGCCTGACCGCGTGAGTCCCATACTGTCGGCTCCAAAACCATTTATCTTCCAGGTTCCATCGACGTCGGCCATGCTGACGATTATTCCAAAACCCAACAAAATCAGGACGAACAAAGTTATATAGACGGTCTTTATTCTTGTCACCATATCTCCCCGCAGATCAAAGACTAAATTCTCAAAAGAGGTATGTAATTGTTACTCTTTAAATCTTCTGATGCTCGTCTCAATTTTGAAAGCTCGAACTAATCAGACTGCATTCATAATAGGCAACGATTACTTTTATCTGGTCTGTGCGTAGTTCAAACCTAAGGTGATGTCAATAACCGAGCAAAGAGAGATAGTGATAACCAAAGAAGATTACCTGGGATACCTGACTCAGCGTTTGCAGCTGCGGGGCGCATGCCAGCGGGAGATCGAGAACGTGAACTTCCCGTTCCTCTTCGCCTCGGGAAGCGAACTTCTCAGGACCTACATCCTTGGTGCCTCAGAGTTCACCGCAGGCCTGGCCGACCGGTACAAGCTTCCGGATCGTGGGTTTATTTGGTTCCTGTTCTCCCAGGC
Source organism: Methanotrichaceae archaeon (assembly GCA_041494285.1). Classification (GTDB taxonomy): domain Archaea; phylum Halobacteriota; class Methanosarcinia; order Methanotrichales; family Methanotrichaceae; genus Fen-7. The sequence continues at coordinate 8,860 of JBGQAL010000015.1, forward strand.
ATTGAGGGAAGTTCAAATCATGCCTGAGAAGATTGTAATCAAATACGAGATCCAGGAAGATTACCGTAAGCCGTTCAAAATGTTCTACCTTTAGCCATCCAGCTCCCCGTTAGTTTACCTTGCAGAGCCAGCTTGCCCAGCTCGCATGCCACTTGATCGGCTACCGGCGCAGGTGCGGTTCTTGCAAGGGGTGTGCCTGGCAGCGGCGTAAAGTAGTGCGCTCTGACTCGTCCACCTTCGGCTATGATCTTCTCGACCAGCTCCAGGCTAAGTTGCTGATCACCTGCGGTTTCCGTTGGCAGGCCGAAGATGAAATCGACCAGCGGCCTTATGCCTTGATCACGGCATAATTGGCAAGCAGTCTCCACCGCTTCGACGTCGTGGCCCCGGCAGATGGCCTTCAGGACCTTCGGGCTTCCGGACTGGGCCCCGATGTTCAGAACTCGGTTTGAGCAGTACTTTGTGATAAGCTCCAATGCCTGGAAGGATACGAATTCGGGCCTGACTTCAGAGGGGAAGGTGCCGAAGTAAATTGGCCGCTTGAGCTCAGCTAAAGCCCGGAGTAGCGATTCAACCTTGTCCAGCCTGGGCGACAGACCGTCGGATCCGTAGGCTAGAGAGTTGGGCGAGGTAAACCTGATGTCCTTGTGAAATCGTGCGTACTTCAGAATAACCGGCACCGATCGATGGCGCATCTTGCTTCCGCAGAGGCGCGGAGTCTGGCAATAGGCGCACCTCCAAGGACAGCCCCTGCTGATCTCCACGGGGGCCAGAATGCGCTGGAAGGGAGGGTACAGGTCCAGGTCAACCGGTGGTCTCGACCCCGTGAATATCACCCGGCCATCCTTTTTGTAGGCGATTCCTTTCACTATTCCAGGTTCCTCGCCGCTTTTCAAGACGCCGATCAGTTTTGGCAGCGTCTCCTCACCCTCCCCGATTACAACATAATCGAAGAATCTGAGGGCTTCCTCAGGCTCTGCCGACGGGTGAGGCCCTCCGGCCACGAAAACGGCATCAACCTTGGCACTTGAGACCTCTCTGTAAACCTCCTCTGCCTGAGCTGTGGCAAAGCTATAGAGCATGATTCCGGGCCTGGGCTCGTCAGTCAGATCGGCATCTATCAGCGGCATCAGGGCAGCAATGCTGTAGAGGTTCTTGCTGAACCTGCGAAACCAGATCTTATCGCTCAAGCATTCTCCATGAACAACGGCACCAACTGGAATTTTGCCACATCCACCAGCCCTTTGTCAGTCAGCTTCAGCTCGGGAATTACTGGAAGGCACAGAAAAGACAAGGTCATGAAGGGGTCCTTGAGTCGGCAGCCCAAATCATGTGCAGCGTCAATACAGTCATCAATACCTTCAGCCACATCACGCATGTACATCTCCGATAGCAGACCGGCTACCGGCAGCGGCAGACAAGCATTGATTCTGCCGTCTTTTATTACCGCCAGCCCGCCGCCCATCTCTTTGACTTTCAGAACGGCATCAAGCATTTCTTCATCAGTAACTCCGACCACGACGATGTTGTGGGAATCGTGCGCCACAGAGGTGGCAATAGCTCCCGACTGTAGGCCGAATCCTTTGACCAACCCAAGTCCGACATTGCCTGTCGCCCTGTGCCTTTCTACTACTGCCATCTTTAACACATCTTTATCCAGGTCTACGACCACCAGGCCCTTGGCGGTCTTGGGCTGGATGGCCCGAGATTTGGTTATGATTTGGTCGGGAATTATTCCAATGACCCTCGCTGGGGACAGCTCTGACCTGATCGTCTCTAACCTGATCCTAAATGAGCCGACATCGATTGGTCCTGTTCTCATGGTCGTGCCTTTTGGTGCCGGAGTGCTTTCCAGTCGGACGGTGAGATAGCCGTCCTCGGCAACCAGCTTTCCATCCTTGATGACCTTCATCACATTCAAAGATTCCAGGTCATCCATCACGGCTATGTCTGCACGGTAACCCGGGGCGATCGCTCCCAGGTCCCTAAGGCCGAAATACGCAGCAGCGTTTAGGCTGGCGATCTGCAAGGTCAGGATGGGGTCGAGGCCATGCTTGATGGCCGTCCTGATCATGAAGTCGATGTGGCCCTCTCGCAAGATGTCTGCCGGATGCCGATCATCTGAGACGAAGATGAACTGGCGTGCGTTATGGGGTGTTACCAGTGGCAATAGCTCTAGTAGGTTCTTGGCAGCGCTGCCTTCCCGGATCATTATGTGCATTCCCTGCCGCAGCTTTTCTTTCGCTTCCTCAAGGGTTGTGCACTCGTGGTCGGATTTGATTCCAGCAATAATGTAAGCCGCCAGGTTCCGGCCTGTTAGATTAGGCGCGTGGCCGTCCACCCTTTTGTTTCCGGCAAGCCTTATCTTCTTAAGAACCTCCGGATCGCGGAATACGACTCCCGGATAGTTCATCATCTCGGCCAGGCCTAGAACCCTTTCGTCGTCCATAAGCTCTGATAGGGATTCAGCATCCAAAACCGCGCCCGATGTCTCCATCTTCGTTGCCGGGACACAGGAAGGAAGCATGACGTAGACATTCAGGGGAACACGCCTTGAGGATTCGAGCATATACCTTATTCCATCGATGCCGAGGACGTTGGCGATCTCGTGAGGATCGATGATCACAGAAGTAGTTCCTTTGGGAACGACTGCCCTGGCATACTCTGGTACAGTCACCATAGCGCTCTCGATGTGCACATGACCGTCTATGAAGCCTGGCGAGAGGACGGATCCGCTTAAGTCGATGCACTCCCTTGCAGAGCAGCAATCAAAGCCGACCACTCGGCCCTTGTGGACCGCAACGTCTGCACGGTGAAGCTCGCCCGAGAGGGTGTTTACTATCTCTGCGCCCTCCAGGAGGAGATCGACCTCAATTTCACCACAGGCTGCGGATATCAGCTCCACAAGGGAATCCATGAGACTGCGTATGATGACGGTTGCTTAAATCCGTTATGAATGGCTGGTTTAGCCGATCAACTTGTTAGGCTGTACCATTATAGCCCCAAACAAGTCCCTGCGAAACTGTGTTTGGTCTACCTTTTGCCCAAAATTGCTCGCATCGGATGGATTTCGGTCTTACTGAGCCCGGATTTGACCGCCGGGTCGTCTGCTGCATAAGTACGTGCTTGATCCTCATTATCGACTTCGATGATTCCCAACCCATACGCGCCTTTGGGATCGAGCACAGGACCGTAGACGAGGGCGATTCCCTGGTCGGCCTTATCTTTCCAGTAAGCCGCATGCTGTTTCATGATGTCCCTCTCTGTTTCCGTCATATCCTCTGCAAAGGTTGGCCTAGGCGGAATGAGCTTGAGCACGAAGTATTTCTTTACTGAACTATTGCCGGAGGTATCGCCATGCATGTTGTTACCTTCTTAAGACTCTTAGCGAGAAACGTATGGTTATGCTTGAGATACCTAGAAATAATTTTTGTGCCTTATTTCTTACTGGATTAGGATATCCTGGAGCGAGTATTCTTGAAATCTCGAAAAGAGTATCTTCAGTTAAGATCATGATAATTGGATTTATTAAGGAAAAATGCCGGTATAGATCCCATACCTATTCCATGCTTCACCTGTGCAGAACTACAGGTCACCAAAAGTTCGGTCCTCCACAAGGTCATCTGTGCCCTGCCAGATTTCTCATCTGCATCCTGCTCGTCTCTAATTCGTCCACCTCTGCGTAAACACAAACGCCGCTTCTCCCCCAAGCCAGGAACAGGACTCATATTTTGCCTCCCAGGCAAAAATGAAGGCTATGAGCAGATAGCGGCAATATTCCTAGACACGGCCGACTACGAAAAGGAGCACGCAAAGGTGTTCTTCAAACTCCTGGAGGGCGAAGAACCCTTGGAGATCACAGGTGCCTTCCAACCGGGAATCATCGGAGACACCAAGGCCAATCTCAAGGCAGCAGCAGATGGTGAGATGTTCGAGAACACCAAGATGTACCCGGGATTTTGCAGGCATAGCCGAGAGTTAGGGGTTCCACGAAATCGCTAGGACCTTCAGACTTATATCCAGTGTCGAAAAAGGGCATGAGAACCGATATCGAGCACTGCTCAAAAGCGTAGAAGGCACCGTCTTCAAGAAGGGCGAAAAAGTCTTCAGGAGATGCCGCAACTGTGGGTACATTCATGAGGGCACCGAGGTCCCGGAGGATTGTCCTGCTTGCCAGCATCCCAGGGCTTACTACGAGCTTTAGGCGAGAACTACTGAGGAAGAACGCCTAATAGGAAGACGACATTGATTTTTTTATAAATTGTCAGATGTTATTTAACTCTGGAGGACGACGAATAACGTTGTCGAATTATACTATGCCATAAAATAGTACGTAGGGGAGTAAGACCTCACCCTTGCGCATTAGAAGCTATTTGACTATGGTTATTTTCGTAATGTCCTTGGCTGTATTCGTGGTGACATTGGATGTAGTTGTCTTAGTCGTATTGGCTTTGTTTACCTCATTGGAGGTGATAACTTTGGGCTTCGTTGCATTCGTTGTGGCTTTAGCAACTACAGTGCTTACAGCTGGATAAGGGTACTTTGTTACAACCTTTCCTGTAGCTTCCATCAGGGTCGCCATGTCACCAGTCTTGTTCAATAGAACTGAGCTATTGTACAGATCGGTGGAATTGGGTTTACCAGCTATGGAATGCACTTTGACCTGGGCACCTGGCTTCAGAACGAAGCTCGCGGGGAATGCATAGGTAAGATTCTCCTTATTCATCAGCATCCAACCAGTGAAGCTGATATTGGTCGTCCCATTATTCGCGATCCCAATCCACGGATCCACTCCAGTGGAATTGACGCCAGTAATAGAGACCTTGCTGGTCGTGTTTGATCCGACATTTGACGACGTTTTGTTCGATACGCTAACTCCACTGTTTGCAGCAACAGCCATTCCCACCGAGAGAGCAACAAGGACGGTTAGAATTGCCAGTCGGTTCGTATACATTCTTGAAATGCCCATCGATTACATCTCCTTTAGGTTAGCACAGGATTTTAATCCAACTATTTAAGTCTTTCTAAGATATTTCGTCGTTTGTCGAATCAAATGTTAGGCAGATTGTCTTGGCGAAGGCTACATTGGCCATTGTAAGTCGACCGAAATCCTTAAAGGCAAGGTTGTGGGTTATGGAGAGAAAGTTGTAGAAGGGTAAGAAATACGATAAAAAAAGCTAAATTGATAAAAATTCTGTGCTTTGCAGCGTTATTGGTGGTCATTGGTTTCTTCGCGACTCATGGTTCCGTTGCAACGGGCAAAACAACAATGGAGAAACCTAAAATCATTTTAGGGCTTTCCAAAATTGAATTGAACCATACTCAAACCGTTGGAGTCCAGGTAAACCGAGTTGTCAGAGATGTTATCTGGAACAATACACCATTTGATATTAGAGTTCCTGCTGACAGAGTCCCAAAAAATTCCTCTGATGTAGTTCCTTATGCAGAAGGGAACAGAGTTCGAGAAATGATGAATTGGGCTGGCGTAAAAGTTCTGCCTTTGACCCCAGCCAGAGCCAAAAAAGGCTGGTCAGATGGTCTTAATTCCTGTGGATATTATGCAGCGGATGGACAAGGCCATTTTATCTTCCTAATCTCACCAAGTAAGATCACATCCCCTCGTTCAACAAAACAGTCTTTCGGCCTAAGAATGGTAGCAATGAGACTGCTGATCTAATATGTCCCGAGACTCACGGCTTCAATATGATTGCCGAACAGGCATACCTTCATCGCAAAGATATTTATTTGGCTGTGGCCTGCATGGATCTGCCTGCTAAAGCGGATGCAGCACTCTATCTTGCCAAAAATAGCATTAATATTTACGCTCCATGCGATAGGTTTGCCTATTGTTTAATGAATTATAAGGCGAAGTTCGGTATTAATAGGACAATTTTAGGGAGCGCTCCAATAAGGCAAACTGAAAGTGGTGCGATCATTGGAGACCAGCCAGTTACGATTTACTTAGACGAACCCATTGTTGTTGAGTATACTGACAGAGATACTATGGATAGATACTGCGATACGCCCTGGAGGTATTTCACTGCACTTAATCAGGTTTATAGGCTAAACCTGTCTCTTATCAGAGTTTATGCTAATGTCGGAGAAACCGGTAAAGTCGTTAAGCGAGCTGAGGCAATCAGAGCTCAAGTTATAGGTGTGAGAGTCTGTACAGACGACGATAAAAAACCTGTCGTTGAATGGCTCAAAAAAGACCCGAGGAATCGTGCAGTTTTACTGCATAGCGTTGCATATGAAGCAGGAAATGCGCTCTTCAAGGAGTTTCCCAAGCAGACAACCTTTGGAGATCTAAATCCCGTTATTGAACGAACAGATTCTAAACCCAGACATACTGATTTCTCTTCGAATCAAGCTAATGAGAGCTATACTTATAAAAAGAAATTCAACCCCATGCAGAGAGAAATCGTATCGAAAGTGAATAATCTTCTCATGAGAGGACCTGGCGTTTCAGGTCCCCAGGTCGTTTATCTGTTCTATAAGCCCGGTAAAAGCCTCAATCTCGCGGTCTAGGACCTGCCGAGGGGTCAGGTATATGCTCCGTTCTGATTCCACGGTGAGATCATCAGGACCTCTGAAGACTAACCTGTTCTTGTCATCACGTCTCAAAGCTCTGCGGATATCTTTATCATGGGCCAAGACCATGCCCGGTATTATCACCCTATCTTTTATCTTCTTAAGGTCGAGGTGCTCGAAATCATCCAGTGTGATAAGACTGCCGATCTCCTTTTTTACCATCACGACATTCACTTTATCCCCTAGCTCTTGAAAAATAGAAGACAGCAGGGGGTAGGCCAGCGAACTTGTAATCAGTGTAGCGCTCTTCTCGATTTCAGGGAGGCTCTTCAGCTCATTCTTGTGGTGGGCAAGAGCAAAAGGTGCCCCTGTGTGAGGGTCCCAGAGCGGAGTTCCGATAACCCTCATTTTGTACATCTCACTAGCTTCGGTCGCCAATCTCCTGATTTCATCCACTGTATGGGGAATTACTCCAGGCATTATTGGCGCATTACCGAAGATCAGACCTTGATCCCGAGAGTTGGCGAGAATCATAAGCAGGAACCCCTTAGCCCCCATCTCTTCAAGGTCCATGCAGGTCTTTTCCAGCTCAGGGCCGTCGTTCACCCCAGGTATTAGGACAGCCATGGCGTAAACATCGCAGTTCTCGCAGAAGGTTCTCAGGTTGGATAGGACGGCCTCCGGATGTCTGTCGTTCACATATTTTCGGCGGAGTTCGGCGTTGGTTGAGAATAAAGAGAAAGCAACCTTTCGTACTCCAGCTTCAATCAGGGCCTCGGCCTCCTTTCCAGTGGAAAAGCCTTTTCCACTGGTATATTCCAGGAAGACGGGAACTTCACCACCGCTGACGATCTTCACCAATTCAAGAAGGTCCGGGTAGCAGCTCACATCACCGTTTCCTTTTATAGTGATCTTTTCCGGCACATAGCCCTGACTTTTTTGTTCCACCTCGAAGAGTGCCTGATCCAGCGGCTTGAAGCCAGGTTCAATCTCTAATATGGCCCTGGAGCAGTAATCACAGCCTTTCTTAAACGGTTTACAAAACCTGCATCCAAAAGGTTCCACTTTCTGGACCCCTTTGAAGTAACAGAAGCTACAGAACCCTCCACAATCCAGTCCGGGCCTGCCGCCTAAGTCAACGGTAACTTCCATGGATAATTGAACAAATGGTTGAAGGTATATATGTATCTTATCAGTGGTAATTATTGATGGCTAACGACTATAATTACAAAATGTTGTCCCAAAAATACTCGAGACACTTAATATTCTATAGGTGGTACGGAGACCGATGGATTTAATTATAACGGCTCAGACAATCGAACAAAAATTGAATGGAGCTGACGTACGATAAATACAGAGCACAATCCCAATGAAATGCTCCAGATGGGTGATGGAAGGGATCTTCATGCTCACGACCTATTGATCGGATATTCCATCCTGGCCCCATCATGCTACAACACTCAGCCCTGGCTCTTCGCTGCAGACGGTAATGAGATAAGTTTACTTGCTGACAATAGGAGGTGGCTGAAGGTTGCAGACGAAGATCAGAGGGAGCTATACATCAGCGTTGGATGTGCCTTGGAGAATCTATTGGTTGCAGCAGAACATTTCGGGTATAATCATCGGGTGTCCTACCGCGAAGATGATCTGGCAGCAGTTGTTCAAATCGGTCCTGGCGGGAAGCCTTCACCCTTCCGAGGCCAAGCTGTTCGAGGCGATTCGAGTAAGGCATACCAACCGAAAGACGTACCAAATCAGGCCCGTACCTCCCGAGACCTTGAGGCTACTTCAGGACGTCTGCATCGAAGATGGAATAATGATTCCGGTGGCCGATGACCCGGAAACAAAGGAAAAGATGGCAGATCTATTTTTGCAAGCGAATACTTTTATGTTCTCTAACCCGGTTTTTAGGGAGGAACTAGGGTATTGGATTGGTCAGGGAGCGTTCGGCTCTCCATTGCTGATATCAAAAATCTGCCAGATGGCCGTGACCCAGTTGGACCTGGGCAAGCTAGAGGCCAGAAAAGACTCAAAAGCTTTGATGTCGGCTTCTGTTCTAGCAATGGTCTGCTCTAAGAGAGATGACAAAGCAACTCAGGTACTGGCAGGACAGGTCTTCGAACGCGTCTGGCTAAAGGCTACGGCACTAGGATTCAGCCTGCAGCCTATGACCCAGGTCCTGAGGGTACCTAATTTGAAGAAAGAAGCTGCGGGTCTGTTTCATTGCTCGGATGTTTATCCGCAACAAATCTTCAGGTTGGGGTATGCCAAGCCTGCAAAAAATCGTACTGCCAGGCGACCTCTGACCTGTTTCTTGATTTAGAACTGAATTGTTTCAACCACGGTTCAGGAAAATCTGTATCGTTCCGACTGATGGCCAAGAGCATGATGGAGGCGTTGAGGGTATATATCTTTTTAGTCAATCAGTCTTTTCCAAACTGCAATACCGTGATCATTCTTGGTTAAAATAAAACCCTGCTTCCTCAGTTTGGATCTGGCCTCCTCAAGTACTCAGACCGCATATCCTAGCTAGATGCTTCAGCCCTCCTTTATCAAAGATTTGTCCCTTTAGACTTGGTTTATGCTCCAAGTATTCGACTATTGACCACACGATTTAACCCTCTTTGTAATCATCGCATGGCAAACAGAAGTTAGGAAAAAACGGGAGTTAATCATTCTTCCACTCGCCTTCTGTGCGCCAGTAAAAGCATTATAAAGATCAGAATAACAGGTGCCCCCAATGCAACCGGAAGTACCTGCCCCGGATTGAGATTGATCTTAGGATTCACATTGAACTTGGTGATGCCGCTCGTTTGCGGCAAGTCGTAGCCAGCAGCTTCTGCAATAATGATTAGAGAGTACGTTCCTGCTTTCACAAAATGAATCTTCCAATTGAGCGGCAATGTCTGACCGGCGTCGATAGTACCAATATAGAGCCCTTTTTCTGCGCTCCAGTCTTCGAGATCGACAGGGAGCTTAGTTCCGTTATCAACCAACGATAAGTAGGTGACAATGTCATGGAGCGGTTCATCTCCAATATTTGTTATGGTCCCCTCTACAGTCACAAAGTCTCCTGCGGTGCCATTCAAGGTTTTTGAAGAAGTGATGTTTATAACTAGTGGCGGTGGAAAGCTCTTGGCAAAAGTGCTGCTCACCAGGATGAACACGAAAAAAATTCCGATAAATAAAATGGCAAAACATTTCATATTAATCATTTTTGATAACCCCCTCTTCGTTGAACTTCCGCGTGGCAAAAACCAGGAACAAAAGCATCAACGCGCAGAACATGACAAGCGGTAAAATAAACCGCCAATTTTGTAAGAATGAGGTTTGATAATCAACGAGGACGTTATCGAGCGATGAGAACATGTTATCTATAGGATCTATTTGGCTGAAGAGTTGTGACAGTGCATTGTTCTTGAGTGTTGTAGAAAAGAGCGCAGGCGTGGCGAGAACAAGAACTGTGATAAGAGAGGTTGTGAGCGTATTTTTGGTTGAACGGAGAAGCAAAGAGATGGCGAAAATAAAAGCTACTACACCTACTATTCCTAACGTGCCAAGAAGAGCGGTGTAACCAATAAATGCCATTGTCAGATGAGAACCTGATGAAGCAACAATAATATAGGGCAAGGATACTATAAAAAGCAAACCCCAGAGTGTAAGTGAGGCCAAAAACTTCCCCAAAAGAAAATCCTTTATGGAAAGCGGTGCAAGGAAGATGGTCTCGGCTGTTGCATTCTCGAATTCCGCCGTGATAATAGATGACGCATCAATCGTTATGATCAGAAGCGCAACTACAATAATGATTTGACTGAGAAGTAGCATAAGCTCGGTTTGGTCCAGGAGACTTAGCTCTCGATCGGTAAGAAGAAGATAGCTTGTGAAACTAAAAAGCAGCGAAGCGATAACAAGCCACAACATACTCTTCCAAGTATAGAGCTCACCTTGTAATTCTTTTTTCCAAATATATCTAAACATCTCCTTCGCCTCCTTTACTGGTCAGATACAAGAAGGTTTGAGTGAGTGTTTTGTCTTGGAGATTGGTCATTTTCCCAAGTTCATCGATCGTCCCTTCCGCAACCAGCTTTCCTTTATTGATAATCCCTATCCGCGAACAGAGATTTGAAACTTCATTCAAGAGATGGGACGAGAGAAAGATTGTTACCCCATCGCCGTTAAGCTTCTTGAGTAACTGCTGGATATCCTCCTGGCCTTGCGGATCAAGACCAAGCGTTGGTTCATCAAGAAGAAGGATTTTGGGATCGTTTATGAGTGCCCGCGCAAGTCCCAATCTTTGCCGCATACCAAGAGAAAATGTCCCGATCATCGAGTGCTTTCGCTTCAAGAGTCCAACTTGCAAGAGGCGAGCTTCAACGCGCTCATCTGTGTCTTCTTTTACTCCGTAGAGATGCGCAAAGAATGATAGATATTCAGTGGCAGTCATCCAATTGTAGAAACCGCGGCTTTCAGGCACGACCCCAATCACCTGGACAACTTCTTTTTTTTGCTGCGATAATAAGCGTTGATCGATTACCACAACGCCCTGGTCGGGCTTGAGAATACCTGTGAGTAGTCTTATGGTTGTCGTTTTTCCAGCGCCGTTTGGCCCGAGGAACCCAAAAATTTCTCCTTCTTGTATATGAAGTGTCAGAGCATCGACGGCCTTTCTACTTCCATACGACTTGCTCAAGTTCTCCGCGACGATTATATCGGTCAGATTCTTCACTCCAGATTCTTTTCTTTTTTCTTAGTATCCCATAGGAGATTTATCAACAGGCTCGAAATGCCAATAGTGATAAAAAACCAACTCACAAAGAAATTGATTTTTTCCTGACTATCCGGTACGTCGTAGAAGAGACTTAAGTAGAGACCAAAGCAAAGTATCGCAAGCGATACAAAAAGAAAAACCTGTCTCATATTATTTGTTCTCCCACGAGAAACTATTAGTCACAAGATCGAATGTATTCTTCATCGATGCGACCCTGGTTTGCGGAAGCGAGAAGGTGATAGCAGCAGCGTGATCTGGACCCGCGATGTAGGTCCTGATGCTTTCATAATTGACGCCATTCATATCGCTGCTATAGACGAGTTGGTAGGCATCATTGCCGCTTATATTTATCTTTTGATAATCAATTCGTTTATAGCCAGTAAGCAAGTTCTTAAGCTGGGGCTCTTCTTGGCTTAGAACGAAAAGCTCAAGAGTGCTGTTGTCCGGTACGTCCATAAGCTCGACTCTTGCGGTTCCATCGCTAAAGTTGAAATCATACTCTCCCGCACGAGATGTGGAGGACTGATTTTGCCAAGACTGTGGAATACTTATATAATAAAAATTCTCAGCAATATCCTTGTTATGATAGATTTTCAGAGTCTCATTGTTCTGAGAAACAGCAGTTGTTTGTGCTGGTTTCAGCGACTCTGGGTTAACCTGTGGTCCGATATGTGTGGTCGAAGATGGCCCGAACGAGTAGTAGGTCAGGTAACCTAGCGCTGCTAGGGTAAGAATGAAAATGACGGCTACTTTTTTATTCATATTATAGTACCTCTCAATATGATTTGAAATCAATTGTTGTGCCAGCATGTATGCTGGAATGGTCATCTCTGGTGAAATTCTCAATATCGCCAGATAATCAGCAAAGATAAAGCAACAGGGCATATTGCCCTGTCAGCTCATGTTACACTTCATTCAAAGGAAATATTACGCATCACTGGGACTATCTGATGCCTCTTTTAATTCCTCAGAGGCACTTATCACTTTTCCAGTTGCATCCAGCAAGGATACTTCATCACTCGCCTTTGTTAATATAGCAGCCATGGCATAGAGGTCTGTCTTGCTATCCTTGCCCGCTTCTGAGTGAACTTTGACTTTAGCATTTACATCAAGTATGTACTTCGGGAAGGTATATACGGTCTTATTCTGTACCTCCAACTTCCAGCCTGTTAAATCCTGGGCCGAAGTCTCGTTGTTCTTGATTTCTACCAATTGACTCATTTTGCTATAAGTAACGTTATCAATAATGGCTGAATTGGCATCAGCGGCATCGGCTACATCAGGATTCGATTTGACAGCAGCTAGGTTGTTCACGTTCATTCCATTCATCGGCGTTGCCTTGCCAATCATCGTACCCTTCTCTCCAAAGACTACCCCCACAGATAGTGCTATGAACATACAAAGGAGTACCAATCCACATTTGATAGATCCATTCATATTTACACCTTATATGTGGCTTTCTTCCCCACAAGTAACGAATTTCAACGCTTGTGTATAAGCATTTTCTGACGCAAATTATGGACTATAGAGCAAAATGTGAACTATGCAGCAAGCCATTGACAATAGATTACTCCCTTTCGAGATAAAGGACCAAAACGTTATCCACAAAGGAATCCCAAAAGGATTTCTTATAGGTTATCAGAAGTTCAACGACGCTTTTTTCATCATTAATGAAATATCGCTTCTCTCTTCCTGCTTTCTCATGGTAAAGCACCCCTCGCTCCTCCAGGATATTCATGTATTTTGAGATAGTCGTTGGCTTCACCGAGAGCCTATCTGCTATTTGAGAAGATGTTGGACCAGCATCATCGATCACAACTAGGATTATATCTCGAAATCTCTTCTGCTGGAGCAAAGTGGTAAGCTTCTTTTCCTTGACGCTAAGCTTTCCTGAAGCAAAATATATTTTGAGATTATTTTCCATTTGGCTTACGATCAGGCCCTTCTCCTCAAGATAATCAAGATGGTATCGTAGAGTACTGTAATACATATCAAGGTCTCTTGAGATCTTTCTCTGATGAGTTCCTGGATTATTTGATATGTACTCGAAAATTAATCTTCTATTCTCCAGTGCAAAATCATCTTGCATATGTCTATGCCTTCTTGCTTAAAGAGAAGGCAACAAGACTTATCATTATGATATCCAAAATCGCAGCAATTGACCACCAGAACTCATCCACGTAGTTTGGCATGAAGAGTTTCATTGCCAAAATCATCGCCTTTAAAAAGAAAATGAAGAACGCGGACGTCGCTATCAATAGCACAGTGCTTTTCACTCTGAGATAGCTCACGAAGAAGATCACAACAGGAACTAATGATATCGCGGCTGCAATTAGCCAGAGTATCAATTCGGTTTGTTCGTGCGGTTCGAGCCCTACATCGCTCGGTGCCAAAGGCACTGACGCCGCTAAAAGCCATGATATGATATTGATTCCTTGCACGATTCAATCTCTATTTCGTTATCGATTATAGCCCTTCTGACGCAAACTATAGACTTTCTAGGTTCATCATACATTTATAATCCAAGAATAAAATAATATAATAAAGATGTAACTACAGGCAACGTGATATTATCATCCAGCCTTATGGGCAGCGATTCAACAATGGTCGCCAACACAACTATAAGAATGGTTGCAGGTATGGGCAAAACAATCAAAGCAGTCATAGCACCAGCGACAAACCCTATTGAGCCCTCAACGGTCTTATTTCTGTTCCAAGGCAGCTTGTGATTTCCGTAACATTTGCCGAAGTACGTGGCTAGCCCATCGCCGAGCGCTAATATCAGTATCACAGAAATTGCGGAGGCAGGACTATTTCTTAACAACCCGAGAGCGAAGAGAACGCCAAAGGCATAGTACATCGAACCTTCGCCGGGCATGACACCCTTTCTTTCAAATCTATCAAACAATTTGTCGATGCCAGGAAGGTTGATTCCAGTCAGAGTTAGGTGAACGATAAGAATGCCAATACAGGTTCCTGAAAGCATAAAATAGAGCGTAGTTTCAATGCCCAAAAACCAGATCATCGAGCACAACAGCAAGCCCATAAATACATGGATTGCCTGCCTGGAGCGCTCATCTTCCCTGTAAATGATGTTCTTTTGTTTGATGATGATAGCTTCTGCTATGGAGTAACCAAGTCCTGCTACCGCAATCCCTCCACCGATATCAAACCAGGAATGCAGTCCTTGATAGACTCTGGACCAGCTGACCAACAACCCAATAACATAGATCAATGGAAAAGATGCGTGACCAAGAAAGGAGAATACGAAAGAAAATGCTGTGCTGGCGTGTATGCTTGGATATGCATAATCGGGTAAACATGTGGTATACAGATTGGGTTCAAGCTGACAGGGTCGTGGTATATCTATAATCCTCTTGAGCAGTATAGAGATCGCTGCAGTAGCCACGAGATTGACGATCAAGAGCTGCAAGCGCTCTTTCGATGTTGGCAGTTTAATAGGCAAACACATCTCCAGAAATTTAATGGGACCTAAGGTATATAAAAGTTTTAAGAAAATTGTATGTTCCACATTACATAATACCTGAAGGGGGGATCAGTGCTTGACATCCCACAGAGAATTTATTAAAGGTTATAGAGTCATGCCGTGCATCAGATTAGCTGAGATCTATTCGAAAATCTGCATTTGCTGCGTAAAATCACTAAGGTCTGCAATCTGGCTAGCAATCACAGCTTTCGATGGAACGGATACCCAACCTGGCATTATAAGGAGCTTCCAAGACTGACTTGGGTTCGCTTTTAGAGATCTCTTCTCAAATCCTGCAGGGCTGCATTGGTTGCTTATCAAACTCAACAATTGAGGCGAAATCTCAGTCATCCGCTCGTCTTATAAACGAGCATAGCCTAAAAGCAGATTAACATGGCAGTGGATGTTAGAATCGGCTACCTGACCACGTTGTACCATACCAGCTTCATCCTTATCGGTTCTAATCTCATTGAGGCGCAGGGCATTAAGGCTTCCTGGAAGTTATTTCCCAATGGACCGGCGATGATGGACGCCTTCCAAAGGAAAGAGCTCGATATGGGTTACATCGGCCTGCCTCCCGTAATGATCGGAATTGGCCGGGGCCTAAAAATCAAATGCGTCGCTGGTGGACATGTAGAGGGGACCGTACTGATAGGCGGCCAAGACTATCAGGCATCGAGAACTCCAAGGGAGGCTCTTCTCCAGTTCAAAGGCAAGTCCATTGGCACTCCGAAGTTAGGCTCGATCCACGATGTGATCCTCAGAAAGCTGATAAAAGATTCAGGACTCGCCGATGATATTAACATCAAGAACTACGACTGGGCGGATTTTATTCTAGATGCTATGATAGACGGCGAGATCGATGGAGGCTGCGGCACGCCTCCACTAGCAGTCCTGGCCATGCATCAAATGAAGGCGAAGATGCTAATTTCACCGGCGGCTATGTGGCCCTTCAACCCGAGCTACGGCATAGTGGCGACGGAGAGAATGATTCGGGATTCGCAGTCTACACTGGAAAGTTTTCTGAAGCTTCACGAGGACGCTTGCAATCTTTTGAGAGAAAGGCCGGAAGAGGCGGCAGCACTTGTTCATCGGGCCTTTAATCTCATCGATGAGGATTTTGCCATGGAGGTGTTTAGGGTCTCTCCCAAGTACTGCGCCAGCCTTCCCATTGAATACATAAATTCTTCTATGGCGTTTACGAAAACGCTTAAAGATATGGGATATTTAACCTGGGAGCTAGAGAAGGAGGATGTATTCTATACCGAAATTATCCAAAAAGTTCACCCTGGAGAACATCACTACAATAATCCCGGAAAGCTGAGATGAAAATTTTTCCAACAGTGGGAGTTTCATACTTTCATGCTTTTATACTTTTATTCCATCACAAACAGATCCTATTCTGGATTTATGCGTATTTAGTGTTAGTTGCACCATTAATGAGCATAACTTCGTTAGGGGAAGAAGGCAAAAGCATAAATTATTGATGATCATCGTTTCCATCAAAAAGGGCAAGAGAATGGTCGATAAAAATCCCATGGAGCTTTTTCAGGCGGAAGCGCCTGAGGTAGCTAAGGCATTTGACGATTTGATTAGGGCGATTGTGGCCTCAAAAGGATTGGACCCGAAGACCAAACAGCTAATCTACATAGCCATGAAAGCATCCCAGGGCGATATTTCTGCTGTCAATGCTCATATTCCCATGGCCAAGAAACTCGGAGCGTCCAAGGAGGAAGTAGTGGATGCCATTCTCCTAACGCTGACGGTATCAGGCATAAGGGGTGTGGTGAGCTGTTTGCCCGATGCTGCCAGGCATTTCGAAGAATAGTCCTAGAAGAAATTAATGAATTGGGCAATGATGGCCTGTCTTGCCGGTCGGATGATTGATGGCTGAGACTCTCGATGAGCGAATTCATAGGGTAGTGCAAGAGGATGTAGCCATTGTCCCGTATGACCCTGAGTGGCCCAGGCTATTCCTCGAAGGGAAAAGATAAAAGAACTAGTTCATGATCTAACAACACAGGTGCTGCCGCCACACAACCCTTATCGAGAAGCCCTCGATAAAACATAGCATCGAACTTTGACCCGTTCTCCCGAGGTCCACTTCCCAATTCTGGCATCCTTAACAACATAACCTATCTCCATCCCTGGCCCATATTCCTCAAGCTAACGCCTAGTCGGTGATAAGATGCAACATTAGGCGTTTTAGAAAATCCTGATTCTACAATCGACCGTCTCTATCTTATTTTGGCAACGATTAAAATGGGAATCGCTCTACCTTTGTATCGATGTCGTTATTAGTAAGGTGATAATTGGCATACCCTTCATTGGTTAAAAGCCACGTGAAAGGATTATCCACATGAATTCCAGCAAACGCCAGACGCAGCCGCCTGTCCAGAACCGCCGTATCATCATGCTTCTAATCCTGACCGGCATTCTAATGTTCGTCCTGGACGGGTCGGTGGTTAACATCGCCCTCCCAAGCATTACTCGCTACTTCAATTCTGATATGGCGCAGTCTCAATGGGTGATCACCTCCTACTTGTTGACCACAACCAGCCTGCTCATGATCTTCGGCAAGGTCTCTGAGTACACCGGAAGGATTAGGCTCTTTCTTGCGGGGTTTGTGATATTCACCTTGAGTTCCCTCGCCTGCGGTCTATCTACAAGCCTGGCAATGCTCGTGCTATTCAGGGCAGTCCAGGCCGTAGGGGCGGCCATGGCCTTCTCCATCAGCTCAGCTGTGATCTTTGAGATATATCCACCGGGCGAGCGGGGAAGGGCCATGGGCTACATAGGATCGACAGTGTCCATAGGCAGCATAGCCGGACCCATGCTGGGAGGTTATCTGGTTGACTTCTTCGGCTGGCAGTACATCTTCCTGATAAACCTGCCAATAGGCGTCGTACTTCTGGCCCTTGCTGCCAGGCATATGAGAATAGAAGAGACCAGATCGGACAGTATTCAGATGGATTGGATTGGGGCCGTTTTATTGATTCTTTTCATAGGTTCGCTCATGGTGTTCCTTGATACGCTGACCAGCGGCATAGGTTTCACAACGATTGCCATTGCTCTAATATGCCTGACATCTCTTCTAGCCTTCGTTGTCAACGAGTCCAGGCACCCTACGCCCCTCCTGGATCTATCGCTGTTTAGGGAGAAGAAGTTCGTCCTGCCTATCATCAGCATAACTCTGCTGATAATCTCAAGTTTTGCCCTCTTTATCCTGGGTCCCTTCTACTTCCAGGGAGTTATGGGTTACACACCTTCCATGGTAGGCACAGTTTTTCTGATCGTTCCTGCCATAATGACCTTCGGATCTCCTCTTGGCGGCTGGATCTACGACAAATACCACTACAAATACAACTCCGCCATCGGAATGCTTATCGTGGCCGCATCACTAATTCTTGCGGGCTACGGCACACGAAGAGTGGATCTGCCTGCAATCCTCCTGTCCTTCGTTCTAATGGGGCTCGGAAGCGCCCTCGTCCAAAGCCCGATGAATACGGAAATAATGAATGCCTTGCCGCGAAATTTGCTGGGAACTGCTTCCAGCTTCTCTTCGGCTATAAGGTACCTTGGGATGGCTATGGGTGTCTCGGTCTCAAGCACCTTGCTCTCAGTTCAGCTTAGGATGGAAGGCTACCAGGGATCGGTTCTGAACGCTAGTCCAGATCTGCTGTCGTCAACAATAAGCAATGTGATGGTTATAGCCGCAGTATTGTGTGTTCTCGGCATGTTTACCGCTGCTCTCAGAAACGTCGGGGCCTCTGATGAAAGATTAGTTTAGAAACAGGCAAAATGCTGGTGACGGCCCCCCCCACATGGAGCCAAGCTTCTCCCAAGGCTATTCTATTACTGGCGGAGAGGATAAGGGAGAGGCATCCTCAGACTGGCTGATAAATACCGGGATAATTGGAGGTCCCAACAGATAAGAAAGAATAGCATTACCTGAGCGTAAACACAAACGCGGCCTCTTCCCAAGCCTTCTGCAGCAGCCCTCGATAGTACGTAGCATCGAACTTTGATGCTGTTCTCTCTGGATCTACTTCCCACTTACGGGCATCCTTCACCACATAACCTATCTTCATCCCCGGAGCCAGTGGGATACCTTGCTTCATGTGAGCCTGCACAGCCGAAGCCTCGGCGCATCTACGGGAGTAGTTCAGCCTGCTAACTCTGCGATGGATAGCCAGCTCCTTGACATCGACTGCATCAAGCTCGTCCATGTACCTCCTGTAGACTCCCCGAGCTTTCGGCTCTATCCGTCTGAGATCCTTAAGGCTCCTTGCCTCGGACAGGATCTCGAAGACCTCCTGCTGCATTTTGTTGACGTACTCCGGCGTTCCCTTTTCGGGCCATTACGCCTCGGATCTTCATCTTGCCCGTGTTCAGCCGGCCAAAATAGCGGTTGTAGGCTCCTGTGCCATCGCTCATGGGCAGGAAAGTGATCCAGTCGTAGGTGTCCACCTCCGTGAGTATGCCTGTCTCCCTCTCTACCGCCTCCTTGAACACCGATATGGGCTCGCCTATGACCCACAGGCAGTCCACGATGCCGTGTAGGACCTCGTAG
>JBGQAL010000152.1:0-6554 GCA_041494285.1 Methanotrichaceae archaeon
CGCCTTTAAGCCATGCAATTTTTGGAGTTTTTCTATTTTAAGTTGCCCATTAATACCGCTCATCACTTGCGACTTAGTGTACAAGGCTGTCTCTCTTTCTATAGCTTATTGCCTAGAATGAACGCTTATAGAATGGCAATTTCAATGTCCCTGGTCAAAGGGGATTCCTAAAAAAGGTAAGATAAGCCCACCCATTTCTAAGCGGACTATATTGACGTCTCAACTCACCTTTTAGAAACCATCTCCAGCACCCTCACAGCCTGGGCTCCCGCCTCCAGAATCTCCAGGTTAAGAGGTATGAGCTTGGGCTTCTTAGCGAAGGTTACCTTGAAGGCGTTGCCGTAAGCCTCCTTAGGCAGACCCAGGTTTCCTGCCTGCATCAGAGCACCGAACATAGCCGTATTGGCTGCCTGATGTGCTCCCTTCTCCCCGGCTATCTGGGTCGCTGGAACTGATATTGCCTTAACGCCCTTTGGCGGCATGAAATCGCCTGCCAGGGAGTCGTAGATGATCACTCCACCCTCTTTGACAGTAGGGGCGAACTTTTCCAGCGACGGCCTGTTGAAGGCCACAAGAACGTCCGGATGGTCCAAGACAGGCGAGCCAATGGGCTCTCCTGACACGATGACAGAGCAGTTCGATGTGCCTCCCCGCTGTTCAGGTCCGTAATCAGGGTACCAGGACACGAACCGCCCGGACCCGAAGGCAGCCTGGGCAAGGGCCAGACCCATAGAAAGAACACCCTGTCCCCCAAAGCCTGCGATCTTAACACCCTTTGGCTGGAACTCAGGGTCCTGGACGAACTCCACACATACACCGGAAGCGCAGCCGAAGATCTCGTCAAGGGACTCTTTGGAGAAGTCGCTCTCCTGGCGGATTATGGGCTGGACTTCCCCGGATCTTTCCCGGAACTTCTTCAGCGGAAACTCTTTCTCCATCTGCTCGTTTACGAACTTCATCACGCTCTGGGCATCCATCCTGAGGATGGTGGGACATGGAGAGAGGAACTCCACGAAGGCATAGCCAAGCTTGTCCCTCTGGATCTCCAGGGCTTTCTTCACAGCCCGGCGTGCCTTGCGGACGTGATCTATGTCCGACAAAGAAACCCGCTCTATGTAGACTGGCGCCTTCAGGGTGTCCAGAAGCTCACATATGTGGATCGGGTATCCGGCGTCTCTTGGGTCACGCCCGCCTGGCGAGGTGGCAGTCACCTCGCCTATCAAGGTCGTAGGTGCCATCTGTCCGCCGGTCATGCCATAGACTGTGTTGTTCACGAAGAAGACTGCCATCTTTTCTCCACGATTGGCGGCCTGGATGGTCTCGTTCAGGCCGATGGAGGCCAGGTCTCCGTCTCCCTGGTAGGAGATCATGATGGCATTGTCCTCCGCCCGAGAAAGGCCCGTGGCGATAGCCGGTGCCCTTCCATGAGCGGCCTGGATATTTCCGCAGTCCAGATAGTAGTAAGCGAAGACTGAGCAACCCACAGGGCTCAAGACTACACAACGATCCTGGATTCCTAGATCAGCCATGGCCTCGCCGATAAGCTTGTGAAGTATTCCATGCCCGCAGCCAGGACAGTAATGGGTGGCCGTGGGCGCTGCGCCTCCCTTCCTGGGAAACTCGTCGTACATCCCAGGGTGTCCTCCGATTATCTTTTCCTTTGCCGCCACGCTAAGCCACCTCCCTAATCTTCTCCATGATCTGGTCAAGCTGAATCAGGTTCCCGCCATACCGGCACACCAGGTCCACGTCGGCGCATAGTGTCGCCAGACGGATGTCCTCGCGCATCTGACCGTTGCTCATCTCCACTGAGATGAACCTGCAGCCTTTACCAGCCAAGCCCCTCAGCGCCTCGGCGGGGAACGGGAAGAGCGTTATTGGTCTGAACAGCCCTGCCTTTATGCCCTCTTTCCTGGCCTTATCCACGGCAGACTTGGAAATTCTGCTGCTGATGCCGTAGGAGACAAGGACAACTTCAGCGTCGTCAAGCTTGTAGCCTTCATAGGCAACCTCGTCTTGTTTTACACGCTCGTACTTCTCCTGAAGCTTGAGGTTGTGCCTTTCCAGCTCGCTGAAATCAAGGGCAATCGATGTGATCAGGTTGTGCCTCGTCTGGGCATTGCCGCTAACTGCCCAGGTTGGCTTCTCGGGCAGGACTGCCTTCTCTGGAAACTTCAATGGCTCGATCATATGGCCGAGTACGCCGTCGGCCAAGACAACGGCCGGGTTCCTGTACTTGAAGGCCAGGTCGAAGGCCCTGGCTGTGAAGTCGCACATCTCCTGCACGGAGTTTGGTGCCAGGACGATGTTGTTGTAGCAGCCGTGACCTCCACCCTTGACGGCCTGATTGTAGTCCGACTGCTCAGGCCCGATGTTGCCCAAGCCCGGCCCGGCCCTGTTGATGTCCACAATGACGCAGGGCAGTTCCGCCCCTGCCAGGTAAGTTATTCCCTCTTGCTTCAGGCTCATGCCTGGACCTGAGGATGCCGCAAGGACCCGGTGGCCGGCGGAAGCAGCGCCGTAGACCATGTTTATGGCTGCCTCCTCAGACTCCGCCTGAACGAACTTTCGACCGACTTTTGGAAAATTGCTGGAGGCTTCGTGAAGGATCTCGCTGGCGGGCGTAATTGGGTAACCGAAGAAGCAGTCGCAGCCAGCGTACATTGCCCCGACGATGACTGCGCTGTTTCCTGCAACTAACTGAGCAGGCATTTTAATTCTCCTCTACCTTCTCCTTGGATGGAATGTGGACTGCCAATGCATTCGGCTCAGGGCAGGTGTAATAGCAAGCCCCGCAGCCTATGCACCCGTCTCCTGCATAAACAACTGATCTGTACCCGCGCTCGTTGAACTCATCCCCGAGCTTAAGGACGTTGGCAGGGCAATCGATTACGCACCTTTCACATGCCTTACACTCCTTAGCGTTTATGATAGGATAGGGCCTGTCCTTCTCCCTGATCTCCACACGCCTGATCTTGCCGCTGATGGTCTTCGGAAGCTCGTCCACGAATTCGATGATTCGAGGGTACTTGTAAGGCGCGGTCACAGTCTTAACGTGGTTTTGCAGCTCCTTCTTGAGTTCCTCAGATGGCGTATACCCCTTTGTGAGGACGATTGTAGCCTTTACAACCTGTCCTCTAACGGGGTCGGGCACTCCGGTGATGGCGCACTCAAGGACCGCAGGGTGAGACATAAGGGCGCTCTCCACCTCGAAGGGCCCAACCCTGTAGCCTGAGCTCTTTATCATATCGTCGGTTCGGCCGACAAACCAGAAGAATCCGTCTTCGTCCATCCAGGCTGTGTCGCCCGTGTGATAGTAATCGTCGTGCCAGGTGTTCTTCGTCTTGTCGGGGTCTAGGTGGTAGTCCGTGAAGAGGCCCACTGGCTTGCCCTTATCTGTCTTGATGACAAGCTCCCCTTCTTCGCCCACCTCGCAGACCTTGTCGTTCTTGCCCACCAGAACTACATCGTATCCGGGAGCGGGCTTACCCATCGACCCAGGCTTTGGGTTCATCCAGTAATAGTTGGCGATGCACACGACGGTTTCCGTTTGGCCGTAGCCTTCCATCAGTTTGAGGCCCGTGGTTTCAAGGAACGTGGTGTAAACAGTCGGGTTCAGAGGCTCTCCGGCTGTTACTGCGTATTTCATGGATGAGAAGTCGTATTTCGACATGTCGCTTTTTATCATGAACCTGAAGATGGTCGGCGGGGCGCAGAAGGTGGTGACTCCGTACTTGATCATCTTCTCCATCATCCTTCCTGCATCGAACCTGTCGTAGTCATAGACGAAGACCGCGGATCCAGAGAGCCATTGGCCATAGATCTTTCCCCAGGCGCACTTGGCCCAACCGGTGTCGGCAACGGTATAGTGCAGCCCGTCATCCCCAACGTTCTGCCAGTACTTTGCGGTAAGGATGTGCCCAAGGGGGTAGGTCTGGTCGTGCTTGACCATCTTGGGGTAGCCGGTAGTCCCTGAGGTGAAGTAGGCCAGGATTATGTTATCGTTCTTTGTGGCCTCCGATCCCGCCGGCCTGATGAAATCCATAGATGCCTCTTCAAGCTCTTTGTCGAAGTTGACCCAACCCTTTCTTTCGAGATCTTTGCTCCCGACAAGTGCCTTCACAAGTCGGACATCTCCCAGCTCTTTGTAGGCGCCGTCAACCTCATCGGGAACTCCGTCCTCGCCGATGCAGACGATCATCTTAAGGTCAGCTTTTTTTATGCGGTAAACGAAATCCTTCTTCTTCAGCATGTGAGTGGACGGGATGGATATTGCTCCGAGCTTGTTTAGGCCCACCATGCAGACCCAGAATTCCCACCTGCTTTTCAGGGTGAGCATGACGGTGTCGCCCTTCTTTACACCATACTTACGAAAGAGGTTGGCAGCCTTATCGCTCAGGATTTTCAAGTCCCTAAAGGTTAGGAGTTTCTCCTCATCTCGGTCGTTGCACCAAACCAGGGCCATCTTTTTCGGGTCTTCTTTTGCATAGACGTCTACAACGTCAAAGGCGAAGTTGAAGTTCTCTGGAACGATTATCTTGAAGTTCTGCTTGAAATCATCATAAGATTGGAATTCAACTTGGGAGACGAATCTATCCAGCAATGACATCTGTATCCCTCTTTGCCATCCTACATCACGACAGCCAGCAGCTTAACCGGTTTGTCGTTCAGGGCCTCCATGGCGTGCTTGTATGACGAGTCGAAGAAGATGGAATCCCCCGTGTTCAGTACTATTTCGTGGTCGTGGATGTGAATCTTGAGAGTTCCCTCGAGCACGTACTCGAACTCCTGTCCTGGGTGGCTATAATCGGAAAGGGTTCCGTTACGAGGCTTGATGGTGACAATGAACGGCTCGGCCTTTTTATGGACGAACTTACCAGCCAAGTTCTGGTAATTGTACTGCTTCCTTCGCTCCATCTCCACTCCTTCACCAGCCCTGGTCACAGTGAATATGTTCATCTTGGGCTCCCGACCTGTGAGCAGCAGTCCCATGTCTACGTCGAGCTTTCGCGCGATCTCGATCAAGGAGCTGGCCGGGATGTCCAGCTTTCCGTCTTCGTAGCAGTTGTACTTCTCCACGGGCATCTTGAGATAATCCGCCATATCCTCAACAGTGACCTTCGAGAGCTCCCGCAACTCTCGAAGTCGTGAGCCTACCTCTTCAAGCGTCTCCTGCATCTTGGTTTCTCCTCTGGCCTCTAAACTATCTGGTTATCTAGGATATTAGGATGGAGACTTGCCGTCTGCGAGATAATTAAAGTTATCTCCAGATTGGGTCCGCTTCTCAAGCCATCAATCGAAACTTATATTCTGATGGACCTGATTATGTTTGCTGGCATCCTATGTCGTCTCGATCATCTTGATCGTCAGAACCAAAGAAGATGTGTGTGACAGATCCGAATCGCCAGCACTTTGATCAATGAGAAAAATCTTTCACGAGCCTGTCCAACCGAGAAGAGCGCGCACTTTTTCCAAATCATCTGCCACTTGATATAAGCTCAGATAAACATCACAACGTCATACGACTGAGACCACCAGGATTAATCATAACATAATATATAGGAATTAAAAAAAAATGACACACACCTCATGATGTTCACTAAGTCCCGATGAAGAGATCGCTGAAAAAAAATTGTAATCTCATTTGGTTTTTGCTTCAACCATCTCTTCTCTCATCCTGCACAGATTTTCAGCACCGCGGACAAAGAACCAATAGTGCACAATTACCAGTAGACCCCAACCAACCGGAGAATAATAGACTGCCCAGATCGGATCTATCTTTATCGACCCAGTGGCGTTCAGTGCCAACCAAATGATGTTCACTACCAAATATATGGCGATGTGAAGTTTGAACAGCTTCATTTGGTCTGCAACAGTTGCCTCTCTAAATAGTCTTTTATATTCATCCAAAGTTCCAGCCATTTTCCTCACCATCCTAGGAGGATACAACTATATCATTTGAAAAGATTTAAAGGTATGGATGATTATTCATATTTGTTCGTTAAAAAATGGGATGGTTCAGTGAGCGGTAAATTAGTGGCTTGGGATGTTCAAGAATCAGATTTTCCTTCTTCGGGCACTTTGTCAGATCAATTGAAGTTTCTGCTAAGGTACGGCGTTCTGGCTCCATCCGGGCCTAACACCCAGCCCTGGAAGTTGTCGATTAAAGGCAATGAGGTGTCTTTAATCGCGGATTTCGCCAGATCCCTGCCAAACGTAGATCCCAATGATAGGACGCTCTACATAAGCCATGGGTGTCTTCTCGCCAATATTCTATTAGGAGCTGAGCACTTTGGACTTGGATATAACGTAAAATGTTTGCCTGATGGCATATCCGGTGATAGGACAGCAGTTGTTCAATTCTCTGACAAAGCCACAGAACCCAAGTTCCCCGATCTGTTCGGGGAGATAACAAAACGCCACACAAACAGGAAGAGATATGAGGAGAGGGCAATCGAGGACGAGAATTTCGAGACGTTAAAGAATTGCGTTAATAAAGAAGGTTTCAGGTTGGACATAATAACAAACAATGAAGGTAAGAGCAGGATGGCGGA
>JBGQAL010000027.1:0-22231 GCA_041494285.1 Methanotrichaceae archaeon
AACCTCCTGGTCGGCCTCAGTGCTGACTGAAGCGACCTTGCTTTTGCTGGTCGCCAGAATATCCTCTACCACTGCGTCTAGTGCCATTGCCTCTCACCCTCAGAATTTTTTCTGATTATTTAGAGGTGGCTAGCGAATGGTGTCCAGGCGAACATCAGAATCAGCGAAACTGCAAGTCCGAAGATGATCAGAGTCTCAGGCAGAAGCATTAGGAACAGACCCTTACCCAGGAATCCGGGTTCCTCAGCCACTACGCCGACTACTGCTGCTCCGATACCCTGCTCACCCATGCCTGCACCAATACCGGCCAGTCCAGTTGCCAGACCAGCACCTATAGCCAGACTTCCATACAATGCTCCAAGATCCGTTACTGCCATTTTCCTCAATCCTCCTTTTTTGTATTAGCTTAAACCTTCAAGAACCTTCGGACATGGCCGAAGGGAATATATTCAACTCCACCGCCGTGCGCGCTGTAGAACTTAGTGAACATCTCCACATAATGCAACCTCAGAGGGTGCATGAATGGGGACAGAATTCCCAGCAGCAGGTTGATGAAATGTACTACAAACAATATCACTACACCAGCGATTGCCGCCACCATCGTCGGACCCTCTGCGCCTGGCCCGCTCAGCATCTTCATTATGACCTGGAATCCCAGCTGATTAGCAGCAAAGGCAAGGCCAACCGATGCTAAGCCGATTGCCAGCAACCTCAGATATGATATGAGATTGCTAATCAGGGATGGAACGTGAGCCAAACCCATCGGCCCCTCCGGCCCCATGAGCATCATCACAATTGATACGACAATTATGATGCCGCTTGGGATGACTAAAGCCATGTTCATTCCCATGACCATTCCCAGCAGAAGCACAGCGAAGAATACCTGGAAGAGAAGCACTGGAAGCCTCTCGAAGTAGGCATGTTTCTTCTCGCCGTAGCCCAGCTCGGTCTTGATTCCTAGGATAGATCCAACGCCACAGTGGACGACCCCGATGAAAAGACTAATGCCGATAAGCATCAAAACAGCGTTTGTAGCCAGCCTATCCATGGGGAATATACCCGCGGGCCCCAGCCTTCCGAGAGCACCGTAGACGCCTTCACCGTAGTAGCCATTAATCGAATTCAGGTGTGCTATCTCCTCTTCGGACAGGTGACCCATCACTTTGCCCCAGAGTCCTAGCGGACCGAAGATCTCTCCAAAGAGAAACCCAAACACTATTGCCCAAACACTGGAGATCTTCACTATGTTGATCAGCTGTCGCCAGCCTTCTGTCCTAAATCTCCTCTCTAAGAGGAACAGAACCAGAAGAATCATGATGCCATATCCTACATCTCCCAGGATCATGCCGAACATGATGGGGAAGAAGGCGAAAATCAGCACTGTCGGGTCGAACTCCTTGTACTCAGGTATGGCGAAGAGACGAGTGATCATCTCAAAGGGCTTGGCAATCCCCGGGTTGTTCATCTGAGTCGGTATATCCTCACCCTGTTCGACAAGTTCGTCCGATTCTTTGTCGTCGAGCATCTGGACGTCGATGCGCCCGCCGGCGGCTGTCTCCAGCTCGCCTTTCAGCCTGTTGAACTGTTCGGTAGGTACCCAGCCATCTACAACGAAGGCGTTGTTAGTAGCAGCAAAGTGCAGAGGCGCTTCGGTTTTCTGGGTCTGCATCGACAGGTACTCATCGGCTGCCAGGATCATGTCCTCATGCTGCTTCTTTAAATCCACGAGCTTCTTCTGGAGAGGAGACTTCTCGCCTTCAAGGCTCTTTACGCTTGATTCAAGACCGGATACGGCCGAATCTACGCTGCCCTCC
Source organism: Methanotrichaceae archaeon (assembly GCA_041494285.1). Taxonomy (GTDB): domain Archaea; phylum Halobacteriota; class Methanosarcinia; order Methanotrichales; family Methanotrichaceae; genus Fen-7. The sequence continues at coordinate 1,815 of JBGQAL010000027.1, forward strand.
AAACGGGGAACAGACATCTCTGCAAATCCGTGCTCTCCTAAGACTGAAGACACCTCTCCAGCCTTGGCTGCGGGCACGAATACCGCAACGGTCATACCGGTTTTGGAACTTGCAGAAAATACCTCGTTTACAGGGGAGACTTTGGCAACGTCCGCGTCAACCGCGGATGCAACAGAGCCCACATGGACTGCCAAAGAGTCATATCCGTGGTATAATTCCAGGGGCAACGACAAAGACGCCAATGGCCCCAGGGCTCTGATCTGATCCTGCTTGGATTTGATCTCCGTATCGATCTCGGTTATACGTTCGAAGGTTGAGGTTACCTCCGCGCCGACGTTGTTCAGGAGGTCGTCCATCTGGGAGACCACCTGCGACTCGGGATAGGTTACCTCAGGAGCCTTGGATTTAATGTCCAGGTATCTTGACATCGATCTGAGCTTGATGAGATCCTCGGAGTACTCCTTGGCCTTGCCGATGGGCTTTCCAAGCTCAAATTCGGGCAAGCTGCCGTTATAGTTGACTATATGTAACAGGCGTAACTCATGCAACTTTTCGACAACAGGTGGCATTACATCCTTTGACCCGGCGACGACTACGCGACTCATCTTAACGGGTCTAAGCATGCAATAACCCCATGAACTCCTTCAATAGATATTCAACGGCCTTGTCCAGTTTAGCGCTGGCACTGCTGCTCATCGAACTGACGTTCTTTGCACCGCTGCCTACGATCGACTCCTTCTTGGATTTAACATCAGCCTCTGCTTGGGCAATGCTCTTGTCGTAGTATTCCTGTGCAGTGGTTTCAGCGGTCCTAACGATGTTCGCTGCTTCAATTGTGGCATCGGCTATCTTCTTTTCCTTTTCTTCCATGGCCCGCTGGACGCTGGCCCTGGCCTCAGCCTCTGCCGATTTGATTTTCGATAAGATATCCTCTCTAGCCATCAGATCCCTCTACATATTCCCTCTCTACACCTCTTCCTGTTTTTTCAAACAGCGCTACATCACTTTGATCGTGATAAACGTGGGAAACCATCCTCATCTACCAATATAAACTCTTCGGTTTTGCCTTTATAATCCGGGCGATTCCGATCCTCTGCTTCATGATCCCCAGAATTTTAAGGCTGTTTCCAGCTCTTTGTGATCTTCCGCGTATTCGGACAGAGGGACTCGCTTCATCCAGGCTTCTGCTGCCTGGACCATTGCCCTTGCTCCGGCCGTTGTGCCTCCAGGGTGACCGTGAACCCCTCCTCCAGCCTGGACTATGCAATCTATGCCGTATCCGTCCAGATTGGCGTGAACAGTTGCAGGATAGATGCCCCCGGATGCGACAGGGAAGACTCGCTTCAGTCCATGCCACTCGTTTCTTAGGGCATCCCTGCATAGGTCATTCTCCTCAATCTCGCGAGCCATCTTTCCCAAGTAGCTGCCAGTGTGCAGGTTGGTCCCTCCCGCCAGCCGGACAAGCTTAGCTATCACCACCATGGAGATCCCGTGACCTTTGTCCCTGGTCATGGCACCGTGCATGGTCCTATGAACGTGCACTGGAACATCCACATTCCTCGAGAGAACTTCCAGGGCGGAGAACCCAGCTGTTAAGACATCTACCATGACCATGTTAGCTCCATGATCCATGGCCTCTTCAGCTCTTTCCAGAATCTGATCAGCCCCCGTGGTGACATTAACGGCATAGAAGGCTTTCTTGTCAGTATCCTTTTCTACCCTGTCCAAAGCGCTCATTACCGCCTCAACCCGTTCCGCCATGGGGCAGAAGGATTGGTCCGTCAGCGTCTCATCGTCCTTGACCAGGTCCAGGCCCCCTCGAACGGCAGCATCCGCCACCTCGGCCGTTCTAGCAGGATCCAGACCAACCTTGGGCTTAACGATGGTTCCCACCAATGGTCGGTCGAAAACATCCAAGATCTTTCGAGCATCTTCAATCCCGAACCTTGGACCCCGATGGACCCTCACTAGGCTCTCCGGAAAGTCCACGTCCAGAAGCCGCACTTTCTTCAGTGATCCCAGGCCGAATAGGTTCCCTGCGATCACAGAGAGGTACTGGGGAATGTTTCCGGGCTCGAACAGCTCCACAGGAAAGCCTATCTCCACAAGGTCTCCTTCTGCCCGGATCACTCGGGCCGCTAGGAGATTATCTGCGCCTCTGACTTCGGTCCAGGTGCCCGTGGACTGCTCGGCGGCTATGGCCTCAGCTGCCTTCTTTATAGGGAGATCGGTCTCTACGTGATACTTTGCTACTAGTTCCATTCAACCACTCCTTGAGATAGTTCTTCTAGATCTGATCTTCGCGGTCTTGATTCTTGGCCTTGATATATGAAACTCTTCGGACCATGATCGGACCATGATGATACATAAGTTGTAAATAGCCCAAGGGGAGAAGAATCAGAAAAGTGTCAATACCATCGATAGGCAATAGGGTAACGGGATTTGAGATGACCAAGATCACAGTCAGTTTGATTAAAGCGGACGTTGGCGGGTACCCCGGACACTCTTCGGTCCATCCCGCGCTGATAGAAACGGCAGAGTCGAAGCTGACACAGGCAAAGAAATCAGGCGCCCTGATAGACTTTAGAGTGCTGGCCTGTGGCGACGATCTAGAGCTAATAATGAGCCACAAGAAAGGCTGCGATGACGGCGAGGTCCACGGCCTCGCCTGGGAGACCTTCGAGGAGGCCACAGAAGTTGCCAAGAAGCTCAAGCTCTACGGGGCAGGCCAGGACCTGCTTGCCGATGCCTTCAGCGGCAACATCAGAGGCATGGGGCCCGGTGTGGCCGAGATGGAGTTCACCGAGAGGACATCCGAGCCAATAGTCGCTTTTATGATGGACAAGACCGAGCCGGGAGCTTTCAACCTCCCCATCTACAAGATCTTCGCAGACCCCTTCAATACGGCAGGTCTGGTGATCGATCCCGCATGCCACCACGGCTTCGTCTTTGAGATCTGGGATATCATGGAGCATAAGAAGGTCTTCATGAACTGCCCTGAGGAGATGTATGACATCCTGGCTCTAATCGGCGCAAAGAGCAGGTACGTCATAAAGCGGGTCTACCCCAAGCCCGGAAGCAAGCTGCCCGAGGAGGAGCCAGTCGCAGTGATAAGCACCGAGAAGCTCTTCCAGACTGCAGGTACTTATGTGGGCAAGGATGACCCTGCCGGATGGGTCAGGTCTCAGTCAGGGCTGCCCGCCCTTGGTGAAGTGCTGGAGCCCTTCGCCCTGGCTCACCTGGTCAGCGGCTGGATGCGCGGCAGCCACAACGGGCCGCTGATGCCCTGTTCCTTCGAAACTGCTCATCCCACCAGGTTTGATGGCCCGCCAAGGGTGATCGCAGCAGGCTTCCAGCTCGCCTACGGAAACTTCGTGGGGCCAGTGGACCTCTTCAAGGACCCTGCCTTTGACAACGCCAGGAGAAGGGCTCTAGATATCACCGATTACCTGCGAGAGCACGGACCCTTCGAGCCACACCGCCTGCCTATGGAGGACATGGAGTACACAACACTTCCCCACGTAATGAAGAACCTGGCAAGCAGGTTCACCGACACTGAGTAGTCTTCGGCCATCACTTAATTTTTTGCATTTGTTTTTGTAGTATGAGCTGTTCTATTAGTAAGACGATAATTTCAGCAGAGCAGGCAGCTAAGGAGCCGATTTGAGGATGGCTGATAATCCCGAGGTAAAGGTCGAGTCTGCTATGGCAACGCCAGAACAAGAGACGAGGCCAAAGGCCAAGAAGCGTCGCCGCCTGAAGGTGGCCCACCCCGAGAGATGCATCGGGTGCCTGGGCTGCATGTTCGCCTGCAGCCGAGTTCACACAGGGAATGTATCTCTCCAAGACAGCGCAATCAAGATCCAGACCCAGGGCGGGATAGAGGGAGACTTTCGCATCGTGGTTTGTCGGGGGTGCAACGATCCGCCCTGCGTCAGAGCGTGCCCTGCTGGAGCCTTGGAAAGAAAGCCCGACGGAAGCGTGGTTTTCCATAAAGAGCTGTGCACAGGATGCGGCCAGTGCCAGGATGCCTGCCTGATTGGTGCCATATCCCTTGGAAAAGAGGGCAAGCCCATCAAATGCATGCACTGCGGGGCCTGCGTCGCCTTCTGTCCGCACGGTGTTCTAACACTGGAGGAGGTGCCCAGCTAATGCTAAGAAGAGTTCTATACATCGATCTTGGAAAAGAAGAGAGTTGGGTTGAAGAAAGGCAGGACCTCTTCGACCAGTGGATGGGGGGCACCGGCGTCGGGATAAAGCTTCTCCTAGAGGAATGCCCAGAGGGCGTCGATCCTCTGTCTCCAAACGCCCCCATAATCTTTTGCATAGGTCCCTTAAACGGCATGTTCCCCGTGGCTACCAAGATCGTGGCCGCTTTCAAGTCCCCCCTGACGGGGGAGCTGGGCGAGTCCTACGCCGGGGGGAGGCTCCCACTGGCAGCCAGGTTCGCAGGCCATGAGGCCATTGTGATAAGAGGAGCGGCCCGGAGGCCCTCCTACATATCCATCAACAACGCCGACGTGAAGATCAAGGACGCCACATCTATCTGGGGTGTAGAGGCCCAGACCGTGGGCATGATCCTACGGGAACACGAACCAGGTACCGGTCGCCGCAGCATAATCCGTATCGGCCCAGCAGGGGAGAACCTGGTAAGATACGCAGGAGTGCTGGTTGATACCTACAGGCACCTAGGCAGGCTGGGCCTAGGTGCAGTGTTCGGTTCAAAGAAGCTCAAAGCGATGGTGATCTCCGGAACGGAGCATGTGGAGATCCCCGACCACAAGCGTTACAGGGAGGTCTATAACCGTCTGTACAGCACGACGGTCCAGACCGACGTGATGGAGAAGTACCACGATATCGGAACCTCTGTTAACATAAACGTCCTGAACTGGCTGAAAGGCCTGCCAACCAAGAACTTCCAGAGCTCTAGCTTCCCGGAGGCTGAGAACATCAGCGGGGAGATGTTCGCCGACAAGTTCCTCTCCCGCAGGCTATCGTGTGCCGGATGCCCCATAGGCTGCATCCACATCGCCTCACTTAAATCGGCCTTCTCCACGCATCACGAGTTCGAGGTCAGAAAGGTCTCCTACGACTACGAGCCCATCTACTCCCTGGGATCGAACCTCGGAGTGTCAAGCGCAGAGGGCCTATTGCAGCTGATCGATGCCTGCGAGCGGCTCGGACTGGACGTCATGTCAGCAGGCGTGGTCCTTGCTTGGGCAACCGAGGCATACGAGCGCGACATCATATCGCCCCAGGAGACCCTCGGCGTACCCCTGCAGTGGAACGACGTTAAAAACTATCTGAAGGCTCTGGATTTCATAGTCAGACCGCCCAACGAGTTCTACTCCGCCCTCGCCAGAGGAGTGGACTATGCTTCTAGCAAGTACGGCGGCCAGGATTTTGCCATGGCCCTTGGAGGAAACGAAGTATCAGGGTATCACACCGGTCCAGCATCCATCGTCGGACAGATCGTAGGAGTCAGACACTCCCACCTGGACAACGCCGGCTATAGCATAGACCAAAAGGCAGCCAAGAAGCAACTGTCGCCGGAGCAGATGGTGGATGAGATCATCAAGGAAGACAACTTCCGGGGTGTTTTCAACTCCTTGGTGGGCTGTCTGTTCGCTCGCGGAGTCTACACCGAGGAGAACATAATCGATGCCCTGGGAGCCGTTGGCATAGAGAAGACCGTGGACGACCTGGATGAGCTGGGCAAGAGGATCTTCAATGAAAAGTACAGGTTCAAGACCAGGGAGGGATTCGACCTCTCCAAAGTCAGGGTGCCTCGCAGGTTTTACGAGACGGTGTCTACCCTTGGCAAGATCGAGCCCCAAACCGTGGAAGAGATGCTGTGCCTTTACAGAAAGAAGAGAGGATGGCTTTAGCCCAAATCCCATTTGTTGATCTTTTAGCTTCTAGCCAATCTCCAACCTTGAGTCTTTTATGAGACCCCGGTGGACCATCCTCTCCTTTATCAGCGTTCTTACCTCATCTCCTCCGATGTTGAAGACCTCCCCTATCAGCTCCAGGGCCACTTCCAACTCCCGCTCAACCATGGGGTCGCCTTTCTCTGATTTAGTTGTAAGGCCGCTCAGTCGCTCCAAGGGCTTGTCAACCATCTCCGAAGAGTACTTGTCCTGCTCCTTCTTCGAGATCTTCAGCATCGAATAGATGTGAGGGTAGACAGGCGATGCCGGATTCAGCCTGCAGAAGGTGTTGGTCTTCTTCTTGACCTCGGAGCGGGAAGACGGGAGGACCCGGCGCTCCAGGGATACCACTTCCAGCCGCTCAAGCTTGTCCAGCTTGTTTATAAGAGTGGTCTGATTCCAGAAGGGGCCACCTGCCGTTGGTCCCAGTTCTTTCCAGATCTGGTTGAGCTGAACCCATCCCCCTTTTCGCTTCAGGTAGATCAGAAGGGTGGCTAAAGGTGCCTGGTCTCGCTGCAAGGCGCAGTACCTGTTAAACTCGTCCAACATGCACGTAGAAGGGGCAAATAACTCTAAAGACTTTTCTATTGGGCAATGTCAGAAAGCCTTTTTATTCTGGATGTCGCCCGTTAGATTATGCAGGCGATAATTCTGGCCGCGGGCGAAGGAAGCAGGATGAGGCCGCTGACGAGCAAGCGGCCCAAGGTCATGCTGCCCGTCTGCGGCAAGCCAATTCTCGAGCAGATCGTCCTTCGGGCCAAGCAAGCCGGGGTGGAAAGCTTCGTCTTCGTGGTTGGCTACGGAGCTGATGCTGTTAAGTCGCATTTCGGCGATGGATCCAATCTTGGTGCCAGGATAGATTACGCTATCCAGGACCGCCAGCTCGGAACGGGCCATGCCCTACTGGCGGCCGAGACTATGGCGGAAGACCGTTTTGTGGTCCTCAATGGCGACGTACTGCCTGATGCAGAATCTATGAATGGTATGACATCCATTAAGGGAAACGCCGTGGCAGCCAAGCGAGTCCCTGACCCTTCCAGGTACGGCGTTTTCCTTGAGGATGACGGATACATGAAGTCCGTGATAGAGAAGAGCGAAACGCCTCCCTCAAACCTGGCCAACGCAGGCATATATCTTTTTGGGGATGGAATCTTTGAGGCCATAAAAAAGGCAAAGATGTCTAAAAGAGGTGAGTACGAGCTGACCGATGGCCTGAACGCCCTTGCCTCGAAAGAGAAGATAAAGATAATCGAGCTCAAGGATTGGATAGAGATAGGCAGACCGTGGGACATCCTGGCAGCGAACGAAAAGCTGATGCCGGATCTTGAAGCCAAGGTCCAGGGGGAGGTCGAATCTGGTGCAACGCTGAAAGGCATGGTCTCGGTCGGCAAGGGGACGGTTGTCCGTGCGGGCTCCTACATCGTAGGTCCGGTTGTGATAGGCGAAGATTGCGACATCGGCCCCAACTGCTATATCCGGCCTTATACCTGCCTGGGCAAAAACGTACGGGTGGGAAACGCCGTTGAGATAAAGAACAGCGCTATCATGGACGGCACCAAGATAGGACATCTAAGCTATGTTGGTGACAGCGTCATAGGTTCCGGCTGCAACTTCGGAGCTGGCACTATAGCCTCCAACCTGCGGCATGACAATGCCAACATTAAGTCCTACATCAAAGGGCTGCCCGTGGACAGTGGTAGACGGAAGTTAGGGGTCATAATGGGCGACGATGTCAAGACCGGAATTCACACAACAATCTATCCCGGGACGGTTATAGAGTCGGGTCACAGGTCGATGCCCGCTGCGGAGCTTAGAGGTATGGTCTGTGCTGCGGGGAAGGGCGAATGCAAACTGATATTTTGAGGCTTAGATTTGAGGGAGCAGCAAACGACCGTAGAATAATATAGTTCTGCTTAGATGTGATGGGAGCTGTTGAAGATCGAGTTCGAAGGAGATTTTGCATGAGTGGTTTCATTCCAATAGCTAAACCGGTCATAGGCGAAGAAGAGACAAAAGCAGTCGTGGAGGTGTTGTGCTCCGGGATGTTGACTCAGGGAGAAGCCGTCAAAAGGTTTGAGGATACCTTTTCTGCTTACATCGGCGTAAAGAATTCGATAGCCTGCAGCAACGGCACAGTGGCTTTGGATCTGTCGTTGAAGGCTTTGGACCTACACCAAGGCGACGAGGTGATCTCTCCGGCCTTCACTTTCATAGCCACGGCAAACTCCGTCCTTTACCAGGGCTCCAAGCCGGTCTTTGTGGATGTGGATCCCAGGACATTCGGCATCGATCCCCAGGATCTTCAAGAGAAGATAACCACCAAAACAAAAGCGATAATAGGGGTTCACCTGTACGGCCAGCCCTTCGATCTTCGAGCAGTGCAGCAGATCTGCGAGGATCACCGTCTGGTCCTAATCGAGGACTGCGCCCAGGCTCACGGAGCTGATTACAACGGCCAAAAGGTTGGAGGCTTTGGAACTGGCTGTTTCTCCTTCTATCCCACAAAGAACATGACAACAGGTGAGGGCGGCATGATAACCACGAACGATGATCAGTTGGCAGCAAAGCTGCGCCTAATCAGAAACCACGGAGATACGGGCAAGTACAACCACGTAATTCTCGGCTACAACTACCGGATGACCAACATTCAGGGAGCCATCGGCCTGGTCCAGTTGAAGAGCCTGGACAGATTCAACCAGAAGAGGATCGAGAATGCTGAGTTCCTCAATGAGAGCCTGAGGGCAAAGGGATTAACAACGCCCTTCAGGGAATCCAGGGTCAGACATGTCTACAACCAGTACGTTGTCAGGGTGGAGGATGGCTTCATAGCATCGCGAGAGAAGTTGATGGAGTACTTAGGGTCCAAGGGCATAGGCTGCGCAGTTCACTATCCAAAGCCTGTTTACCGCCAGCCGTTGTACCAGCAGCTCGGCCTGGACCGGGTCGTTTGTCCCGTGGCAGAGGATGTCTCCCAACGAGTCATGAGCCTACCGGTCCATCCCTCCCTAAGCCAGGAGGACCTGGAGTACATCGCAAAGACTGTTAACGGTTTTGAGGCATAGCCATGGAGATTGGAGTCATCGGCGTCGGGTCAATGGGCAGGAACCACGTCAGGGTTTACTCGGAGCTGAAAGGCGTAGGAGCCGTCTACGTTTACGATCCTTTAGCCCAGAACGCAGAAAAAGCAAGGGAGTATGCCACCGTCTGCCCGTCGATGGAAGACCTACTTCGCAGGGTCGACGCGGTCAGCATCTGTGTGCCGACCAAGTTCCACTTCCAAGTCGCTAAGCAGGTCATTGAAAAAGGCGTGAACTGCCTCATAGAGAAGCCAGTGACTTTGAGGGTTGAGGATGGAGTTGAGCTTCTCAAGCTCCTTGATTCGGCGGATGTAATAGCAGGAGTCGGCCACATCGAGCGGTTCAATCCAATCGTCGATGAGATAAAGAAGATCGTAGACAAACCGGCTTACGTGGATATAAAGAGGCACAACCCCACCTCCAACCGCATCACGGACGCCTCAGTTGTAGAGGACCTGATGATCCACGACATCGACATAGTCTTCAACGTTCTCTTTCCAGGAAAGGACTACAAGATCTACAGCGCAGGAAACAGGAACGTGTGTGAGGCCATGGTGGTCCTTGAGAATTCGGTGGTTGCCCTATCGGCTAGCCGAATGGCCTCCAAGAAGTTTCGGACTATGTACTTAGAGGAAGAGGAGTTCACGGCCGAAGGGGACTTCATGGCTCAGGACGTCTACGTGTACCGGAAACCCGGGAAGTATGGTTTCGAGAACGAACGGTACACCCAGGAGAACATAATTGAGAAGGTGCTGGTCAACAAGGTGGAGCCCCTGAAAGTAGAACTAAAGAAATTCGTGGACTGCGTGCGTAAGGGCGAGGCATTCCCCGTCACTCCAAAGGAAGCCCTCAATAACCTGAAGATCTGTGAGCTGATCGGTCGTGGTATCAGATGAGTTACTACGCACACCCGACAGCAGTTGTTGAGAGCGAGGACATCGGGGATGGAACCAAGATATGGCACTTCGTCCACGTTCGCGGGGGTTCGAGGATCGGCCGCAACTGCAACCTTGGAAAGAGCGTTTACATCGACACCCAAGCCGAAATCGGAGACAACGTGAAGATCCAGAACTTCGTGTCCGTTTATAAGGGAGTTAAAATAGACGACGACGTCTTCGTGGGGCCGGCGGTGACTTTTACCAATGACCTCTACCCGAGGTCGTTCTCCTGGGATGAAGAGCACGTAGTCCCAACCCGGATCTGCAAAGGGGCGAGCCTTGGAGCCAACTCGACCATCGTCTGCGGCGTAAACGTGGGAGCGTACGCCATGATCGGAGCGGGCAGCGTTGTGGCCAGAGATGTGCCACCCTACGCCTTGGTCCTCGGAAATCCGGCTGAGATAAAAGGATGGGTGTGCCAGTGCGGAAGAAGGCTTGGTGACATTGTAGAAGAGGACGCGGATAAGCTCCTTTATAAATGCAGCATCTGTGGAAAGGCCATCGAGGTGGAGAAGAAGTGGATGAAAGGATAGCAGTAGTGGGCTTGGGCAACGCCGGGCTGCCCCTGGCCGCAGTAATTGCTGACCGGGGATAGAAGGTCACTGGCATCGATGTAAACCGCGAGAGGTGCGAGAGAATAAATAAAGGCGTCAACCCAATTCCCCAGGAGGCCGGGCTGGACGAGCTGATAAAGCTTCACGGCGGCAAACGCCTCGTGGCCACACCCGACTACGCCGACGCAAGGGGTTGCAACGTGTTCATAGTGATAGTTCCCTTGTTCGTCGACCCCGGCTTCAACCCGGACTTCGGCATCCTAGAGAACGCCCTTAGAAGTGTGGGCGGAATACTGAAAACTGGTGACCTGGTGGTCCTGGAAACCACCGTTCCCCCTGGAACCACGGGCACGCTGGCCCGTGCCTGGTTGGAGGAGGCCAGCGGCCTGAAAGTTGGCGACTTCCACCTGGCCTACTCGCCGGAGAGGATAATGACCGGGTGCAGCATCTCTCGCCTGAGGGAGTTTCCCAAAGTCATTGGCGGCGTTGACGAAGATAGCGGCCTTGCAGCCTACAGCATTTACAAGGAGTTCATCTCCAACCTTTCCATGGTCTCGACGGCCAAAACAGCAGAGCTCATAAAGGTGATGGAGGGGTGCTATAGGGACGTTAACGTTGCCCTTGCCAACGAGCTCTTCAAGATAGCCGAGGAGCTGGAGGTTGAGTTCTATGAGGCCCGGTCCTACGCCAACCACGAGTTCTGCCACATTCATCTGCCATCCACGGGTGTTGGTGGTCACTGCATTCCCGTTTATCCCTGGTTCCTGATCAAAGCTATGGAGAAGAGAGAGCTGTTCGGGAATGTTCGGCTGCTCAGGACTGGGCGGGAGCTAAACGACGGCATGATCGACCATTGGACAGAAAAGATCGTTCTCGCATCCTTAAAAATAAATAAGCCCTTGAAAGACGTGAAGATCTGCGTGAAGGGATTAACCTACCGGCAAGGGGTCAAGGAGTTCTACCACAGCAGGAACCTGGCCCTGGCCAAACAGCTCGTGGAAAAGGGACTGAACGCCTACGCCTGGGATGAGCTAATGTCAAAGGAGGAGGTAGAGGGAAAGGGGCTTCACTGGATCGACCCAACGGAGGCTGATTTGATCTTCGACTGTTTCACTCTTAAGATGGAGCGCCGATAAAGCCTAGTTTGGAAAAAAGAAAAGATCTACTAGGCCAGAAAGCTGCTCAAAGTCGTCTGCCTGCACGTTCGGAGTTCCTTCAGGAGGGTGCTCTCTTTCACGAATCTGGTCATGGGGAGCTGCAGCTTAGTGGAGATGTAAGAGAGGGCATTCGTCATATCCCCGAACTCTTTTGGGGGCTGATTCATGGCATTCCTCACATTCTCACGGACGTTGAACACCCCCATGGGCACATATCCAGGGTACGCCTCTCGGAGGATGATCGCTCCGGCCTGTTTTTGCTCTCTGGCCAGGGCTTCTAGCACTGCCATCTTGCAGCTGTAGTAGCAGCCACCGACGGTCGAGTATCCCTTCTTTCCGGCGTTGTGCTCGAAATCAGAGAAAACCAGCTCTTCCCTCCCCAGGATGTGCAGGAAGGCCTCCATCCATTCGTACTGCCAAGCCGTGGGTATCAGGAGCACAGAGTAGTAGTTGTTGAGGCTTGAAAACTCGTGAACCCGACAACAGTCTATCATGTCGAACTGCCTGACCTCTTTTAGCAGATTTTTTCCGATGGTGCTGTCGCAGGCGGTTATCGACCACCTTGTCGGAACAAGTCGCCTTCTTCTCTCGGTGCCCATGGTGCCAACTGAAAAGGCCTTCTGTATGCTTGAAAAAGGGATCCCCTTTTCGTGAAGGCTGGTCACAGCCTCGGCTGCCTTCAGATCACCATCGTAATAAACTCTCTCCAGAGCACGATCCCATTTCACGTTGCCTATATCGAACTTCTCGATCATAGCGCTGGGCCCAAAGGGGGTGTGCTCGTCGCTGAAAGACTTTCCCGTGGGCTTTCGGTCGAACTGAGCCTCGCTGTCAGTTGAGCTTTGGGCAAGCGAGATCTCCTGGAGCTTTGAGACAAACCTGTTCTTCAGGTCAGTTATCCTGATGGGCTGCTTGCCTCTTACCAGTCCCAGCCGGTATCGTATAATATCCTCCTGAGTCTTTCGGCCTGGAATCCACGACTCAGGTGCATCCATGATGGCCGTATCCCCATGCTGAGGAGCAATCATAGGCCCAGCGTACACCTTGGGATAATTCCAGCTTCCTATGAAGACGGAAGGAGGCGTGCTTCCGTTTAGTTCTTTTCCTACTTCAACCGACCGCATATTCACGCTAGCGGTGAGCTTCTTCAGATAGGCCTCCTTGCCCTTGATCACGTTTAATTGGTTCGTGTCGTCCGATAAAGCAGTAACGCGAGCGGGGAGAAAGTAATCCTTCCAGGAGATCCAGCAACCCGTCCACCTTCATCGGTATCTTGCCCTCAGACATGCCTCGGATTCTCTGAAGATGAAATCGTTTCCGTCACGGTCTATCCCTAGCCTGGCCATCCTAAGATAGCCCAGAGCCATGAAGAAGGGCAAAGCCCGAGTTATTCTCTTGAACTCATCCTCGCTTGTACTGTAATGCCACAGGAAGTGACCGATGTATGGCTCGGCTCTATTTTCGTTTTTTTTATGGATAGCGAAGTAGTGCTTTAGCTCGGCGGCAACTATACCGAGGTCGTGGACCGGGCTAGCGTGGTCCCATGAGCTCTCGAAGTCGAGAGCATAAACCCTGTCATGCTGGAAAACGTAGTTCACCGGGTTTGCGTCGCTGTGAATCCTGCATCCGTAAGGCTGATCCAAGAGGTCGCTATACCACCAGTCTCCCAGAAGACGATCGTACTTCAATCGGGTCTTAGTGTCCAGCCTGAGCTGGCCCAATATCTTGTGAAAATGGGCAAACTCATCCTGTTTGTGGTAACTGGTCTTGGAGCCATCGTGGAGCTTTCTTAGTGTGCGCGCAACCGCCGTGAGCTTGTCATAGATTCCATTCTCAGTCTTCATGAATTGGAAAAGACTCCTTCCATTGATGTGCTCGGTGACAAGAACGCAAGAGAAGTCCTTTCTGACAGCGATAGGCCGGGGAACGTCTATTATGTGCTCCACTTTTTTGAGGGTCTCGAACTCTCTCTTCATGGCTCTGGCCGGATCGTAGTCCTTCTTCCAGCCGGTGGGTTCTGCAAAGAACTTGGCCACTACTGAGTAGTTCTCGCCTAGGAACTCGTACCTGCAGACGGTATGAGATGCCGGACCTATATTGAACACATTTACTTTGCATCTTCTGTTGCTTATCCTGTCGCCCAGTGTATAGATGAGCCAATCCCTGAAGTAGTCACCTGGCTTCAACGTCCTTACGTATTTTTCGGAGAGCATAGTTCACTCGATTAATCGGATATTAAGCCGCTATACGATGTTCATGGTTTAACTATATGTCGACAAATTATTAAATGGTTGGTTTCTTGTAATGGTTGGTCATTTCCATACCGCTAATGGTGTAGATTTCCGCCTGAGACTTTAAAAAATAGCTCTGAAGTGTGGTAGAGTCCAAGATTATCAGAATTTTACTTTTCATCTTTGAAATCTGTCGATATGTTTTTATGTTATCCCGTGTTTCATAGAATATGATTTATCTATAGAAATAAATCGCTGGTAATCGCGCGAGGGGAGGATTAAGTTGAATAGCACTTTGAAGATATTGGTAGGAGTAATCATTTTTGTCTTAGGAGCTTGGACGATGGTGAATCCGTCGTGGTTTGGCCAGAGCAGCTGGATATACGGCCTGAACTGGTGGATCTACACTTGGGATATCATCAAAGGGTCGGTCGGTCCTCTTCTGATATTCATTGGGCTTATAGTCGTCTGGATAACCTACGAGGAAGCAAAGCCCTAAGGTCTGTCTCAGGAGCCAGTAACTCTGTTGCGTGCTGTCTCCTGGTTAATCCGGGCCACAGTGTAGATCTGGTCTGGGTCTGAATTTCAAGGGATTATGAGCAACGAAATACAATTCGGACAGAAAAGTATAATCTTTCAGCAGGTGAAGTAGGGGATATGGACCTGAGCCGTAAGTTCTACACAGGTGCTTTGGCCCTGGTCTTATTAATAGCTATTTTAACAGTATACGTGACTAAGGAGTTCTTAACGACCATTCTTCTGAGCGTCTTCTTGGCCTACATGCTTAACCCCGTTTACAAGTATGCACTCCGCCTGACCGGCAGGAGATCGCTCTCATCGTTTCTCTCAATAATTCTTGTGTTCATAGTATTCGTTTTCATCGTCATTTCCGCCATTGGCGTACTCTCCAGTGAGGTGTCAGTGCTTCTGGCATCTGAAGACGCCTATCAGCTGGTTTCCAACTTTTCATCCAATGTCAACAGCTTTGTAGAGAATAGCCTCCCAGGGCCCATTGGCAGCTATGTGAAGCAAGCTGGCGGCCTGTCGATAGCAGCAGAGAAGTACCTGCCACCAGCATTAGCCTACTACATAGTGCATTTAAGCGACCTCTCCTTGGCTGTGATGTCCTGGGTGCTCCCCATCCTCCAAAACAGCATCTCTGGTTTCCTTTCCGACTTGCCTATACGCTTTGCACAGTTCCTGGTGGCCATATTCTTCACCTACTACTTCCTCATCGACGGCAGAGACATGGTTTACAAGGTCGTATCCGAGCTGCCAGAGAAAGACCTCGTACACCATTTCATGAAGGATCTGAACACCATCTACAACAATCTGTTCAACGTTTACTTCATTACTTCTATGCTGAGCGGTATATTTGCTGCCATCGGATTCTCGCTGATGGGGACGCCTTATCCTGTGCTTCTTGGAGCGGTCGTGGCCGTTTTCACCCTGGTACCCATGGTTGGGCCGGTAGTGGTCTTCCTGCCCATGTCCATCTTCTACCTGCTTATCCACGATTACTTCAGAGGAGTGCTCATCCTGGTCTTTGGTATTGTTGTCCTGACCATAATTCCCGAGAACGTGCTTCGTCCCAAACTGGCTATGCAAGGGGCCTCTATCCACCCTGTTATAACCATCCTGGCATACACCGCACCCATCTTTGTGATGGGGATCATGGGAGTGGTTGTAGGGCCTGCTTTGTACGGCTTCCTTCTTGCAGCCTACAGGACCGCGGTTTATCTACGCCTGAAAAAGAAAGAAGCAGAGATGAAGCGTTCCGCTGAAGCCAAAACACTGCCGCTAGAGTCCGAGGTGTCGCAAACAGGTCCTTAATCTCAAGAAACTACCATTCGCGATTATTTGAGACCTGCTTAAGTTAAGGATGAGCGCTCAAACGATCTTCAATCTCATGGAGGGCCGATCTTCCTCCACCGAGATCAGGCGACCGCCCTCGTGCCCAACAGGATCCCTAACCTTTCGAATTAGCGTCTCTTTTGAGATCGGCTTTCTTCGAGGAGGTCCTTTATAGTACAATCCATAGCATTCCTGCAAGGTCAAGGGCAGCCTTCAGGCCGTTAAACTTCTCTTCCAGCTACACGGGACCTCAAGAATGGTCATTTGATCGGAAGCTGCTTATGCAGCCAGTCCACGGCCTCCTTCGATCTTTTGTCGTACTCTTTGCCTAGCTCTCCTTGGACAGGGCCCAGGAGGTCCCTTGCTGCGATCTCCAGCCGATTTATGGCCTGCATGCTGTCGTTATATCCCGGTACCGTACTTGAAGACCTGGACCACCAGTCCGCTGGATTGAACTCGTTGTCCTTGGAGTCGTTAACCGTCGCCAAGCCTGAATCTACCAGGATTCTGTTGTAGCAGGGCGACAGAAGAGGCTGACCGTAATAGCCGCTGAGATACACAACGCAAACCAGCCTTCCCAGAGAGTCGCGTCCGTTGCCCAGGTTGTTTATGTCAAGGAATACCCGCCTGTTGAGTAGCACTGCCGCGGCCATGTCCCTTGCTGCAAGGCCCTCCGAAGTGTTCAGGTCTGGACACTTGATATCCGCGAGGCTAATGCGTTCTGTGTTGTAGAAGATCCTCGGGTCGGTCTTTTCAACGACGATGTTGAAGGTGCTGCCGTCTATTATTTTGCTTACAACTCCGTAAGACTCATCTGGGGCACACATTGATATATTAAACAGCGCCAGGATCAAGATCGCAGTTGAGCAGAGAAACCCAATCCTCATCTCTACGAGCAATCGTCAGACCTCCTCGTCGTTCATTCGTTTCAACTCACTCATTATTCTATCTCCGGATTTGATCTTATCGATGCTCTTGGAGTATCGAACGCAGGCTATCAAGGACCAAAAGGAAGCTGGCCAACATTGGCGCTATCGCTGTAGCCTCTAGACTCCCAGTAGCCCTTGATGTCCTTGTCCGTTACCTCTATGCTTGTTATCCACTTGGCCCACTTGTAGCCGTATTTGTTCTTGGCCACTAGTTGCAAAGGAAAGCCACGGTCGGGGGGGAGAGTGAGGTCGTTCTGGCCATAGGCCAGAAGGATACGGTTCTGCCGCAAATAGTCCAAAGGCAGTGTTGTGGAGTAGCCATCTGCCGAAGAGAAAAGGACATAGCTCGCTCCCGATCTTAGTTCTGAGATGTTCAAGAGATCGGTTACTCGGAAACCGGTCCACTTGGCATAAAAGCCCCACCCCTCAACGCATGGCATGTAGGCGACCTCTGAGTAAGCAGGCAGCTCCAGCATCTGATCGTAGCTCATAGTCAAATCCTGCCCCACTAAGCCCGTCACTCGCAAACGGTAAGTACCTCTGTCTAACTTCTGAGTACCTTTAATTGCATTGTTTCCCTGGCCGCTTTGCGGCGTGAGATTGACTCCCTGGTACTCGACTGCTTCCACCTCAGGAAGATGGCTAGATGTCAGCTCCTGAGTACTGTTAGATGCAGACACTGCTGTAGTTTCCGTAGGCACCAGGCCCAAAAGCATCATCAGACCCAGGACCAAGGTGATCGCTGCCAGCAAGGCTGCCAGCTTCCCGAGCCGACAGTGCTTTTCTGACTCAGTCTGGTGGAGGAAGATCTTATCGACGAACAAAAAGACGGAGAGCGTTAGCGTGGCAAGACCTACCCAGGCGTGAAAGGTGTGGAAGTCAATGGGAAAAAAGCGAATGTTCCCGCCGGAGATGTAGCCGGCTAAACCCAGGAAAGCTAGCAGTAGTGTAGCACCGCCCAAAGCTCTGTGCGGCTTTCCATAGGCATTGAACGCAAGGGCGAAGGTCAGGAGTGCTGCCAGGGCTGAAGGTACCCAGTGTAGCGCCGAAAAGACCATGTTTTCTGTATTGGCTTTAATCTTTTAATAAGTTTTTGAGGTGTTGTGTCGAATCGACTCCATCTCATGAAGCTCTCATGCGGCTCCCGGAAGGCTCTCCCTCACCTTCGCCAGCCTGGCCTTGGTGGCTTTTATCGTCCCTGCTAAGGTTGTCGGAGCTGGTTCAGGTGCGCCGTTGGAGCAAGCCCCGCATACATTGCCCTTAGTGGTAGTGACGTTTTGCAGTAGCCCGGCTTCAGGATCTATGTTCAAGACTATTGAGCTTGAATTCGAACACTTGTAAAACAATTTGGATGGCCTGCTCTGCGGGGACATTGAACCGAAGCTGACCTTTATCCTGGCCGTCTCGTTTGGTTCCAACTCCCTATTCGCGAAGCCGTTGTTTGAGTAGCTATAGTGCTCAAGGCTGGCGTACCTCCAGCCCCACTGATCGATCAGGCTGAAGTTCTTCGAGCTTATGGGCATCTTGACCGTACCGTTGTTGGTAATTCCCACGTCGAAGTCGATTGACTTGAGGTTCGAGTCGATCTTCGAGTTTAGTACGCCGTAGTACAAAAGGGTCACATTTCCATTTGTGGCATTGGCCAGCTCGCCGAAGTTGATCGCGAACCTGTTGCCTTCAGATGGATAACCGGAGGGGTCCACTATCAGAGTCTTGGGGATAGTCTCTGCCGGAACGGCAAAGCCCAAAAGCTGCCTTCCTGGCTGAAGAGACCGGGTGAACTCGCCCCTTGTCGAATAGGTTCTATCGTTACCGTCGACTAGGGAATATGCCGCCTGGGCAGGAGAGACGCTGGTTGAGTTAGCCTTTATCAGGGCCACGTCGACGTTGAGGACTATGCTCCGCTCGCCGTTCGGTTCAACTATTGTGTAAGGATCCTTGAACTCCCCAAACACAGTGCAGTTTACCGCCCCGTTGCCAGCGTGTATCGGGTAGCCGGATGCAAGACCAAGGGCGATTACCAGCAACAGGACTAACAGGACCGTTCCCCGCAATTTCATAGGCAGTGCGCCTCCAATCCCATTTGGCTCCAGGTTTTCAATTAAATGCAACACCCCGATAACTCACGTTACTCCATAAATATATTTGTCCAATGGCACTCTAACCTTATCAAGATATCGCCCCGTGCGTATTATGCATAAAAAATTAATTAGGGAAAAATTGCTCATAGGCCATGGACTATTGGCCTATGCAATTGCCGGGGACACCGGAGACCCTGTGGTTTGGCTGGCATTCTGGCCATTCGGGAGTCCTTCCTTCATCTTCTCCAGCCTCGCTCTCGCATCGTTCACGCTTTGGCCTATCTGCCCTCCTACAGAGGTATTCCCGCCCGGTGTTCCGGGTCTGCCCATGTTCGCCAACCTCTCCTTGACAGCATTTATCTGATCCTTCAAGGACTGCATGCCACTGGAGGTTGACTTGTTTGCCGCTGCGCTGGCGCTTGCGGAGTTGGTCTTAGGCGCTGCCTGAGGCGTAGCCTGGATCGTTGGAGCTGCCACCACGGCCGCAGGAGAGGCTGCTGTGCTCGTTACTGTGTTTGGCACGTTTGTTCCGTAAACTTGGGCATCTGTGAGCGGTCCGGTGTCTTTATCCAGGTCGAAGACGATCTGGTTGCTGGTAAGATAATCGAATGCCAAGGCAGTCGGCCTGCTAAGATACGAAAGAGAGCTGAAGTTCACCTTTACCTTCGTCGAATTCTTGGGACCCAGATAAATTTGACCGAAACCGTACATAGTGTAGTATTCCCATCCCGACTGATCCAATAGTGTGAAGTTCAATGGGTTTATGGGCATAATATTTGTGCCGTTGTTCTGAATCCCAACCTCGTAGGTCACCGATTGCTCGTTTGGATTCGTTCGGGTGTTTGCCACCCCGTAGTACCGCAGGATAATGTCTCCTTGGGTTTTCTTTGGCGTCTTCCACCACTTAATGGCAAAAGGAGCGCCTGCGGAAGGCGTTACTTTGAAGAGCTTAAACAGGGCATCTTTAGGAACCACGAAGGCCAGAAGCTGACGTATGAATGACGCTGTATTGGGCTCGAATTTCCGGGACAAAGACGGGTCGGGACTGTAGACCTTGTCTTTGCTGTCCACCAGCTCAAATGTGGCGTTGCGGGTCCCTAATAATCCAACATCCACCTTAAGTACATAATTCTGAACTGTGGCATTAGGATCTGTTCCAGGGACTGGAACCTTGGTGGCTCCGAACAGGGTGCAGTTGACTGCCGCAGTGCCACCGCTCAGAGGATAGGCCTGGGCAAAGCCCAGCGCCAGCACCAGCGCAAAAGCCAGAGCAATAAGTCTCATGTATTACCCCCTAATTATCGACATTCTCTTTAAATATTTGCTACCTTAGAATACACTACCAGTTATATAGGTTTTATCTTTCCAGATGGAGGTTGGAGCGGTAGTTTCGTTTAGCTCTGTCCGTCACCTCAAACTATTCTAGAAAGATATTGTTGCAGAGAGGAGAGAAATCACTTCATCGGGAATTTCCGTCGGCTACTGAACATCGCCAGATCAATCAGCATATGTTGCCGGATAAGAACTTTGGTCGTGTATGTCTATAATTGATAGGATTTATATATCTTGAGTTTGATTCCCCCTCATGGGGGAGTAGTTACGCAATCGGATCTAGATGCATCAGCATTCTGGTGCTGGCACGAAGGTTGTCCGGATTACGGAAAGA
>JBGQAL010000063.1:0-14016 GCA_041494285.1 Methanotrichaceae archaeon
AACATCTGTAGTACTCCATGCTAGCTTCGGATTGACAGGAACCCACTCCATATCAGGGGTGAAGTTCAACGACGTCAATGGCAACGGCGTGATGGATTCGGGCGAACTCGGCATTTCCGGATGGGGGATGGTGTTAGACGGGACCACGACCTTCTTTGGGGTCCACATTACTCGTACCGTCAACACGGCATCGGACGGCTCGTATGTCTTCGATCACCTCGTTCCTGGCACGTACAAGATCAGTGAGTTGTCCAGGCCGGGATGGACCCAGACGGCTCCATCCGGTTCTGGATCCTACACGGTCAACCTTGGAGGTAGCGATGCTGCAAACCAGAACTTCGGCAACCGGGCTGTGACAGCACCTGGAACTGCTGCCATCTGGGGCATGAAGTTCAACGACCTGGACAACAATGGTGTGAACAATGGCGATCCTGGATTGTCGGGATGGACCATAGTTCTGACAAACAGCACCATGACCAGGACCACGACAACCAACGCCCAAGGCTGGTACAGCTTCACGAACCTGGCTCCGGGAAGTTATAGCGTGAGCGAGCTAGCTCAGCCCACCTGGACCCGGACACTGCCGGGCGGTAGTGGCGTTTACACACTGACCTTGGCATCGGGGGAAAGCAGAGTAGGGATAGACTTCGGCAACAATAACCCACCGCCGATCAACCCAACCTTGACGCCGTTCCCGGCCAGCCCGCAGAAGGTTGGTACCGTGGTGACCTGGACTGCTAGTGCCACAGACCCCAACGGGGATGCCCTGAAGTTCAGGTTCATCCTTAGAAACCCGGGAGGGAGTATTCTTGTGGACACTGGGTACATGAACAACAACGTCTGGACCTGGTACACCGGATCAGCGGGCGGTCAGCCCGGAACCTACCAGGTTGAGGTCAGAATAACCGACGGAAAGCACCCCTCCAGCTCTGACGCTCGCGCGACAGCAAGCTACGCCCTCACTCAGGCCAACAGGCGGCCGGAGGTCGACTTCCTCTTCGCTGATAGGCCAGATCCACAGTTTGCCGGAAGCTGGATCAAATGGACCGCTGTGGCTCACGACCCTGACGGTGACCAGATTCAATACAGGTACTTCCTCAGAGGACCAGCGACCGGCGGGTTCTGGGAGGACATGACTGGATGGACCAGGAACAACAAATGGATATGGAGAACATCGCCATTTGACATTGGCGCTAGCGAGATCCTTGTAGTTGTCAGGGATGGTAACCATGCCGGTCCCAATGGCTGGGACGACTTTGCTGTTGCCAACTACCTGATTATAGGATTGAACCAACCGCCCGCGATAACCAGCATAGGAACGACCTCACCGAGCCCGCAACCAGCCGGAGCAACCGTCAGGTGGGTGGCCAACGCCATCGATCCGAATGGTGATCCAATCTTCTACAGGTACTGGCTGAAGGGACCCTCTACGGGAGGGTTCTGGAGAATGGCCCGCGACTGGTCCACAGACAATACCTGGACCTGGGCGACGTCCCTGGCAGATGCTGGCACCAGTCAGGTCGATGTACAGGTACGGGACGGGTTCCACTCTGGTCCGGATGGATTTGATGATGACGCAGCCTCGCTCTCCACCATCCTGCCTCCTGACCTGCCGCCTCAGCTAACCAGCCTAGTTACGGACAAGCCCGGCCCACTGCCGGGAGGATTGCCCGTAAGGTGGACCGCCACAGCCACCGATCCGGACGGAGATCCAACATTGTACAGGTTCTGGCTGAAGGGACCGTCCACGGGAAACAACTGGCAGATAATCCAGGACTGGTCTTACAGCAACACCTGGATCTGGGCCACCAGTCCCGCTAATGCCGGTGACTACACAGTGTACGTCTATGCCAGGGACGGTAAGCACGCCGGACCTAATGGTTACGACAGCGCTCTTGGAATGGCCTACACTGTGCTCCAGTCCAACAAGCCTCCTCAAATAAGAGGCTTGAATTCCGATCTTCCCAGCCCTCAGTACGCCGGGACATCCATAAGGTGGACTGCCACCGCATCGGACCCCGAGCCTGAACCCATTCTCTACAGGTTCTGGCTGAAGGGTCCGTCTACAGGAAACGCTTGGAAGAATGTCCAGGACTGGTCCTACAACAACGCCTGGATCTGGACGGACAAGCCCTCTGATGCCGGGAACTACACCGTTTACGTCTACGCAAGGGATGGGTGGAATGCAGGTCCGAACGGGTATGATAGTGCCCTGGGCCGGACTTTCTCTCTTTCCAACCCAGCAACCGTTAAAATGGTAACCTCTGGTCCCGCACCAAAGGATAAGCCTTCTATGATATACACGGGCGAAGGCTATCTCATGGCCTATCAGTCGTGGGATCTAGGGAACACCAACAACGGAGACATTTTCCTCCAGAAGTTTGACCCACTGTGGGGCTCGACTGGAAATGCTTGGGCAACCAATGATACGGCCTTCCAGGACTCACCGTCAGCGATCTCCTCCGGCGGAAACAACTACGTTGCATACGTCTCCAACGAGACCGGCAACATGAACATCTTCCTGAAGAAGTTCGACGCCAACCTGAACCTGATCGATACCAAACAGCTTACCGACTCCCCGGTCGATCAGGACTCGCCCTCGCTCATCCAGGTGGGCAACGAGTTCTATCTGGCCTACCAGTCCTGGGACACAGGATCGGACAACGGCGGTGACATCTTCGTTTCGAGGTTCGATCAGGACTGGAACCTAATCGGCAGGGTTCAAGTAACGGATCTCACGACGTACCAGGATCATCCATCGATTACCTTCGATGGCGCAAACTTCAACGTGGCGTATGCCTCCAGGGAGACGGGGAATCTGGAAATCTTTGTCAAGAGGTTTGACGAGAACCTGAACTACTTGGACACAAGACAGATTACCAAAGACACTTCGGATCAGGACTACCCATCGCTGAACTACACCAGTGGTGTGTTCAATCTCCTGTACAGTTCGAAGAAGGGCGGAAACTACGACGTTTACATCAACAGGTTCGACAGTACCTGGAAGCCAATAGACAGCACCGATGCAGTGACGACAACAGGCGACATGACGTCAGCAACCTTTGCCTACAGCCCCACCGATGGACTATACTGGCTTGCCTATGTCTCTAAGGATGTCGAAGGCCAGAACATCTACGTCAAATCCATGAAACTGCCGAGCATACCCACACGTTAGCATAGATGTACGTCGGCAGAGAAAGTGCCTGCAAAGTAAGGAAAAATAGAGATGGCGTATAAGCGCCATCTCGACTTTTTTCGGCCTGAAGCCCAATTATATAAGTAAACGAAGTAATTAACCTATTTAGTCTTGTTAACCGGCGTACATTTTGCTGATTCACCGAATATCATTTTCCAAGAGTTCTTTCATTTACCTGGTCTTCTTGAGAATAGTGCCTCTATTCATGTCAGTTCTAGCTACTTTATTTATCTCTGTGCGATTGATTAAGGCGGAAACCGGCGAGGCAATATTGGTCTTCAGGTTCTCCTCAAACGGGTACGGCATTACCAAGAGACATGGTCTTGCGTCGCTGTTTGTCGACTTGAACTCGACGCTGTAGTTTTTATCGCTGAAGGCCATCAGAAGGAATGATACCTTACCGCCTTTTGTTTTAGCTTCCTTGAGGATCTTGGACACGTCGAACACTTGGCCATCGTTCGTGCTCACTTCCATCTGGCTTATGTCATTCTTCTGAATCAGGCTCAATATTGGCTCCATGTTGGCAATGAAACTCAAGTAACCTGAGTTCTCGTCCCAGTTAGATCCCATGGGCATTAGTACGACCAAATTGGTTGCATTTGAGCTCTTCGTTACGTTTGCTACCCTGAGGACGAGAATTCCTATGTCGGTATCCGAAATGTTCAGGCCGGAGATATTGAACTGTATAATAGATGCAGTTATATTGCTTGCGTTTTCACCCGTCTGCATCTCGCATTTAAGGATACTGGTGTTGTTTTGCACCTGCAGGGTTTTCATGTCAATATAAATTGCCTTCGAGGCAGGAATTTTTGTGGTATCTCCAAAACCAGTGCTCGTCATACCGACGAGGACCAGCAAAATCAGCAAGATCGGCGTTTTATGCATCCTTCATCTCTCCCAAACGGTTGATCAATTTAAAGCCATAATATTTAAAATTATAGATCCTCTAGTTTGATCTTGCCCAACAAATTTATTTTTCTGTCACGATTTTGATTCTCTCGTCCAATTTGATTGTCTCTCGCGGTCGATGAAATTATAGTTCAAAAAATGTCAATCATTGTCGTTGCCACTGGGGTTGTCTCGATGCTGAACGATCCATCGCTTCAAAAAAATGGCCTTACATGAAGTCTGCCAGTCCCATCTGCTTGGCTTTGTCGCTCTTGAAGAGCGAATCTATCTCCAACTTTAGGAGCTGCAGCCTCTGTTTGGTGTAGCTGCTGACACCGTACTCCTCGGCCACTTTTATTGAGACCTCCAGGTACTTCCGCACGCTGCCCTCGTGCACTGTCAGGATCATCCTGCCGCCGCACTTGGGGCAGACCTCCTTGAGTGGAGGTCGGCGGTACTTAGTGCCACACTTGACGCACCTCACCTTCTGTTTCGAGAAGGCGTGCAGGTTTCCTATCAGATCCGGCAGGAAGTGGGAGTTTATGACCCTCTCGGCAACATCAGTCTCATCCACAGCTCGGATCATCCTGGCCAGCTCTAGCTGGGCGTCCATCTTGTCGATCATGGTCTCCAGGGTCTTGTAGGAGCTGTTCTTCGGCCCAGCCGCTATGTTCGATGTGTCGAAAGAGAAGCCGAAGCCTTCGTACTGGGCGTCGGAACCAAGCCGTTTCGAGACCAAATCGATCTTACTCTCCAGATCTTTGGGGTTTGCATTGTTCATCGTGGCCGTGTAAAACTCCAGAGGGTAGGAATACGATAGGTCCAGGTTGTGGGCTTCCTTATCGACTTCGGCTGGGTTCAGTCTGGTAGTCATGACCAGGGGGGCGTCCATCCTGCCTCCTCGTCTCTCCGGCAGGTACGACATTGAGAAGTTGATCAGGGAGTCCATGAGCAGCATGACGCAGTCTTCATCGCCGTCGCAATTCCTGCGTTTGGCTGCGTGGAAGAAAGGATGACCAAAGCCGGCCGAGGCTGTTGTGTACCCTATGAGCCTGCAGAGGACTCCTGCTGATGTGTGAGGGGCCAGTCCGACGAACAGGGCACCCAAGAGATCCTCAGACGATCCGGCTTTGTAGTAAGGAGCGAGATTATAAAACTTCACCAATAGATCGTCTACGAACTGTGCGACCTTGAGCAGATAACTGCCAGCATCCTTGGACAGAATTATGTCCTGGACTTTCAGCTCGCATATCTGGTCGGCACTTGTCAGGAGTTCTCCCTTAAAGTCTTCTGTATACCCGAGCTCCTTTAACTTCTCCAGGTTGGTGCCTATCTCGTCCGGCCGGAAGTGGGTTAGAGGGAGATCGGTCAGGTCGTATCTGACTGTGCCGTCCTTGAAGATGTTGATCCCGTGCTTAGCCCGAAGGATGCCCTTCTCCAGAGGCTCAGGGGTTTTGTCCCGCGAGGTCAGACCAATGACGCCTTTAAGGGTATCCGGCTCGCGTTCGTTGAGGTTGGCCAAGGCCTCTGAATAGAGCTTCTTTACATCGATGTGCATCCTGGACGCTGCCGAGGTCTTTTCGCCGCATCTTGGGCAACGCTCAACGGCTGGAATGTTGCATTTTGGACAGACTCTTTTTTTGTCCGTGTGTCCCCCGCACTGACACAGGAAGGAAACGCCTTCCTTGCCGCAGCTCCTGCAAACTCGCCGCTCGATCTCAACGTCGACGAATCCTGTTGTGTTCCCAAGGGAACGCTTGGCTGCATCCTGGATGGACCTGGACTTGCCTCCGGCGTCGGACGTTGGAAACAGCACGTGGGGTGGTGGTTTCATCAGGCGCTTATCGGACTTTTCCGGCCTTCCCATGCGGCATCCTATCCTGGTCAGGGCTCTAGGCATGATGGGAATGCCTGCGAACCTGTTCGCTGCCTCCAGGGGAGTGCAGTCTAGCATTTCCCAGGTCTTTTTCAACCCGTCAGGATCGATTCCCAAGCAGAGCAGCAGAGGATCGGGATCTTCGATGATGATCTTGCTTTCTCTGACCTTGTGAAGAACCAACAGCGTCTCCAGGGTATCCTTCACCGTTGTTGGAAGGATCAGCCTTCCCGAGTCCATTGCTCCATCGGAAGAGACCGCAGCAGCAAGGTGTTCGAACTCCTCGGTCGAGATGTCGTGCCAGAGGTAGGTGTGGACAGGGTGGAGGGGCACTCCGTACTTTCTGGACAGATCTATAGCTTCCTTGCTGCTGATCTTTTCAAGGCCGACAGGATCTCCTCCTGACTGGACAAGCTCGGCTGCCCACCACTCGTAGCAGTAGGAAGCCGGTGCCAGGGGTCGGTTGTTCTCCAGGAACTCACCATAGCTTATTAGGATCTCGCCAAGGTCGATTATCTTTGACACGTGCGCCCTGATGGCGGTGGCCACCGATCTCGGGTCTTTGCTGACCGGCATCCAGGAGAGAACTTCCTCTGCCGAGTCGATCCTGACCAAATCGCCGTTGATGAGTCGGACCGTAGGGCCCTCTATGGATGTTACCGGAGCGACGGCTGCCGCCTTGCCGGGCTGCTCGACTTTGATCTGGGTACCTGCCGCCATGAACTCTCCCAGGAGGACCATAGAAGCGGGGTTGATGCCCGCTGCTGCCAGACCTGTGTTCCTTGCCCTGCCGTACCTCAGCCGAAAGCCGCCGGGCCTGGACGGGTGTGAGAAAACGGGCCTTCCAGCGATCAGATCTCGCAGAAACTTGGGGCTTGCATCGCTGCTCTCTTTCTTGCTTCCTGCCAGGTCGTCTAGCCACTCCCAGCCCGTCAACCCTAATTTGGAGACGTGCTTTTTCAGCTTGGGCCTCTTGAGTGCTATGCCTTCAGCAGACACCAGGGCGATTCCACCCCGAACTCGGTTTGTCTCTATTCTTGCAAGGTCGCGGTAGCCAGAGACCTCTTCTTCCTCGGTTGGCTCGCCTTCTATACAGATGGGGCAGTTTTTGATTATTGTTCTGATCTCGTCGTCTGTCGGGTTGTACTGCAGGCCAGCCACTCTCTTGTATAGGCCAATCTCCTCAACGTAGCGTTCCACTTCCTCTGGCCTGGCCTTGTAGGCTGCGATCCCCACGCTTCTGCGGACGTAGTCGGCAACGAGAACGGACAGAGCCTGGGCAGTGCCTCCCGCGCTTCGGATGGGTCCAGCGTAGTAGACTTTGAGGTAGTCCGTTCCATCGTCGTTCTTTCCAAGGGCGACTTTGGCTATTCCCTCGATGGGCGCAGCCACAACGCCCTCTGTGAGCAAGGCAACTGCTGTTCTGATGGCATTTTCAACAGCCTCGATCTTGGATGCGTTTGTTCCCAGTTTCCCCTGAGCAAAATCTACGCCGATGGCGAGGGCCGCTTCCTCTCTGCTCAGGCCTCCCTCCTCCAGTTGCCTGATCCTGGCTGCAATCCCTGGTATGCCGATCAGCTTCTCGACCCTTTCCGCTAGGTCTATTGCGAGAGGAATCTCCACTTCGGTTGACGGGTCCTTTCCTTTTGACCTGGCCTTTTTGGCAATGTCAAGGGCTTGGTCAAGGCCGAGTTCTAGGGATTCGAAGTACTCGGAAGTCTTCATCAACAACTCCAAAGATAAAGGCCGGTCGTTTGATCTTTCTCTCTTACCATTGGCTCGCCCAAGAGCTCAATCAAGAACAGCTCTGCGGCGAATATATTTCCTTGAAGCAGGTGGCCACCTATTGTTTTGCCGTCGGAGTCGGCTAAAACGACATGGGCATGGACAAAAGGTTTCCCTTCTCTGATGGATACGTTGCCAGTGCATGAAACAAGCTCTGAGTTCTCTTCAACTAGGAGCTCGCTGTATTCATGAGATTCCTGATCATAGAACGCTATCTCTGCTTGGGTCAGTGCACCTAATACGCTGAACGTACCAGTGTGGATGCCTTCATCGGCTGCAAGCTCAGAAATCTGGTCCACTAAGTCGGCACCATGATCTAGCCTTACAAGCAGGGACCTGCCTCGCTTAAGCTCTCTTACAAGCAATCCCATCCCTCGCATCATCTTTGATCTCAAGAGGTAGGGCCTGCTAAGCTATCAATTTGGCGGATAGTGATCTAGATCAATGAGACAACTAAGCCATGATTTTCTAAAATGAAATCGAAAAAAAGACTATCGATAGCTTTAATTAATAGTATCTATAAGAGTTAACCTCATAAAATATCGGCTGCTGCCAGGAACGACTAGATTTTAAGAGTCTTTTGCTTCCGATCTCGAGTATCTTTGTACAATTTATAATACTTTAACCCCTCCTCTTCCTGTGTGTATATGGTTCAAAAGATTACGATTCTATCCAAATTTGAAGTATGCATAGTATATTATTATTTACACTGTTAAAGTCTTTCGATATCCGTAAAAACAGGCTAAATTTTATTACTTAACATTTCCACTGGAGATCTCGAATTACATCGACTTTGGGAAACCATATTGAGATCCAAAGCGTTATCTATTTTTGGTCGAAGATTTACCTTAAAACGATGAATCTAGAGTCTCTGGTGGCCGAGCTTCGAGGGTTCGTGGGGATAACCCGAAAGAAGCAGATAGGAGATCTCATAGAGCATTTTCCTGTTCTCTCAGAGAAGATAATCGCGGACTTCGGAGAGGACGCGGCTGTGATAGACGATGGCGATGATGTTTTGCTTTTCGCGGCAGACGGGATCTGGTCAAAGCTCATGGAGGCGGATCCGGAATGGTCCGGATACTGCTCGGTTCTCGTTAACGTGCACGACATCGCTGCTATGGGCGGATGGCCGATAGCTATGGTAGATGTGCTTTCAGTCAACTCTCCTCAGATAGCGGAAGCTGTCCTGCGAGGCATGAAGAAAGGCATAGAGAAGTTCAACGTGCCCATAATCGGGGGCCATCTCCATCCGGACACGCCTTACAGCGCTCTTGACGTGGCAATCCTAGGCAAGGCCAGAAAGGATTCGGTCATCCTCAGCAGCACGGCCCGTCCGGGCGATGCCATCGTCGCAGCGGCGGACCTGGATGGAGCGGCCCATCCAAAGTTCGCGATCAACTTCGACTCCACCAGCTTCAAGGAAGGGGAGACGCTTGCCAGGCAGCTGGGGTCCATGCGGGAACTGGGCGAGCGGCATCTTGTCACTGCTGGAAAGGACATAAGCAACCCAGGCCTGCTGGGAACGCTGGGGATGCTCATCGAGATGAGCGGGGTAGGAGCGGTTGTGGACCTGGATTTCATACCAGTTCCATCAGGGATGAAGCTCTCCGACTGGCTTAAGATGTACCCGGGCATGGGTTTTGTTGTCACCGCCAAGCCGGAAAACGTGCACGATGTCATAGACGTTTTCAGGAACCGTGGTCTAACGGCGGCCAAGATCGGCAGCACAATGAATGATCGCAGACTGGTCATTCGACAGGGCGCGAAGGAGGCCGTGCTCTTCGATTTTGCCAAGGACACTGTAACAGGGATCAGGTGAGTATTGTGGATTCAGATTTCATTAAATCGCTTCAAGAAATGGCCAGGTCGCGCCACGCCAGGATTGGAATAGGGATACAGAACGCAGACGCCGATCTGATAGGCGGCCTTGAGGCAGCCACAGAGTATGCTGACCTCCTGCTTGTTGGCGATCCCTGCTGCGACTGCGCCCTGGACTACATAATGCCCGAAGATCCTGCGACCGAGCTTGTAGATCTGTTAGCCAGGGGAGAGATCGATGGGGCGGTCAGGGGAAACGTCTCTGCATCCAAGGCAATGAGCGCATTGTCCAGGAGGTTCAACATCAAGGTTCGCAGGATGGCACTCCTGGATCTGAACGGTTGGGCTTTCTTCCTCGCCCCTGTGGGAATCGACGAAGGGGATACGCTATCAGATAAGATAGACCTGGTCATAGAGGGTGCGAATTACCTGAAGAGGATGGGCGTTTCCCCTGCTGTCTCGGTACTTTCAGGCGGCAGGATGGAGGACGTGGGACGCAGCAGGCGAGTAGATAGAAGCCTGGCGGAAGGCGAGTTCGTGGCCGCACGGGCGATTGGCGCAGGCATAAACGCCCGGCCCAGGGGAATTCTGATTGAGGATTGCAGAGGAGATGACTTGATCCTGGCTCCGGATGGGATTTCAGGAAACCTGATCTTCAGGACGCTCATGCTGCTGTGCGGGGCTAACTCCTTAGGAGCACCTGTGCTCACGGAAAATATCTTCGTTGACTCCAGCAGGGCACGAAACGACTTCACTGGGCCTGTGATGTTGGCCAGCGCGATGGTCGGGATGAAGGAGAGTTAGGATCGATCCGATACTCTAAATCTCAAAAAGAAGACATGAGGAAATTCTCACCGCGATTGGCAGCCAAAGCCCTGTGGCAGCTACGGGTCAGAAGAAGGCCCTACGTCCTTTCTCACGGCATCACATCTCGGTGTAATCTGCGGTGCAAATTCTGCGAATATTGGGAGAACCCTGGAAAAGAGATGAGCACTCCCGAGATATTCCGAATGCTTGAAGATGCCAAGTCTTTTGGGATAGGCGTCTACAATGCCTGGACAGCCGAGCCCCTCATGAGGGAGGATTTGCAGGAGATCTTGCACCACGCAAAAAGACTCGGGCTGATCACATCGCTCATAACCAACGGAAAGCTGCTGGCCCGTCGCGTTCATGAGCTTGATGACCTAGACTACCTCTCAGTGTCCGTGGATGGCATCGATAGCTACAAAGAACTTCGCGGGATCGACCTTCAAGATGTGCTTGGCGGCATAAGAGCTGCCAAGACCGTCGGCCACGAGATCCTCATGAACTGTGTCATAAGCGGCAAAAACGTTGACGAGCTCGAAGACCTCGTCAGTTTGGCCGAAGAATTGGGCGTACGGATCTCCTTTGAGCCCATAAATGAGTCCTCGGGAATAGCCAAAAAGGTCTGGGACGAGCTTGGCATCAGTGACCTACCCAGATACCAGAAGGCAATAGACAAGTTGGTCGAGCTGAAGAAATCCGGAGCCCCAATAATCAATTCCATCACCTACCTCAAGATGATCAGGCCCCTCAATCCAGAGTTCAGGTGCCATGCCAGCGACATAATCATGCATGTTACAGCAGACGGAACCATAGAGTGCTGCCGTTCTCAGAAAGCTTCCCTGGGCCGAGTATCCGATGGGTTATTAAATGTCTGGAATGCCTCCGCGGAAAAGCGCAAGAAGATCGCAGGTGAGTGCGAGGGATGTCTCTTCTTCGGGTATGTCGAAAACAGCCTCCTATACGATATGGTTCCAGAGGTAATGGCTCATTACGAGTGGATGTGATATTGGGACTATTGCGACTGTGCCTGTGCCACTGTGACGGAAGTAAGAGCTTTCCTGCCTGGAGGGTCGTTTGGACGTTATAGTGAAAAACACGTAGATCGATTGCAGGTTGTACATACTTACTACCCGTCCATTATACCACTGTTTCGTTTCAATCCTCTGCGTTCAAATTTTGAGAGATAATCGATTTTATAAGTAAGCTATTTAAGAATCAAAAATAGGAGGGTAATTACGAGATTAACCGGTTGTTCAATACTGCTGACACTCATCTCTGTGTTTCAGCAGACACTGGCAGAACAGCACGGAAAAAGAAAACTATGAGGTGTAATCGTGACTAACCGAAATTTTGTCTGGATCTTGATAACCTTCTTCTTTTTTATAGGTATTGCCTTGGGTGGATATGATCTATCCGGAACCACTGGAACAGAGAACTTGACCGCGGCCGACCCCATCGTGCAGAGTCTGGAGACCGATACAGGAAGTGCTCTTGCTAATGCTATGGCACCGCAGGTGCCTGCAACAGACTCCGGAACCGAGATTGCATTTTACACAACGCAATCTCCGACTAAGACTGAGCTGAAAGGGTTGAATCCTTTTAATGCTCAGTCTAGCCCGTCCACATACGTATTCTACAAAGGCAGCTTGCTGGGGTGGAATGGGTTTACCTCCCAGTTTCCCAGCACGTCGCCAGGCTTATGGATTGAAAGATCTGTGAGTTGGTCGTGGTACGCTACGATGCCCCTGGGCGCCTATGCGCGAGAACTTCTCTATGTGCCTGTGCCCTCGCCCATTACCATGTACGAAGTCTACCCCAGCGGGTTTGTGATGAAATACAATCTGGGATTTGTTCAGCCCGGCTACTACTACATCTGGTACTATGCCGATACTCCAGGGAGACATCTCGATGTATTCGGCGTCACCAGTGGCTACAGCAACATGGTTGTCATCGACGTGTACTCTGTTCCGCAACCTAAGCCGGTTCCCCCCAAACCAGTTCCACCAACTCCTAAGCAGCAATGCGAAAAGAACCCTCTGTGCAACTGGGTGAATGGTCGGTGCTTGTGTACCGGCTTGCTTCCAGAGAATCCAGAGAAGGTGAAATGTGAGCAGAATCCCAACTGCAACTGGGTAAATGGCCAGTGTCTCTGCACAATGCCGAATCCCGATGATCAGGAGAGAATTAGTTGTGAGCAGAACCCTGATTGCGATTGGGTAGATGGGCAGTGTCTCTGTCGAGGTCTTCGTCCTGAGGACCCCGAGAAGGTGAAGTGTGAGCAAAACCCCAATTGCAACTGGGTAAACGGTCGATGTCTATGCACTGGACTAAACCCTCCCGCCCCAGAACCTCAGCCCACACCCATGCCGGGACCTGTGCCTAATCCCAACCCAGAGCCTGATAATGATGCGGGAGGCGACAATTCAGGTGGGCCCTTGGGCAGCAGTGCCGGAGCAGCCTAGCTGAGAATCAATATTGGTGAAATGGATGGGAAATGCCCGTCGATACCGGGATCGCTTCTGATCCTGGTATCGCTTTTATTCAGCTCAACTGTGACGGGATGTAAAGAGCATTCTTGTCTGGAGGGCTGCTAGAGCTGAATGGATATAGAGCCGGCGACGAAAGCATGTTCATTCTGTCACGTCGTCAATCATCTCGATGCCCACCGGACAGTGATCTGAGCCCGTGACCACAGTCATGATGAAGGCGGATTTTATCCGGTCTTTTAGGTTATCGCTCACAAAGAAGTAGTCGATCCTCCAGCCCACATTCCGCTCTCTGGCCTTGGTCTTCAGGTCCCACCAGGAGTAGTTCCCTCCCTCTTTGTTGAAGATGCGGAATGTGTCGAGGAAGCCGTGAGACACAATCTTATCCATCCATGCTCTCTCCAAGGAAGAAAGCCGGATATCTTCTCGTTCTGCTTGGGCCTGGCTATATCTATCTCCATGTGGGCGGTGTTGACATCGCCGCAGATCACGATTCTGCGGCCCTCGGCCTTCAGACGGTCCACCAGCTCTAAGAAGCGGTCGTAGAACTTCAGCTTGTACTCCAGCCGCTCTTTGGAAGCCTTGCCGTTGGGGAAGTACACGTTGAAGAGAATGAAGCTTCCGTAGTCGGCCACTATGGCCCGGCTCTCGTCGTCGAAGCCGTCAATCTCCAGGGAGAATTTCACAGATAACGGCTTCTTCCTGGTGAAGAGCCCGATACCTGCGTACCCCTTCTTGTGCCCAGAGGAAAAGTAGGTATGGTACCCCGGAGCACTCTTAACCTGGGATGGTATTTGGTCCTCCGTTGACTTGGTCTCCTGGACGCACAGGATGTCCGGCCTGTCTCGTTGCAGCCATTCAAGGAAGCCTTTCTTGTGGATGGCTCGAAGGCCATTCACGTTCCAGGAGAGAATACGAATTGGTGGCATTTATTCAATCCTCCGTTTTCTTTGTGGAGATGGCATGGAGAGGATGCTAAGGGCATTATTCTCGATCTTACTCTTCCTTGCCATTGGGGCGTGTCTCTGGCGGTTCAAAAGTGCTCAATTTCGGCGGGATAAAAATGCCCACCTCCACAGCTTTTGGTTTCAAAGTCAATAGCTGTGTTGATGCTGAAATTGGAGGAGTTTCTCATGTTAAGAGAACTGCACGAACAGGGA
>JBGQAL010000149.1:0-6717 GCA_041494285.1 Methanotrichaceae archaeon
CAATCCCTATCGGGTTTTCAGGTTCGCTGCAACTTCGATTGTTGCCAGCGATCCTCCAAAGGTCACGGCGTTTCAATCCCTATCGGGTTTTCAGGTTCGCTGCAACGCCCATGCTTCTGCGCTGGTGACTGTCTTTCCTGCTGAGTTTCAATCCCTATCGGGTTTTCAGGTTCGCTGCAACAACTGGTCCGAGTTCTGGGTGGGAGTAAATTCAAATGTTTCAATCCCTATCGGGTTTTCAGGTTCGCTGCAACCCAATCAGGACTTACCGCGAGCGCGGTTTTACATTTGTTTCAATCCCTATCGGGTTTTCAGGTTCGCTGCAACAGTATTATATAGCGGAACGCGCGCTATCCAAGTTCTTTGTTTCAATCCCTATCGGGTTTTCAGGTTCGCTGCAACTGGAGTATTGCTTAATATCTTTCTTTTTATATCCGAGTTTCAATCCCTATCGGGTTTTCAGGTTCGCTGCAACGGCATCCCTTCAAGCGTTATTTTAGGCTATAACCCTTTCTAAAAGCCCGAAAATCGACCCCTAAAATATGGACCTCTTCCGTACCAGGCCTTAATAAAGATCCATGATTTTTCAGATCACATTCGACTTCTTCTCAGGAGGCTTGGCGCCCAAATCAGTTATGTTGCCCACACATCGCTCGCATAGCTGATATATCCTTACCTTGTCTTCTGCTTCGATCTGGGCCTTGATCTCATTTTCCATATTCAGCCGATGGATATCATTGATCTCCAGCTCGAAGACGCTGTATTGCCTCCAAGCGCCATACCGTTCAAGTATCTTGAAGACACGGGTACGGATCTTGTCCTCGCTGATATCGTAGGTTACTGCCAGCCTCATCTTTTGAACTCCAGGGGATGATACTCTTTCAGCTCTCCAGTGATGGCCTTCCGGAGCAAAATAGCTTGCATCCTGACCGCCTTGCGCCGCGAGACGGTGTACCCGAAGTGGGGATGCTCGAACTCCTCCTTCATGTAGTCGTCGAACTTTTCCAGATAGATCTTAAAGGCGTAGTCCTTCAGGTGGTTGTCCAACTGGAAATCGTCATGGGACAGGATGCTCTTGTTGATGAGCCGGATGGCAAAGGCGTCGCAGAAGATAGGCCGAAACTCCTCCATCAGGTCCAGCGCCAGGGCGGGCCTGCCGTGTCTGTCTGCGTGCAGGATTCCAAGGAAGGGGTCCAGATTGTACTGCCGAAGAGCACTAAGAACTTCGTTCTTCATCATGGTGTAGGTGAGCGAGAGCAATGCGTTGATATGGTCCTCCGGGGGCCGACGGGTTCTGCGCTCGAAGCTCCAGCCGTCCGCAAGGCAGCCGTTGATGAGGTTGAAGTAGATCTCTGCAGCCTCGCCCTCAATCCCCCGCAGCTCATCGAGAGTGCGGGCCCGTGCTGTGCCAGCTTCAAGCTCCGGCAGCTTTCCCACATCGGTTACGCCTTTACGGTTAACAAATGTGCGCGAGTTCCTGATCTTTGCTCGGACGATCCTCTGGGCTATGGCCAGGCCCTCCTTTTCAGAAAGAGCGTACTGGCGGCGGCGCACTTCAGCGATGGTGTTCCGCTCCGGGATGACTGGATATTTTTTTCTAGAACGTTGTACACTTTTTCGATAGACTCTCCAGAGACCTCTGCCTTTTGCATTCCCTTTGACAAGTACACGCAGCCATCCTGATAGGCCATGAGCATGATCAAGCCCTGCTCCTGGAGCACATCGGCTACGGACTTGTTGATGATGCCAGAGAGGATGCCCTTCACATCATCCAGCCTGTGATACTGTAAATTCAATTGAGTCTCCGGCGAATCCTGCGGGAAACCGTCACGAAGCGCCGTCAACGATCGAGCCGAAACCGCTTCCTCTGGAGACGTACAACTTGCCATGTTGTCCATTAGATACAGGAACGGCTCCAGGTCCATAAAGCGTGAAGTGCGTGCTCCGGAACGAGAAAACCTGCTCTTGTGGAGTGCAACCGCAACAGAGAAATAATCCTCATCCTTCAAGCCCGGAGCAAAATCTCTGAGATGCATCTCTTCAATAAATCTCTTAAGCACGGCTTCCGGTATCTCAAACTGATTTTCCATTGTGCTCTGAATTTCCAAAGCTTCTTCGTCCTGTTTCCATTCACCAAACTCCAGCTTGTGAAGATCGTGTACTACGAAGAGAGCAATACATTCTCGGAGGCCGCTTTTCTCAAGCGGTCTTGCGCTGAGCTTTTCAAGAGCTTCGTTGAAACGAAGGAGAAAGAGGATGCCATTTCGAATATGATTGAGCATGCTCTGATCGGTCTTTCCAAACTCTATGCTCTTGGCCGGCTTGAAGGCCATGCCCCTTTCAACAAGATGGATATCCACCGCTTGGAGGTACTCTTCAAACAATCCGGGCTTAGGTTCCTCAGAGGAGTTTTCATCCATCCTGGCATTCATTTCCTTCAATCTTTTTCGATCTCTAAAATTATCCTGCAAAGCATCGGATACCATTACCTCGCCTCCCCCATCGTCACCTTCACCGCCCCACACCCGCGCGCGACGGCGCTCCCCACCCCGCTGTACTCCGCAAACCTGGCCAGCGCCACTATTCCATTCCTCATGCCCGCGGGCGCGTCTCTGGTGAATGTGTACTGGCACCGCCCCGTGAATCCCTGCATCATCTTCGGCCTAGCATGCCCTTTCTTTTTATCGACAAAGGTGTTCACAACCACGCTGTGCGTCTCGTAGGCCAGCGGCTTTTCCACAAGGTGGCGCGCCATATCGTCCCGCTCGATGGCCATCTTCAGCTCTTTCGGGCAGACCGCGTTCCACTTGGACAGAAGCGAGTGAAAGACCGCTTCACGGTGCGGGAACATCTCGTAGACCTTGCTGTTTCGGTATTGAATACATGCCGGAGATCTGAACTCAAAATCGATGCAGGGCTCCTTGAGATCTCCTGTCGATCTCACCAGATCCTCAAAGCTGGCCGTGGAGCTGCTCACCTCCTCCACCCTCAGCTCTCCTTTCTCCATGCAGAGGTTCCGCTCCCTAAGGATAAAGGGCTGAATGATAGACCGAAAGATCTCCACTTCCTTGAGGTCCGTTATCCCGATCTTCAGCTCGTATTTCTGCGAAGGATCGACGGCCTTGTGCTTGGGTCGGTCGCAGCGCCTGAACTTGCCGTCCAGCGGGCTAATGGATATCGAGCTGATGGGTGATTCATGGGTGTGTTTACTGATATCCTCGTCCGCCTCCCGCATGACGCCCAGGATGGAAGAGTAAAGCTGGTAGCCCTCACTGGTCGGGATCTCAAATGCTGTCTCTGGCCGGGTTATCAGTGAGATCTTTTGCGGCATCTGAGGAAGATTACATTTCGTTACATTTAA
Organism: Methanotrichaceae archaeon; assembly: GCA_041494285.1. GTDB lineage: Archaea > Halobacteriota > Methanosarcinia > Methanotrichales > Methanotrichaceae > Fen-7. The sequence goes on from JBGQAL010000149.1 coordinate 3,362, forward strand.
ATCTGTCGATTAATGCAATGATTTCATAATCATGCAAATAACTAAACTAAGAATTTATAATTTGCAATGGAAAGTCATTTATGCAATAAATCCCATAGAACATGTAGATGAAGACTTATATCACACTGTCCGGCTTCGATGCTTCTCAGATCGTGTCTTTGATAGTTAAGTTCGGCATCGAGAGCGGCGACAGGATAATTCTCATTAGGCCCCTGGAAGAAAAGGATAACCGTGGAGAGGCCACGATCCAGGCCATCAAGGACCTATCCAGGCAGATTGACAGCTCCATAAATGTTGATATCTATCGAGTGAACCATCGGAATTTTGAGGAAATGGTTGTCTCACTTATAGACCTAATCAAGATGTCTGAGGGTGAAATCGTTGCAAACTTATCCGGTGGACCGAGAGAGATTTTTCTAGCCCTTACACTGGCTTGTCTCGCTCAACCTGGCAAAATTTACAAAGCCACCAATTACAGCGATATCGATAGGTCGATGAATGAAATCGTTTTGCCGAATATCAAGCATGTTCTCGACGAAAAAAGCAAGCGGATTTTAGGAGATGTAATGGAAAATCAACCCACTACGATTAAAGATGTAGCCGCGCGATCGAATATTTCGGAAAGCACCGCTTCAAGACAGATAACTGAGCTAGTCGACATTAAGGCTTTGAATTCTATCTCGAAAGGAAAGACAAAACAGGTATTCATAACGCTCACGGGAAAAATGCTTCTTTAAGGGTAAATCCCCGATTAATGTAAACTAGACAGCAGATCGAAATTCATGTACCTTCAAGGTTTGACCAATTAGCTTCTGATCAAATTTATGGAATACCTACCGAAAAGGCCGTCTTTATCCATACTACCAGAATGCCATCGAGGCTGCCGAGGATGAGCTGGCCCAGATGACGAAGATAGTTTGGTCGATAAGCTGCGCGAGAATTGTGCAAGCATTCTTAAAAGGTGCAGAAATCCGGTGCTACATCCCTCATAAGGTTATGCAGCATTTTATTGCCTAAAAGAGATAGGTGAGATTGATAGCAGTGAGCCTCGATGGCTGAAATGTACCTACCACCAATCTCAAATATTTGTGTCAGTGATGCATTACATCTAAGATATTGTATGTACTGGCGTCGTTGACCCTGGTTGACCCTGGACAAACACGTCCACGACGACCACATTGCTGGGCTGGTTGTTCACCACGAAGTATAGCATGTGTCTTCCAACCTGGTCGGCATTGAAGCTCATGGTGTTATAACCAGCGTTGAACTGATAAGTGTTATACTTCACAGTGTTTGTATCGGTCTGAACAATCTCGTAGAATCCCGCAGGCCCTCCAACGGGCGCATTGGCGACCAATTGTATCCAGGTCCCGACTGGGCTTACCACATACTGTGCCCAGTTCGTTGCTCCCTGTACCCAGAGGTCGTTGGTTCCGGATGGCATTGTAGATACATACTGGGTGTAAGGCAACGCTTGGCCGGTGCCGTAGTATATCCTGGATGGCGTTTTCTGCGCTATATCAAACTTGACCGGGGTGCTGATTATCCCGCCCACTACAGGTATACCAGAGGTTATATAATACTCTTTGAATGGCGAGAACGTAGTGTCTGGAACCCCTTGGCGGAAGAATGAACCACCGGTGCTGTACCAGGCGAAGTTGGGGTAAGATCCGCTAGAGATTGCGTTGGGGTTAAGATAATCTCCGCTAGTTCCCATTGTCATGTTTGATCCGTCAGATCCCGTTGCGATGATGTTTGATCCGGTGGACACCTTTGTCTTGTTTGTTCCATTAGGTGCCATTGTGATGTTTTTTGGAGAACTTATGTTCTTTGGACTTTCAGATACAGCGCATGCCTGAAACGCAAGGCAGACGAGCACCGCCATAACAAGCAGAATTTTGCTATATTTCATTTTAACACCTACTAATTCCTTAAACTGGCTTCTTGGATTTCTAAACGAATTTTAAATGTTTTCCAGGATAGACAGGCAAATAGCGTGAAGGATATCACGAGTCTTGTGAATCCCATCCAGGATCTGCCTGAATTATTTATATACTGTTTATTTCTGCACTTCGGCCGTCTTATTTCTTATGTGAAGTTTTCCCCTTTCCCGTATCCGTTTTTGCTTGTCCCGTCTTTTTCCCTACATCAGCCTTTGCCTTCTTGGCATCATCCTTCTTCTCTACATTATCATCTATCATTTTTTGAATCCTCCTTTTTAGATTCTAGATCAAACAAGATGCCATTGAATAAAAGACTTTTGGTATCAAAATATTAAAGTGTATTAATCTATGGGTATATAAAGTTCGATAAATTGAAGTGTGGACTAAAGAAGCCGGTGGCCAAGAGAGCATGATGGATGCGCTGAGGGCTACGGCAGAATCTTTGAACTTGCCCAAACCTCATGATTATCAGTAACGTATTTATTGCCAGAAGTCGCCTGAACGCACGTTATTTTAGAATATTGGAGGGAAACATCATGACTGAGATGGCAGCAAGAAATTTTGCCCTCAGAGACACTAAGGGCAACGAGATAGGAATCTTCTCGGGAAAGCAGCCTAGACAAGCAGCTTTGAAGGCGGCCAACAGAGGTGTGAAGGATATCCGGCTGAGGGAGCGAGGAACAAAGAAAGTGCATATCTTCACTGGAGAGCGGAAACAGGTAAAAAAGCCTGCCAACGCACCCGCATGGTTGCCTGCAAAGATCTGGAAACCCGTGGTCAAGAAGGTCGGCGTCGAGACGCTTGAAGAGCTTTAATTGGTGACCATAATTAGCGGCTTACCCCAAACCACGAGTATTTTTTTTCCGGCATTGCTATCAGCTCCTCTATCTGAACTGACTTTCTGATATAGTAGTCCGTGCCAGCTCCGTCTTCCAATAAGCGTTGTACCAAAATCGGTGGCCGTCCTCATTCTGTCTACGATCATAAGCTACCCATCCCCATCGAATAAGAGATCTCAAGGAACTGGCTAATCGTCTTTCAGCCCTGATCCAGTCGATATAAGAGGAGATGTCTAGGCCCATCGCTTGGGCGATCTCCTTCATAGATTTGGCATCCTCTCTACTATCTGGAAGAGCGGCCAGAACGGTCTCTGAATTCCAGTTACTCCCTCCGAATAATCCCTCTACATCATCCACTTTGAATACTTTATTTAGCTTAAGATATAGCTATAATAAATAAATTTCCCTCATTAAAGACTAGACTGTGTTTACAAGTAAAACGAAGCAGTTGTCTGTTTAAGGTCCGTGTATAACGATCTTAGGGTGGATTCACATGCAGGGGATGAGACCCCCGCACGCTTTCTCTCCATAGCCAGCCATCATCGACCTTCTACTTCGCCAGCTCCGTCTTCCA
>JBGQAL010000189.1:0-4619 GCA_041494285.1 Methanotrichaceae archaeon
AGTGCCCAGATTTGAACAGGCACCATTAAAAAGCCTCCACCTACCCCAAGAAGGCCACAGGCAAAGCCCACTACCATGCCTGTAATCAACAATGCAAGGATGTAGATGCTCTCTGGATCAGCATTCAAACTATCAGATTCTTACTACTAGATTCTTCTCTTCTATCGGGCTTTTCCTCTTTCTGGAGCAATGGTCTACATAGCTACGATCTTCTTGCCCAAACTCTGCGCAGATGGACCATCCTGAGGTGATCGGATACTTCAGTTGATAACTCAACCCCAAAACAACCTAGACCAGTTTTAGCTCTTTGTGCTTGGAAAGGATTTCATCTGCGAGCTTGTCCAGAGCTTTCAAATCGACCTCTTTAGGATGTCCTTTGGCGACAACGGGGCTGAGTACCTGGACCTTCAAATTGGGCAAGGCTCCAACAATCTGTTCCACCATCTTACCGCCCCAACCATAGGAGCCGATCACGGATGCAAACTTGGTCTTGGGCCGAAGAGCATTGGCCAGAGTGGCAGCGTATAAAGCCAAAGGATGAGCTCCAGCAAGAATTGTAGAAGAGCCTATAACCACTGTGGCAGCGTCCACCAGAGCTTCGGCCAGCTCTCCGATGTCGGTCCTTGTGAGGTCAAACTGCCTAACGGTTATTCCGCGGGCTATCAGGGCATTCACGAAGTAGTCGACCATGGCTTTTGTTGCTCCGTGCATGGAAACGTATGGCAGTATCACCTGGTTCTTAACGTCTTCGGAGGACCAGTCTCTGTAGGCATTCAGCATGAACTCGGGCCTGTTATACAGAGGGCCGTGGCTGGGCGCTATTATGTCAATCCTAAGATCCTTGATCCGGGTCAAATGTCTCTGCACATTCTGCCGAAAAGGCATCATTATCTCGGCATAGTACCTCTTGGCGGCCTCGTAAACAGTGGCCTCGTCAGTGGCGTAAAGATCGCTGGTGGCCAGATGGGAGCCCAGGAAGTCGCATGTAAATAGGATCTTGTCCTCGGGCAGATAAGTGAACATGGTGTCAGGCCAGTGGACCCAGGGGGCATTGATGAACTCTAGGGTCTTGTCTCCCAGTGAGAGTTTCTGGCCATCTTTAACCTCCACGACCCTATCTTCGGGCACCAGGCTAAAAGCCACCAGCAGCTCCTTGCACTTGCTAGAAGCTAGTATCTGGGCTTGCGGGTACAGTTCGGCCAGCTTCGAGATGGAGCCAGAGTGGTCCTGCTCAGCATGCTGAGAGACTATGTAGTCCAGCTGCTTGACGTCTAGGGCCTTTAGGTTGCCCATCAGCACGTCCACCATAGAAGCATCGACAGCGTCTATCAGTGCAGTCTTCTCACTGCCTTTGATCAGGTAAGAGTTGTAACTGGTACCATCGGGCAGAGGAATCAAGGCGTCAAAGAGCCTGCGGTCCCAGTCAATGGCTCCTACCCATTGAACTCCTGGTTTAATGTCTCTAATTAAGGTCATCACAACACCTTCTCAAAATCCGCTTTGGACGCCCCGCATTGAGGGCAGAACCAATCATCAGGAAGATCTTCAAAAGCTGTTCCAGGCTTGACACCTGTTTCTGCGTCTCCTTTCTCAGGATCATAAATATATCCACATATAGTGCATTGATATTTCTGAGCGATATCCACCACACCCTTCACAATCGCATTCAGTATCGTCTAAATAGCATGGTTTCGATTGTACTTAAAGGTTTTTTTGATTAAAAACAGAATATTTTAAGCTGCATTAATCAAACAAATATGAACGATTCAGAGTCACTGTCTTCTCCCAAGATGCCCATCAGTTTAAAATACGTGGTTGGAGCTTAAAATAGCAGAGTTGGCAAAGATGAGCCGTGCTCTCTTTAAGATGTGGGTGATCTGATGAGGTTGGTGTTATACTGGCTGGCCCTAGTTGTTCTCCTGGGCACTGCCGCGGTCTCACCGATCTATGCGGACACATCGTATACAGGAGCAGTTATTCGGAATAACGAATCCATCAATTGCGGCATCTACAGTAACAACACCTCCGGCATCCAAGTTAAAGAGAACACCGTTTTTGCCCAGGCTCCCAAAATAATTGCTATAGGAAAGGGCTACTACGCGGATCACCCCATCAGCTACAATTCGCAAACAGGCCAACAGACATGGATAAAGAGCAAGGCTTTGGGCGTCTCTATGAATCATGAAGTCAGCAGCGCCCATAATTTGAGCCAGACACTTGATATGTCAGCTCAAGATAGCAGTCATCAGGACGAATACGGGATGACAGCCAATGATGGGGTCCAGATGAAGGTTGCTGAGGATGTCCAAGAAGGCAAGGTCAGCATAGGAGTACTGCAGGGTGGCATGCCACCGAACGACCAGTCTCCCTCAGCAACAGCTTTGAGAAATCCGTCCCTGGACGTAGAGGAAGATTACATTGGAAACTTCCACATCGAGAAGAACATGACCCTCCAGGTGCCAATTCGACTGCTTCAGCAGAACTATAGCTGGCTGCCATGCTATTCTGGAGGCTACTTTGACGTACCGGATCACAATCGCGCGTACATCGGTGCGGAAAACGTGTTCGACTATAGGAGATAGAAAGGCGATTCGACTGCATCGTCAAATTTCTTAATAAGTTTGGCAAGTTGTTCCTATGAAAATCAATCCAAAAAGTGCTATCTCTCACTAGAATCTGAGAGAATTTATTTAGATTTTAAGACATAACGTTCGGATCTTCCTCATTCAAGAAGCAACAATAATCAGTATTTGAGCTAAGAATTCATGTTAAGAATAATAAATTCGCAAGAGTGAAGTAAATACTGTAATATGGACCTGTGATAAGAATGATAGCTACTAATTACAAAGTTGTAATTGCAAAAAGAATAAATAAGCAGATTTCTATTAGGAGAACTCAAGAATGTGAGCTGGATAATTCTCGCTTTGATTAGTACTGTCTTCTTTTCAGCATCAGGATTACTGGATAAGTTCATCTTGAGCACTCACTCTTTCAATTCAAAATCATATATAATTTGTCAGATATTTGTACAACAACTGTTCATCATTCCAATATTCATGTTTGCAGGTGTCGAGTTTACCTATCCGGTATCCATCTTTGCCATACTCTTAGGATCTTTCCAGGTAATTCCTGCCATATACTACATGAGGGCAATGCAGAATGAGGAGGTGTCCAGGGTTGCAGCCTTAGAATATCTATATCTCGTCTTCGTATTATTAGGCGCGGCAATCCTCCTAGGGGAGACTTTGACCCTTAAACATTACATCGGAGGATTGCTTTTGACCGTCAGCGTTGTACTTGTATCCTACAGATTCAAAGGAAATGGTAGTCTACCCGGAATATCCCCTGCCGTAAAGCAATTCTACATTTATTGGGCGTTCACCGCATTTTATTATCTTGCTCTTAAATATTTACTAGCATCGATGAATGAGTGGAACCTCTTTGCTTGGTCTTCGATTGGTAATCTCATAATGGTAGCGCCTCTGTTGACAGACAAAGGGGTTCGCAGAGATACTTTGAATTTCTTTGGAAATCACACGTCGGCTATTGGTGCTCTGCTTTCTGAAGAGACATTCCATTTTTTGGGGGTAATATGCTCCATATCTGCCTATGCCTTGGGATCTGTGTCCCTGGTCACGACGGTGGGCGCACTCCAGCCCTTCATGACCTTGATATCTGTGGTAGCCCTAAGCCAAATTAAACCCGGTCTGATCACCGAAGAGCTCAACTCAAATACATTGGTGCAAAAGTTCATGTCGGTGGTTCTTGTATCCATTGGTATTTACTTTATATATTGATATCGAGATGCCTCGAATGCGGGATTTGCTGAAACGCATACAATGTGGTCAGAGCTGGTATTAAGTACGATACGATCTCTCTTATCATCATGAGTGATAGATAGGACTCTAGCTAATATAAACGAATATGAAAAAATTATTCTAAGTAGTGATTAGAATCAAAGCTACGATATCAGTGATACGAATTCTTCGTCAATGAATTATTTCAAGTAACTCAACCCCAGTGCTTCGGCTCTGGCCTTCTGTGTAGCATCGTTCGAGATAGCTTCATGCAGCTCCCCAGACGGATATTCCGCACCTCGTCTTCGAACCCTCAAGCGACCAACCTTTCGACTCAGGAAAATCTGTTTAGTTCCGACTGCGCTGACTTAAAAGGCCAGTGATGTCCTATTGTGCTCTGTTCCGTTCAGAGGACGACAAAAAATGGCCGGCCTGAAGAGATAGCACCTCTGATCAAAGAACGGCCAAGTGTAGCTCGCGAACAGATATGCAAATATATTCTCGGGTCGGAAGCAGGAGATTCCCCTACTTCTATTGGACCGAATGAATATAGGGATGGCAATGTCACCTTTGCCATCAATGAACGTTCTTTTATCGCCAAGTGAGTCCCCATCAAATTCCATGCCATAGAACCAAACCTTTTGAGTATTGAATTGCTCAGTGAATATTAATACATGTTCAATTATAGTTCTTAACTAAACTATTTATACTATAAATCGAATCAATCTATTGTGTCCAAGCCAGAAAAAATCCCTATTCAAAGATTAATGAGCGTCGAAGAATTAAATCGCAAGATTAAAACCGTAGAAAAGGATGTAAAAA
>JBGQAL010000175.1:0-5169 GCA_041494285.1 Methanotrichaceae archaeon
GGTCGTTGATAAGGACGTCGTTATCAACTTCGCTGCGGAGACTCACGTGGACAGGAGCTTGTCCGACCCTGGCTCCTTCCTTAAAAGCAACGTTTTAGGGGTATTCACCATCCTCGAGGCAGTGCGTAAGAAAAACCCTGGTGCAAGGCTCGTCCACGTCTCGACCGATGAGGTTTATGGGGACATATCTGAAGGCTCCTTCACCGAAAAGGATGCGCTGATGCCATCATCGCCTTATTCTGCCAGCAAGGCTGCCTCGGACATGTTCGTCCTGGCCTACGCCAGAACCTACGGCTTGGATGCCATGATTACCCGGTGCACCAATAACTATGGCCCGCGGCAGTTCCCTGAAAAGCTCATACCCAAGACCATCATCCGAGCTGCCATGTCCTTGAAGGTTCCCATCTACGGCAGCGGCCAAAACGTAAGAGATTGGATCTACGTTCTGGATCATTGCAGGGCCATAGAGAAGGTGCTGAACTCTGGGATCAAAGGACAGATCTACAACGTCTCTGCCGGAGATGAAAAGACCAACCTGGATGTGGTCAGGGAGATACTGAGGATCATGGGAAAAGGCGAGGGTCTAATAGAGTTTGTGGAAGACAGGCCAGGACATGACGTCAGATACAGTTTGAACTCATCCAAGATACAGGAAGAACTGGGCTGGAAACCCGTGCAGAGCTTCGAGAAGGGAATAGAGGCGACAGTTCGGTGGTACCTGGAGAACGAGGATTGGTGGAGACCCTTAGTGGACGACAAAGTGCTCCACCCGACACCGTGGAAGTTGAAGTGGTAGGATGAGGTTACTAGTGACGGGCGGCAGCGGCCTGATGGGCAGCAAAGTCGCTGAGATTGGCCTAAAAAAGGGGTACGAAGTGTTCTCAGGTTACGCTCACCACCTGCCAGAGCATGGAACAGCAGTCAAGCTAGATCTGACGGACAGCTCCAGTCTGGCTGAGGCAGTCAAGACCTCTCGACCAGAGGCGATCATCCATACAGCAGCCCTGACTGACGTGGATTTGTGCGAAACGAATAAAGAGTTGGCTCACAGGATGAACGTCCTAGGGACAAAGACGCTGGCCGAAGCGGCAAGGGAGGTGGGAGCCTTCACCGTGTACACATCCACTGACTATGTCTTCGATGGTTCCAGGGGAATGTATAAGGAGGAAGATGCGCCCGATCCTGTGAACTACTACGGCGTCAGCAAGCTCTTGGGAGAACCTTATTGCGACTCAGTGGCTAGGACTTGCGTCATATACGGATCTCGACCTGCTAGCGGCAAGGTAAACTTTGCCCTCTGGATTCTTGATCGGTTGGGAAAAGGGGATTCAGTGAAAGTTGTTACTGACCAGTACATAACGCCTACCCTCAACACTAACCTTGCCATGATGGCGCTGGAGCTGGCTGAGTGTAAGCTTGTGGGCGTGTACCACCTGGTCGGAGCAACTAGGATCTCCCGGTACGATTTTGCTGTTGAGCTGGCTAAAGCCTTCGGCCTTGATGAGAATCTGATCATAAGGTCTAAAATGAGCGAGATGAGGTGGGCGGCGAGGAGACCTGCTGATTCTTCTTTGGATACTTCTAAGGCTTTCAGATGCCTTGATTCAAAGCCCTGGAGCATTGAAGAAGCTTTAAGAATCTTGAAGAACGAGATCGGATAAATGCTACCCGGAATTATCGTACGGCCTATTAAGCGGTTTGCGGACGAAAGGGGCTTCTTCACTGAGATCATGAGAAGCGATTGGACAGATGTATTTCAAGATGAGGTATGTCAGGCTAACATGTCCATTAGCTACCCAGGCGTAGTAAGGGCCTGGCACAAGCATGAAAGAGGCCAGGTTGACCGTTTCTTGGTGATTAAGGGAGCATTGAAGATCTGCGCTTACGACGACGAGACCCAAGAGCTGGACGAAGTGGTTTCGACTGGAGATAACCCCCAAGTCATCAGGGTTCCTGGTCACTATTGGCACGGGTTTAAAGTCGTGGGGAACGAGCCTGCTACCCTCGTCTATTTCGTAAACAGGATGTACGATTACAAAGACCCGGATGAGGTCCGAAGGCCCTGGAATGATCCGTCGATAGTTCCTAAGTCGATAAATGGCAGAGCAGATGAACGGTGTGGCAGGCAATGGGATTGGCACTACCTGCCGCATAAGTGATCTATCGTGAGTTCTGTACGCACTATAGCCAAGAATTCCATTTTCCTAGCTGTATCTAGTGCATTAAACTTAGTGTTGGGTTTCTTCTACGCGGTCTATACAGCACGCTATTTGGGTGCCGAAGGCTATGGAACGATCGCTTTTGCTCTGTCCTTGTGCGTAATTTTCGGAGTCCTTATGGATTCAGGCTTAAGCCAGTTAGCCATACGGGATATATCCAGGGACAAAAGCCTTTCGGATAAATATTTTTTCAACATCATGGCGATTAAATCCATTCTAGTAATCTTGACTCTCCTTCTCATCGCAGTTACGATGAATGTGATTAGGCCCAATAACAGCGATTCAATTAAAGTCGTGTATATAATAGCACTTTCGACAAGCTTATCATCATTCAGTGGCGTTTTCGGGTTTGTATTTCAGTCACATGAAAAAATGGAATATAATTCTATTGGTTCGGTGCTAAACGGAATTATCATGCTTTTAGGCGCGCTTCTAGCGATAAACCGGGGGTTCAGCGTAGTCGGATTTGCTTTTATCTACCTTCTCGCCAACACAGTAAACATCGGGTACAGCTTTACAATTTTTGCAACAAAATTCTTTAAGACTAGGACTCACATCGATGTCGGCCTCTGGAAAGCATTATTAATTGAAGCCATGCCTTTTGGTTTTACTGGCCTCTTTGTAAGCATGTTTTATTCGGTAGCTACTGTGATGCTATCTTATTCAAAAGGGAACGAAGCGGTTGGATGGTATAACGCGCCTTATAGGCTGATAACTATCCTTCTGATTTTGCCGCAGATCCTCAATATAGCCTTATTTCCAGCTATGTCTAACTTCTATATGAGTTCGGCTGATAGATTCAGATTCATTCAATTGAAATCATTCAAATACATGATCGTTTTAGCGTTACCGATTGGAGTCGGTACTACCATATTGGCGGATAGGATCATATCAATGATATTTGGTCCAGCTTTCTCCAACTCTGTGATTGCTCTACAAATACTTATTTGGTCCACTGTCATCATCTTTATTGGAAGCCCTTTCAGCAACCTACTAGCGGCTTCTAACAGGCAGATGGTTGTAGCCAAAATTACTGCACTCTGCGCTATTGAGATCGTAATATTGAACTTGCTGATAATCCCGAAGTTCAGCTATATTGGTGCTAGTTTCACTACTGTAACGGTAGTGCTAACATCAACACTCCTCTCCGTTCTGGCTGCTTCTAGAATGGGGTACGCGATTCCTAGAGCGGATCTCGCTCTTACCTTTAAAGTAATTCTTGCCAGCGGCCTAATGGGTATTTTTTTGATTTATTTAGATCGGTTAAACCTATTCCTGCTCATCTTCGCTGCGGCTATCTTTTATTTCACTATATCTTATTTCTTGTCGATATTTGACAAAGAGGATATACAGATTTTCAGTAAAATATTATCGATTAATTCAAAATGAGCGTGATCAAGTCGTCCGTGATGGCAACCATATCCATTAACTATTTCTATGCTTTTGCGGATTTGCGCCTGAAAACTTGACGCACTCTCTCTTTTAGATATTCCCTGATAGAAATGATAAAAAGTTTATTGAAGTCCACATTGCTTACGGCCTCGTTGACCTGGTTATTGGATGGGACGGCTTTAAACACAAACTGATAAACATTTGAATCCGGAAGAGACTTTATAAACTTTTGCAATATCAGTGGCATTTTTCTTAAATCAATCTTTTGCTCCGTAGCTCCTACAGGAGTTATCATGGTCCGAAGATCATATATATTATAGCCACAATTACTAAAAATGTTAAATATACTTTTTCTTGCAAAGAAATGAATATGAGTTTCGTCGAGTAAACCCACTGAAGTATAACAAAAGCTGCCGTTCAATAGATTCAAAAGAATATCGCCATGACATATGTTCGGAAGAGAGACTACAAGATAACCATTAGGTACCAAGTATCTTTTCATCTTCTTTAAAAGAATTTCAGGCCGTCTTAGGTGCTCCAGAATATCTCCCAACACGATTACGTCAATCGAGGAAGGTTCTATATACTCATCCAGATTGAGTTCCTCTACATCGCCTACTACCATCGATTCGCAGTATTGCTTGGCGATCTCTCCGGCCTCTTTATCTATCTCGATGCCAATGACTCTGTTTCCCCTGTTCTTCAGTATTTTGGATATATAACCTGTCGAAGTACCCACTTCTAGAACTTGCTTGTTTATTCCGGTCAACTCGACAATCACGGTTTGGCTGTTGTTTTTATTCTCCAAGTCTATTGCGGGAGGTTCGTATCTCTTAGGGCTCGAGTTTTCTGTCAAAATATCATCCATCTCTTCACCACCCTTCTTCAGGAAGCTTGCTTCCCTTACAAATAAAACTTAACTCACCAGCATGTTGTCCGGATCAGTCTGAGTCGTCCGTTTAGTGTTTATACTTTCGCCTAATGTCCTTACTATTTGTTCACTATATATCTGCTCATTTCAAGACCTTGATCGTAATTAACTGCTGAGCGGGTTTGATTTTAGCTCGCATCTTCCGGGATCTTTCTTTGTAGCCGTTTCGATGAGCTTTCCGAGATCCTATTCGCTGATATGGTTCTGCACCTGACTGCTGCATTGCTTCAAGCTGAATCACGAGATTCAAGAACCAGGTCAGAACATTCTTAATGCCTTTATCTTGATCGATAAGGTAATCTTCCAGGATTTCTATAGGTATCATGGTCCTGTGTCTTCCTTTATCCAATAAAGAACAGGATACAGGACCTATAATCTTGTTATTACCATTTTACAGAAAATCCGGCCCACTACCGGTAGCTACGACATCCACGTTTTACTTATTAAAGTGTTATTGATCCTAGATCCCATTACAATTCGTTAAAGGTGTCTCTGGCGGTTCAAAAGTGCTCAATTTCGGCGGGATAAAAATGCCCACCTCCACAGCTTTTGGTTTCAAAGTCAATAGCTGTGTTGATGCTGAAATTGGAGGAGTTTCTCATGTTAAGAGAACTGCACGAACAGGGA
>JBGQAL010000147.1:0-6960 GCA_041494285.1 Methanotrichaceae archaeon
AAGACATTATAGTTTCGTATAGTTATTAATTGCCCCGGTGTTTAGGTCCATCGCCAAAGTTCTGAGACGAGACCCCACACCCTACCGAGCTATTCTGCTATGATGCCATGTGGTCCCGAGCACTGTTTGTACAAGAGCAGCCGAGCCACTCTAAAAGCGTTCATGCCGACAATTGGGCCCTAACCTGGTCTTGGTTCCGTTGAGGAAGTATGCTGGAATGGCAGCTATAAATTGCTCAGGACCGCAAAGAAACGAAAAATTAAAACCTGATTACTGTTGTACGCACCTCGATTAATATGTTATTCCATTGCTGTAGACTGATGTTCCTAGTCCTCCATTGCCGGAATATTGATAACTATATGAAATCCCCTGGCTATAGTCGCGATAGTATCTAGGATAGTAATCCTGATAATATCCCGGATAGTAATCCTGATAATATCCCGGATAGTAATCCTGATAATATCCCGGATAGTAATACTGATATGGGTAATAGGATGGTTGGTAATTGCTCGTACCTGTAACGTCGATTGTCACTTTGTTGCTCGGCTGACCATTTATCATGAAGTATAGCGTGTGCAGCCCAACTGCATCTGCATAGAATGTAAGTTGACTGCTGGGGTAGAATTCTTGGTCGAAGTTGTACATCAATCCATTAGCTATCTCATCGAGGTAGCCCCTGCCACCTGCGGGAGAGATCGCTATAAGAGTCACAGTTGCACCTTGGGGAACTGTTACATACTGTGTCCAGTTCGTCGCACCTTGTATCCACAAGGAGTTTGCTCCTGCATTAGGACTTGACATGTATTGCGCATAAGGCACTGCTTGGTTTTGGGAACCCAAATACACGCTAGATGGAGTTTTGGCCTTGATATCAAATGGCACTGAAGCACCGATATGGACCTTCGGGGCTGATCCTGTTGGCATGCCGTAATACTGCGTGTACTGCGAGTTCACGCTTGCCGAAGTTACATTTGACGAAGTTACACTTGACATGGTCTGGCTCTGGGTCGTTGTGTATTGCCCTTGGACCCCGAACGAACATGCTAATATAATTAAGGCCAGTAAGGCCGTAAAAAATCTGGACATTTTCATAGTCTAAACTCCAACAGTTAATTGGTAATACAATAATTGGAGCTGAGCGCATAAATAAATTTTGATATCCTCAGAATGTTTGAGAATGTGCTTTCTGTCAAGGCCGCAGATATCGCAGACTAACACCATCTTCGACCTCGATCTCGGAGTCGTTGCATAGGACTGTCACCATCCTCTGAAAAGCTCCTTTGAAAAGGCTTAAACCTTTTGGCTTTTATCCGGTCCACATTGTGCATGGAATTGAGAACCGCATTGTGAATGTTCCACCAAAGACCAGGCGAAAATAAACTTCCGCCCCTGGATCGATAAATTCATTACTGTACCCATATGCAATGAGTTCCGTGTATGCATTACAGCCATCCGAGGTGTAGCTATTGTTGATAATCGGGACAACCGATCAAGAGGTCAAATCCAGCTTACGTGGTGCGGGCATAGGTATGTCTGTGTCTGAAGCCCGGTCCATCGCCAAAGTTCTGGGACGAGACCCCACACTAACCGAGCTATTCTGCTATGATGCCATGTGGTCTGAGCACTGCTCGTACAAGAGCAGCCGGGCCACTCTAAAAGAGTTCATGCCGACAGAGGGTCCCAACGTAGTCTTAGGTCCAGTAGAGGACGCTGGGATAGTGGCCATAGACGATACCTGGTGTGCCGTCATATCCCATGAGAGCCACAACCACCCTAGCCAGATCCTGCCTAGCGAAGGTGCCGCCACGGGAATAGGCGGCGATGTCCGCGATGTGAACTGTATGGGGGCCACTGTTGTGGCAACGGGCGATCCGCTGAGGTTCGGAGACCCCTACGGCCCTCAACGAAACAAAGTCCGCTGGGTGGCCGAAGGCGTTGTGGACGGAATCTGGCAGTACGGCAACGCTCTAGGCGTCCCCAACCTAGCAGGGGATGTCGTCTTCGACGAGAGCTTCGACTTCAACTGCCTTGTGAACGTGGTCGCCCTGGGGATCATCAAGAAGAACGAGATCATCCACTCCAGGGCTCCAAAAGGGGCTGGGGAGAAGGAATACGATGTGATCCTCATAGGCAAGCCCACAGACTCCAGCGGTCTAGGCGGCGTCACCTTCGCCTCTGAGGCTCTACGCGAGGAGGACGAGGCTACTAACAGGGGTGCAGTTCAGATACCCGATCCCTTCCTCAAGAACGTCCTGTTCAAGGCCAACGACGACCTGTTCAGGCTGGTCCGAAAAGAGGGCGTGGTGATCGGCTTCAAGGACCTGGGCGGCGGAGGGTTCACGTGCGCTACATCGGAGATGGGATCGTCAGCCGGCTACGGCATGGAGATCGACATGGACCAGATGCACAAGGCCGGCGACTTTCCTCCCGAGGTTCTCAGCATTGCTGAGACTCAGGAGCGCTTCCTGATCATCTCGCCCCGTGAGCTGCGTGATAGAATCCTCAAGATCTACAACGAGGACTGGGACCTGCCCAACGTCTACGAAGGGGCCAGGGCCAGCGTTGTTGGAAAGATAACAACATCAGACAGGTTCGTGGTCAGACACAAGGGCCAGGTAGTATGCGATGTTCCCATCCAGCACCTCACCGGTGGCATACGATATCAGCGCGAGGAGAAGCCGCGCCAAAGAAAACTTGTCGAGCCGGCTACCGAGATGCCCGCCGACATGAACCAGGTAATGCAAAAAATCCTGGGTTCGCCCAACATCGCCTCGAGGGAGCACATCTACAGGTACTACGACACCGAGGTCATGGGCAATTCTGTCATTCGGCCTGGCGAGGCTGATGCAGGCCTTGTCGCTCCGGTTCGGGGTGAGAAGTTCGGCATTGCTCTGGCTGTTGACTCAAATCCCTTCTACGGAAGGATCAGCCCCTACTGGGGCGGGGCAACGGCAGTGGCCGAGGCCCTGAGGAACGTCGCAGCGATAGGGGCAACTCCATCAGCGATAACCGATTGCCTGAACTTCGGCAACCCTGAGAAGCCCGAAGCCTTCTGGGAGTTCCGGGAGGCGGTTAAGGGCCTGTCGGAATCCTGCAAGAAGCTGTGGCTGAAGGGCTACCTGGATCAGCCGATCCCAATTGTGTCGGGAAACGTCAGCTTCTATAATGAGTCACCATCCGGATCGGTAGATCCGTCTCCAGTAATTGCCTGCTTGGGAATCATCAAGGACGTCAGTAAGGCAGTGACAATGGAGCTGAAAAGTCCGGGGGACAAGCTCTACCTGATCGGGCCGAGATTCGATGAGCTTGGGGGCTCGGAGTACTACAAGACGGTCTTCGGCGAGACAGGCCTTAATGTTCCAATCGTTCGGTTCGACCTTGAGAGGAGCATGATCTACGCAGTCATCGACGCAATTGACCAAGGTCTGGTGGCGGCCTGCCACGACATATCCAACGGCGGCCTGGCCTGCACTGCAGCGGAGATGGCACTTACAAGGCCCGCCCACTTTGGCCTGGAGCTGAATCTGGACGAGGCCGGAGATGCAGGCAAGAACATGAGAACGGACAAGCTGCTCTTTTCTGAGTCATCGGGTTTCGTCATCGAGACCAAGGCAGGAGCAGAGGCCCGGCTGGTCGAGCTGCTTAAGGGCTACAACCTGGAACCGATGGAGATAGGCACTGTGACCAATTCACGAAGAATCGTCATGAAAAGGAAGGGCAAGGACGTCATCGATCTAGACCTGGATGCGGCCAGAAAAACTTGGACCGAAGGCCTTGCGGAGGCGATGAGATGATGAAGATCGCAGTGATGCAGTTTCCAGGAACGAACTGCGAGCACGAATGCCTGGTGGCTGTCAAGACAGTAGGAATGGACGGAGAGCTCTTCAGATGGAACCGGCCTGCCGCAGAGCTGTCGGGCTTCGATGGTTACATAATTCCTGGCGGGTTCTCATACCAGGACCGAGTTCGAGCAGGGGCCATAGCCTCCAAGGAGCCTGTGATGGATGCCCTGCATGAAGAATCGGCCAAGGGCAAGCCCATAATAGGCATTTGTAACGGTTTTCAGATACTGGTTGAGTCCGGCCTTCTGCCCGGCACAGGCAAGATCGACATGGCCCTGGCACAGAACGTGATGGTCTCGAACAAGAAGATAGTTCGCAGAGGTTACTACTGCGATTGGATCAACCTCAAACACGATTCTACGCCAGAAAGGTGTAGCGGCTCTTTCATAATCGACAAGGGCTCTATCTTACAGATGCCAATAGCCCATGGCGAGGGAAACCTTGTGACGATGAACAAAGACCTGATCCAGAGGATGAACGAGAACGGCCAGGTGGTCTTCAGGTACTGCGACAGCCAGGGGCGAGAGCTCCCGGAGTTTCCCGTTAACGTGAACGGCAGCACTGAGAATATTGCAGCCATCTGCAACCCCGAAGGCAACGTATTGGGCATGATGCCCCATCCGGAGAGAGCCTTCTTCGACTACCAGCTTCCTCCCCACGATCCGAGAAAGCACAGCGGCCAGCCCGGACCCGGAAGACAGGTCTTCGAGTCCATGAAGCGCTACATAGAGGTAAAAGCATGAGTGCGAGCACCATTAACCTACGGGTTTGGCTGAGCATCCCGGATGCCGAGGCGGTTACCGTCAAGAACACCCTGGTCAGAAGAATGGGCTTCCAGGATGTTTTGGCCGATGTTAAGAAGGAACGGCTCTACTCCATTGAGGTGGATTCAGGGAATCCGGAAGAGCTGGCTAAGAGCTTCGCCAAGGAGCTTGTCAACGAGAACAAGGAGAGCAGCAAAGTCCTCTTTGACGAGCTGAGTTTTGAAAGCGGGTACGTGCCTGTGAAGGTCGCCCTGCATATCGAGGACGGCGAGGCCATATCCACTCGGGAGCGCCTCCGGAACCGGCTGGGCTTCAAGAACGTCGTGGACGTGAAGAAAGCGACGGTCTGGAAGCTGTACATCCGCGGGGATAACCAGGAGCGAGTGGCCAAGGAGATCGCAGAGGGGCTGCTGATCAATCCGCACAAGGACAGCTACGAGATATTGGCTAAGCCCAAGATTACGGCCTGACGGTCCATTGAACACATTGGCTCAACTCCACAGCCAGAGAGACTGGCTGCTCTTTTTTTTCCGCTGGCGGACCGTACGGCCATGCTGAATAACCGAGTCTAGTGCTGATAACAGTCTATCGACCAGATCCAAAATCGATGGATTGGATGCAAGGTGAGGAAGAGATGAATAATATGCCTTTTGAGAAATGCCCTGTCTGCGGTGGCGATCTAGTAGGGAAAGAAGTTGAGAAGGTATTACGCGGAGGTGTGAACACGGCAGTAATGAAGGTCTGCGCCGAGGTCTGCCTTCGCTGTGGCGAGAGGCTATACTCACAGGAAAACGTGAGAAGGTCGAACAGATAAGGGCCAAGCTGGAGCGCCAGGAAACCGGGGAATTTAGGGCCATCGGAGTTTCATATCAGGTGGCCTAGCTAGTAAAGAGAAATCCTCGTTTCCCAAAACCCGTTGCACCATTGCCAGGCGGGCCCACTTGCCCCGTCTAGCTCTCGCTTGTATGTGGGGCTCGCCACCGAAGGCCGCTTGGGAGAGCTACACATCGGGCTTGGCCGCCGGGAGGATGGAGCGCGGGCGAGCGCAGGAGGTCGATGGAGTCCTTTTCGCTGCTAGAAGCCCTTTCTTTCCGTATTCTCGGGACCGAATGCCCATCATTCATCAGTTCCGAATATGTCGCAGAAACCCATGGTGCAGCTAATGAATCGCTCGACATAGCTGGCTAGAATATAGACAGCTTTTGTTCGCTGGTTCAACAGGGGCCTAGAACAAAAAGGCGATAATATAGGTATTAACTAGGTCAAGGGTTTGGTAGAAAACATCAACTTTATAATCCAAATTAAACTTCATAACGTATCTTCAATACTTTGACGTTTGAATCTTGCTATAAATTAAAATACCTCAATCTCATACAATACCAATCAGGATGGAACATGTACCTGGTAGTCTCAAAATTGGCGATGAGTCCCTAGAAGCGTGTCTAAAAAGCATAAGATTAGCGGTAAATAAATTATGGGATCCTCCTTTGCTTAATCATTATACGCGCCATGGCTTAGATCATTCTGAAAGGATTATAGAAATATTAGATTCGATATTAGCCCAGAACATAATTTTAAGTGAAAAAGAACGATTCATTTTGCAAGCGGCAGCATATTTGCACGATATAGGTATGCAATCTCCAAAGTATGCAGGCTTGCCTGAAAAAGAAGATTACACTATAGAAGATAAAGAGTTGATCAGGGGTAAGCATAACAAATCAAGCGCAAAAATGATCAATGATTCAGTATCTCAAAATCCGCCTTTTTCTTTAGGGCTCATAGCTGCAAAGAAGACGCACATTATATTGCAATTATCTCCGAATATCATAGAGATTCTGATATTAATGAATTAAAAAATAAATCTGGCGGTAAACTAAGGCTGCCTTTAATTGCAGCATTACTTCGATTTGCTAATGAATTAGATGCAGATCATCGACGCGTAAATATCGAAACGCTAAAATTTCGGTATATTCCAGCAAGTAGTAAATATCATTGGTGGGCACATTATTATATAGATAGTGTTTCTATAGAGAATGGAAAGATAAAAATATGGTTTAGATTTCCCGAAACATATAAGCAAAATGAGATGGTTGAAGCTTTTCGTCAAAAAGCAATCGATTCAATTAAAACCCAACTGCTTGAAGTGCATGAAATCCTATATGATTATGGAGGATTCCGATTAACTCCAGGTCGCTGGTTCTCGTAATGACTTTGTCAATATTTTCGACAGTTACCCTCTAATTATGTCGTTATATGCCTCCATGATTCATCATTTTCCTCGAATTTTCATATTTCTTAGACAGCTAAAGCTATGCCTCCAATTTGCTCTTGGCAGAGGCCAAATGATAGAGATT
>JBGQAL010000170.1:0-5555 GCA_041494285.1 Methanotrichaceae archaeon
AAGACGAGATCATCAAGATCGCCTACGAGTACGGGGTCCAGATCAACTACCTGCCTTACTTAATGCTGATCTGTGCGGCTACTCTGACGGCCATCTACACATTCAGGCTCTGGTTCGTCGCTTTTACCGGCGAGCCGAGGTCAGACTACCACAAGCATGAGTCTCCGTGGATAATGATCGGACCGCTTGTTCTCCTGGCAGTGTTCGCCCTGGGGTTCGGATTCTTTGCCCAGAGCGGGTTCTATCAGTACCTGGACACTAACTTCGAGCACTACGGTGTCGACTTCCATCAACTGGGTGTCATAGGAGGACACATATCAGAGGCTGGCGCAGCCGGGGGAGAAGGTGCAGGCGAGCCGTTCATCGTCAAGATACTGCCCTACATAATCGCTATAGGCGGAATACTGGTGGCCATGATCTTCTACTACTGGCATAAGCTCGACCCCGGTCTGGTGACCTCGGAGAGAGATCCAATACGAAGGCTCCTGCTGAAGGGTTACTATCAGCATGAGATCTTCACCGCCTGGTTCGCTGAGACGATGGTATACGGAGTTGCCATTCTCTTCAACTTGATCGACATAAAGATCGTGGACGGCGTCTTGAATAAGATTAGCGAGGTAACCGTTGGATTTGGAGGAAACCTGAGAAAGGTTCAGACGGGAGTGGTACAGAATTACATCACTGCCATAGTACTGGGAATAGTGGTACTCGTGATAGTGATTGAGATAGGGATGAAGGTGGGATTATGAACTACATATCTTTGATGATCGCCATCCCACTGATCGGAGCGATTATCTCGTTCTTTACAAGGACTAGAGCCCAGGCGAGGATGGTTGCGCTGATAGCATCGCTGGTACCGCTGGCGATTTCTCTGCAGATGTACATGGGGTTTGACAAGACTTCCAAGATTATGCAGTTCGTGGAGAGCTATACTTGGATTCCCTCCATCGGTGTGAAATACACCGTCGGAGTTGACGGCATTGGGCTTCCCCTGGTGCTGCTCTCAACAATAGTCTCCGTCCTGGTCATAATATACTCCTGGGGCGAGGATAAGAGGCCCAACCAGTTCTTTGCACTGCTCCTCTTGAACGAGGTTGGAGTGCTTGGGGTCTTCACTGCTCTTGACTTCTTCCTGTTCTACATCTTCTGGGAGATAGTGCTCATACCCATGTTCTTCCTGATCGGAGTGTGGGGAGGGCCGAGAAAGGACTACGCTGCCATAAAGTTCTTCATATACACCCACGTGGCAAGCCTTGTGATGCTCTTGGCGATCTTCGCCCTGTACTTCACATACCGGATGCCTGACGGGTCGAGGACCTTCGACATGCTGACTCTGTTACAGGCAACAGCCGATCCGAAGATCTTCCCGCCTGGTCTCCTGAACATAATCTTTGCCGGCCTTCTGCTGGGGTTCCTGGTTAAGATGCCTGCGTTTCCCTTCCATACCTGGTTGCCCGACGCTCACGTCGAAGCGCCAACGGCAGGCTCGGTTGTTCTGGCAGCTCTACTGCTGAAGATGGGTGGGTACGGCATTTTCAGGGTGATTCTGCCCATCCTCCCCCACGTGAACAAGATCTTCGTGACAGTGATTGCCATAATAGCAGTCCTGAGCATAGTATACGGAGCGTTTCTGGCTTTATCCCAGAAGGACATCAAGAAACTGGTGGCTTACTCTTCAGTCAGCCACATGGGCTTCGTAACTCTGGGAGCGGTGGCCTTCACCTGGATGTCCATCCAGGGTGCCATGTTCCAGCAGTTCTCCCACGGCCTGATAACCTGCGTCCTGTTCATGTCCGCAGGAACCATCCAGCATACCGTCGGCACAAGGGTCATTGCCGACCTGGGTGGCTTGGCTGACAGGATGCCAAAGTTCGCCTTCCTGATGCTGGCCGGATTCCTGGCATCCCTGGGGTTGCCGGGTATGAGCGGTTTCGTGGCTGAGTTCATGGTGCTGACCGGATCCTACGCAACGCTGCCGACATTCACCATGATAGTGGTGTTCATGAGCATTGCAGTCACTGCCGGTTACCACCTGTGGGCAACTCAGAAGGTCCTGTTTGGGCCCATCCTGAAGAAGTATATGCAGGTGCACGATGCCCATTCCTACGAGCTGTTCTCCATGAGCATGATAATACTGCTCGCAATACTCTTCGGTGTTCGGCCCAACCTCATCACGGATATAATGGGCGTTGCCGCCTACCAGGTGATGGGTCCCGTTGTTACTCTGACCCAGATGGGGGTGATCTGAAGTGGATCTAGGATACTACATGCCCGTTGGAGCCGAGGCTCTGCTTACGGCCCTTGCGGTGCTGGTGATTCTGCTTGGATCGCTCATGAAGAAGAACGGCAACCTGATGGGCTACCTGAGCTTGGTGGGACTGGTCGTGTCCCTTGGGTTGGTAATGAGCGCCAAGCTCGGACGGGTATTCTTCTTCGACACCATATCTGTCGATGCCCTGTCCCAGTTCTTCAAGGCGGTCTTCATCGTTGTCTCTATACTGGTGGTGATCGCCTCTCTGTCCAGGTACAAGGATGCCAAAGGCGCCGATGAGTTCTACGCTCTGCTGCTTCTGGCCACTGTTGGAATGATGGTGGTTTCAAGCTCCATCGATCTGGTCACCCTGTTCGTTGGGTTCGAGCTGGCGAGCCTTTCCACTTACGCCTTGGCAGCCTTTGACAAGTCGAAGAGGAACCTTGAGGCGGCCATGAAGTACTTCATCTTCGGGTCTGTCTCTTCGGCTTTTATGCTCTTCGGCTTCTCGCTGCTCTACGGCATGGCTGGGACGACGAAGATTGCAGGGATTGCTTCTGCAGCCTTGTCCAACTTTGCTCCGGCTACTCTCGTGGCCCTGATCTTCGTGATCGCAGGGTTCGCCTTCAAGATGGCTCTTGTTCCCTTCCACATGTGGGCTCCCGATACCTACGAGGGTGCGCCCTCCCTGGTTTCAGGGTTGCTCGCAGCAGGCTCCAAGAAGATGGGGTTTGCAGCGGCCTTCAGGGTGATATTCGTGGCCCTGTTAGCCCTGAGACTGGAATGGTACCTGGCCTTTGCCATCCTGGCAGCTCTGACCATGACTCTGGGCAACGTTCTGGCCATCTGGCAGAACAACGTGCGGAGGATCTTCGCCTACTCAAGCGTTGCTCAGGCCGGGTACATGGCCATGACCTTTGTCGTCGTGGGCGCAGCGCTCGGTCAGCCTAACGGGGCAGCAATTGCTCAGAACAGCATAGCTGGTGGCTTGCTCCTGATCCTTGGTCACGCCCTGATGAAGATGGGAGCCTTCATTGCAGCGGCGGTCGTCGGCTACATGGTCTTAAAGGACGGACTGAAGGAGGGAAGCGACCCGGACGACATATCGAACTATGCAGGCCTCGGAAGGCGCGCGCCCATAACGGCGTTCTGTCTGTTAATCTTCATGTTCGCCCTGGCCGGAATTCCGCCTACAGCCGGGTACATAGGCAAGTTCGTGCTCTTTGGCTCGGCCATCAACGCCGGACTTGTGTGGCTTGCAGTGCTTGCAATCCTCAACAGCGCTCTGTCGCTGTACTATTACCTGAGGATCATCAGCTACATGTATCTGAAGGAGCCAACAGGACCGAAGATCTCAGAGCCCAAGGGATACGCAGTTGCCTTGATCCTGACATTGATCGGGGTCATCGGTATCGGCGTCTACCCGCAGCCGTTCTACAACTGGGCTATGCAGGCAGCAGCAGTTCTGCTGCCTCACTAAATTTTTTTAAATTATGAATTTTTTGCTTTAATTCACTTTAGATAAGAGCCCATAACTTTTCTTCTTGAACCTCAAACTCATTTGTTTTCTTTAGAAGGCTTAAACTTGAAAATACTAATAATAGGATTTTTGAATTAGATAATATCTTTACCTGGCAAGCTCGTTATCGAGCGAATGAGGCTAGACGAATTGATCCCAGTCATCAATAGCTGCAACCGCTTGCTCCACTGTCATCTTCTCGCAAGGGCTTCCTCAAGAAGTCCTTTTCCATATTCAATTGATGTAGTGTATCCGATACCTACTTGAGTGACATCTCCTATTAATCTGAGATTTGCGTTATATGTTTCGACTGATAAGCGAATTGGATCACCATCCCCTAATGTCATAACCGGAGAATAATTCGAAGGCAATTTCAAGAACTGATTTTCATTAACAGAAGCATATCTTGCGTTTATAATCCCAATAACTTCTCCGGTATCTGCTGAAAAAACAGGGCCTCCACTATTGCCCTGATTTATGAAGGCATCTACAGTATAAATATCAATATATTCTCCGTTTTCCTCAAATTGAAATTTACCCTTTCCTGAAATGATACCTTTATTAGTTATTGGTGAATTCATAATCAGAGGAAAGCCAATAAATCCGATATCCAATCCCTCTGCGAATTTATCATATTCTCCCAAGACGACATGCGGAAGTCTATTACCTTCGATTTTTAGTAAAGCAACATCTGAATCATTATTTGAAGAAATTATTTTTGCTTCATAAGGCTGAAGTTTACCACTTTGGTAAACTTGGATTTTGTCCTTTGCTTCTTTAACAACATGATTAGCTGTTAGAATATAGCCATTCTCTGTAACTATAAATCCAGTTCCTTTTGAGAAAACTTTATTTTGACTTGCAATATATTCTCCACCCATAAATGGAAGCTCAGAACGATTTGTTTCTGCAAGAATCATTACAACTGCTGGTTTAATTTTTTCCACATTTTTGGAAAAATTGTTCTTCATTATAACCTTTTCTTCCTTGATGGTTTCCAAATTATCTATCTTATAATTGAAGTAAATAAATAGACTACCTATTAAAATTATTGTAATCGCAGTGGGAATCCAACTTCTGAATTTTTCTGTCATGATCATAGTCAGATTATACATTGACTATTTAGATAATTCGGCGTCGTTCTAATCCAACATAGGACTTTTTAGTTTAGCTACAGAAATTTGATAATCGGTACATGTTGGACTAATAGCCCCGATTTGATGAATTCTTATCGCCTTGGTATGAAGATGCAGAGTTTGGGATTCTAAATGGGCATTGGCTATCCCTTATTCTCTAAAGTGTTCCACCGACGATGTAGGCATAATTAATGTAATACAAATTTATTTTTCTTTTTTGCGCTCCAATTTTAGTCTATATACTGCCAGAAGAGTTGTAATAATTGTGCAAAGAACAACAATTATCGTAAGCCAATCGATAGGTTTCTCATTCTTAATTAGCGCTAAATTTATCACTTCAGATATATTTATCGTATTCGGGCGATCCTTTCCTGTGCGATCACGGTAAATATAATCTATGAAAGAATTCGCGAAAAGATGGTACTTAGCAGAAGCCGTATTTGCCGATGGTTTTATCCAAAATTGATCCGTGATATATTCATCTTTTTCCCCAAAATTGCCTATATCATAACCTAAACTCCGGGGCAATTAATAACTATACGAAACTATAATGTCTTCAGACATCGATAAGAAAATCAAGCTTATAAATCGGCATGGTTACTACTCTTAACCATGACCTATTACCTATCGGACCCTTAATTGGGGCTGA